>JAFAKN010000181.1 GCA_019235415.1 Alphaproteobacteria bacterium
GTGGTCGACAAGCTCTCGGCGCTCACCCAGCAGGCGCTCGACAGCCCCGACGTCAAGGCGAGCTATCTGAAGCAGGGTGCCACGCCCACCTGGATGAGCGCCGCCGACACCGCCGCCTACCGCGCCGCCGACGCCAAGCGGCTCGCCCCGGTCGTCAAGGCCTCGGGGGCCAAGGTCGACTGACCCGCCGCCCGGGATGCGCACGGTCGCCTCCCGGTTTATGCTGCGCCCAAACCAAGAAGCGGCCGGGAGGCAGCGCCCATGACGGGAAGAATCTTCACGCGCCGCCGCGGGTTGGCGGCGATGGCGGGGCTCGTCGCGAGCCCGATGATTGCCTCGGGCGTGGCACGCGCCGGCAGTGACTGGCCGAATCGACCGGTGGTCTACATCAACCTGTTTCCGGCGGGCGGGCCGACCGACACGCTTTCGCGCGTGGTCTGCCAGGAGCTGAGCGAGCTCACCGGCAAGCAGTTCATCGTCGAGAACAAGGGCGGCTCGGGCGGCAATGTCGGGGCCGACGCGATCGCCAAGTCGGCGCCCGACGGCTACACGGTCGGGCTCTACAGCATCGGCGCGCACGCCATCTCGCCGACGCTCTACGCCAAGCTTCCGTTCGATGCGGACAAGGATTTCACGCCAGTCAGCATGCTGTGGTCGGTGCCCAACATGCTGGCGATCAAGCTCGATATCCCAGCCAAGACGCTGGCCGAGTTCGTGGCGCTCGCCAAGGCGAATCCCGGCAAGTACACCTTCGCAACCGGTGGCGCCGGCACGAGCCCGCATATCCTCGGCGAGATGCTGAAGCAGCGCGCTGGCATCGACATGGTGCACGTGCCCTACCGGGGCGGCGCGCCGGCCATGCAGGACGTGCTCGCAGGCCAGATCGACATGATCATTGATAACATTCCCGGCCCCCTCACCCAGGTGCGCGCAGGCAAGCTGCGCGCTCTCGCGGTGACCGGTCCCGAGCGCAGCCCGGTCGCAACTGAAGTGCCGACCCTGGCGGAGTCTTATCCAGGTGTTGAGATGACCTCATGGGGCGGCCTGTGCGGCCCCGCCGGCCTGCCGGCTGCGATGGTCGAGAAGGCGTCCGAGCTCACCAAGCAGGCGCTGACCAGCGAACGGCTCAAGACGACGTTCCTCGGCCAGGGCGCCACGCCGTTCTGGCTCGACCCCGCCGCAGCCGGCGATTTCCGCCGCGCCGAGGAGCACAAGCTCGCGCCGATCATCAAGGCGTCAGGCGCGCAGGTGGGCTAGCCCTCCTCCCAACGAAGTTGGGGAGGTGTCGCGGTCATACCGCGACGGAGGGGTCATGGGTCACTGGACCTCGTGAGCATGACCCCTCCGCCGCCGATTACGGCGGCACCTCCCCTTCGCGGTTTCCGCGAAGGGGAGGTGAGCTGCGTCACATCCCGAGCTGGCTCACGAACTTCGTGTTGAGATACGCCTCGAGCGCCTCCAGCCCGCCCTCCGAGCCGTAGCCGGAATCCTTCACGCCGCCGAACGGCACTTCGGGCAGCGCCAGCCCATGGTGGTTGATCGACACCATGCCGCTTTCGAACGCCGCCCCGACCTGCGCCGCCGTCTTGGTGTTCTTGGTGTAGGCGTAGGCCGCGAGGCCCCAGGCCAGCCGGTTGGCCTCCTTCACCACGCCGTCGAAATCCTTGAACGGGCTTATGGGCGCCAGCGGCCCGAACGGCTCCTCGTTCATGATCTTGGCGGAAAGCGGCACGTCGGTCATGACCGTGGGCTCGTAGAAGTAACCCTTGTTGCCCTTGCGCTGACCGCCGGTCTGGATCTTGGCGCCCTTGGCGATGGCGTCGCTCACGATTGCGTCCATCGCATGCAGGCGCCGCTCGGCGACCAGCGGTCCCATCTTGGTGTCGGCCTCGAGCCCGTTGCCGACCTTCATGTTCTTGGCGTAGGCGGTGAAGCGCTCGACGAACTCCGGATAGACCTTCTCGTGCACCAGGAAGCGCGTCGGCGCGACGCAGACCTGACCGGCGTTGCGGAACTTGTTTGCGCCCAGGACATTCACCGCCTGCTCGAGGTCGGCGTCCTCGAACACGATCGCCGGAGCATGGCCTCCGAGCTCCATCGTGACGCGCTTCATGTGCGCACCCGCCAACGCCGCCAGCTGCTTGCCGACCGGCGTCGAGCCGGTGAAGGTCACCTTCTTGATGATCGGATGGGGGATCAGGTACTCGCTGATCTCCGACGGCACGCCGTAGACCAGCTGGATGACGCCCGCCGGCACGCCGGCATCGACGAACGCCTTGATGAGCTGCGCGCACGAGCCCGGCGTGTCCTCCGGTCCCTTGACGATGATCGAGCAGCCGGTCGCCAGCGCGGCCGAGGCCTTGCGCACCACCTGGTTGATCGGGAAGTTCCACGGCGTGAAAGCCGCCACGGGGCCGACCGGCTCCTTCATCACCAGCTGGTACACATTCTCGGCGCGCGCCGGCACGATGCGGCCGTAGGTACGGCGGCCTTCCTCGGCCATCCAGTCGATGATGTCGGCGGCCAGGTTGGTCTCGACCTTGGCCTCGTACAGCGGCTTGCCCTGCTCCATGGTCATGATGGTGGCGATGTCGTCGAGCCGCTGACGCATCAGGTCGGCCGCCTTGCGCATGATCTTGTAGCGCTCGTAGGCCGAGACCTTGCGCCATTGCCTAAAGCCCTTGTCGGCGGCTTCTAGCGCATGGTCGAGGTCGCTCTTCTCGGCGTGCGCCACCTGGCCGATCACTTCCTCGGTCGCAGGATTGATCACGGGAATCGTCCGGCCGCCCGCGCCCTTGCTCCAGGCGCCGTCGATCATCAGTGAGACGTCGCTATAGCTGGTCATATATTTCTCCTTCTAACTGCCTCTGTAGGTCGTGTAGCCCCAGGGCGTGAAGAGCAATGGGACGTGATAATGCCCCTCGGGCTCGGCGATGGAAAAGCGCAAAGGCACGATGTCGAGGAACGGCGGATTGCCGCTGTCGATCCCCCTGCTGCGATAGTGGTCGCCAATGGCAAAACGCAGCTCGTAGCGGCCGATCGGCAGCGGACGCTCGCCGATCAACGGCCGCTCGGTGCGACCGTCGGCATTGGTGACGGCGCTCGCGACATGATAGGTGCGCTCTCCGGCCAATTCGTGCAGCTCGATCGCGACGCCTGCCGCCGGCCGCCCGGAATGTGTATCAAGAACATGCGTGCTGAGGCGGCCGTCGACCTTCGGCATGCCCTCGCCGGTCACCTTGGCCGCCACGCGCAGGCGCGTGATGTAAAACACCTCCTGCAGGGCGGCCGCGAATTCGCTTGCCGCATCGTTCAGCAGTCGCCGTTCGAAC
>JAFAKN010000523.1 GCA_019235415.1 Alphaproteobacteria bacterium
CGCCGAAGCGCCGGCTGAACGCCAGGAGGTCATCGTCGCCGAGACTTTGGCCGCGCAGCAGGATCATCGAATGTTCCGTCCAGGCGCGCTCGATCGCCTGGAACTCGGCATCGCTCAGCCGTCTGAGATCGACGCCGCCGATCTCCGCGCCGACCGCCGGCGTGAGTGCGCGCACTGTCACCGTCATGGCTCATCCTCCTGCGGCCGCGATGATCGACGCCTCGTCGCCGCCGATCAAGCGGCCAGCGTCAGTTCAGCAGCGCGCGTCCGTCTAGTCAGGCGCCCAACGCCGTCGTCAGCCAGTCCTTGAGCTTGCTGGCCGCCGCAGGCGCAATCGGGCCCGTGAAGCCTGGATCGGTCGGCCAGGTGACGAGCTTGAGATTGTGGCTGACCGACGGGATCACGATCGCCTCGCCCGACACCGTGCGCTTGCCGAGCGCGTCGATCAGCGGCTGCACGTCCTCCATCGGCACCACCTGCCGGTCGGCGCCGCCCTGGATGACGAGGCAGGCCTGATCGAGGTTGGCAAGCGCCGCCGCGGGTTCGAACGCAATCAGTCGCTGCAGGAAGGGGCCGGCATAGGCCGGGAAGAGGATTTCCAGCTCCTTGGGCAGGCCGCTGGGGATGTGGCCGGTTTCCCGAATGGCGCTCAGGACATGCTGAACGCCGTCGCTGAGCTTGGGCGCCGAGCGGGCGATCTGCGCGCGCAGGATCTCGCCGAACGGCCGGCCCGGCGTGGCGGCCAACACCAGAGCGTGCGGCTTGTTGGCCGCGATCTGCGGCGCCGCGGCGAGCGCCAGGAGGCCGCCTTCGCTGTGGCCCAGCAGCGCGGTGGCGTAGGCCTTGATCTCATCGTGTCGCACCAGCTCGGCGTGCGCCGCCACGACGTCGCCGACGAAGTGGTCCCAGGTGACGAACCGCTCCTCGTCCTCGAGCGTGCCCCTGACACGCGGCGTCGAGCCGCCGATACCGCGCTTGTCGTAGCGCAGGCTCCCGATGCCCGCCTCGGCGAGCAGCTCGGCAAGTTGCTTCAACAGGTCGATGCGCTCGGGTGCCAGCGGATTGTTGCCGTCGCGGTCGGTCGGGCCGCTGCCCGCCACCAGCACCACGCCCGGCACCTTCTGCAGCTCGCTCTTGATCGGCAGCAGAAGGGTGCCGGCCAGCATCACATCGCCGCTTCCCGCGAAGCGCACCGCGAGTTCCTTGGTGCCGCTGTCATAAAAGCCCCTTTTCGCCGCTTGCGGGCGCACCGCTTGGGCTCGCGCAGGCTGGCCCCTCGCCGCGAAAGGGGACATGAGGGCCGCGCCGAGCATCAAGCGCCGTATCATTCCTGCTGGCCCGGGCGCGGCATGTTGCCCATGCGATGGCTCATCGGGCGGCCACCAAACACATGGACGTGAAAATGGAAGACGAGTTGGCCGCCATTGGGGCCGTGGTTGGCCACGATGCGGTAGCCCTCCGCCTCCAGCCCCAGCTCGTTGGCGACTCGAGCCACCGCACGCCAGAAGCCGACCACAAGCGCATCGGACGCTTGGGCGCAAAAGTCGGCCTGGGAGACGTATTCGCCCTTGGGGATCACCAGCACGTGCACCGGCGCCAGCGGATGGATGTCGTGGAAGGCGAGCGCAAACTCGTCCTCGTAGACCTTCTTGCAGGGCAGCTCTCCGCGCAGGATGCGGGCGAACACGTTGTTGCGATCGTAGGCGGACATGACCACTCCGTTGCGGGCTCGGAGCGGCGATATTACGGCAGCAGCTCAGCCCTTGCGCCCCGCCTTCTCGGCGACGCCGGACAGGCCCTCGCGGCGCGCCAGCTCGGACCACACCGCCTCGGGCTCGACGCCGCTCGCAGCCCACAGCGTCAGAAGGTGGTAGAGCACGTCAGCGCTTTCGGCGACCAGCTTGGGACGGTCTCCGCGGACGCCTTCGATCACGGCTTCGACGGCTTCCTCGCCGAGCTTCTTGGCGATCTGCAGGCGGCCTTTGTTGAACAGGCGCGCCGTGTAGGAGGTGTCGGGGCTGGCGCCCTTGCGACTGTCGATCACCAGGAACAGCCGGTCGAGCACGTGCGAGACGTCCTCGACGTGGCCGTTCGAGCGATTCTTCTTGTGCGCTTTCTTGGGTTTCTTGCGTTTAGCCATGCGAGGGGACTCCGCCGCCTCTTCCCAGAGCGGCTGCATTCGCGTCTTCTCTTCGAGTCTACGCGATTCTCATGTGGGTTGCGAGATTTGTCGCACTGCGACGCCGGCTTTGGCGAGCGTCTCTTTCGCTTGTGCGATCGTGAATTCACCAAAATGAAAGATCGATGCCGCGAGCACGGCCGATGCGCCGCCGTCGACCACGCCGTCGACCAGATGCTGCAGCGTGCCGACGCCACCTGACGCCACCACCGGCACCGGCACCGCATCCGACACCGCGCGGGTCAGCGCGATGTCGAAGCCCGATCGTGTCCCGTCGCGGTCCATCGAGGTAAGCAGGATCTCGCCGGCACCGAATTCGGTCATGCGCCGCGCCCATGCCAGGGCGTCGAGGCCGGTGCCCTTGCGACCGCCATG
>JAFAKN010000123.1 GCA_019235415.1 Alphaproteobacteria bacterium
GGCCACACGCCCGACCATTTCGCGGTCTGCGCCGGCAAGGGCTCCGACGCCGCAGTGTTCACCGGCGATTTGATCCATTCGCCGATCCAGGCCCGCTATCCCGACCTGGTGATGCGCGTCGACACCGACCGCGACCAGGCCGTCCGCACGCGCCGAAGCTTCCTCGAGCGTTACTGCGACAGCGACACGTTGTGCTGCACGATGCACTTCCCGTCGCCTTCGGTCGGCCACATCAAGCGCTGGGGCGACGGCTTCCGCCTGGAATACGCAAAGGCCTGAAGGCGCGGAACCGCCGTGCTTGCACGGCGGCCGTCGCCAAGGTCCGTTGCGGAATTTCGCTGGCTCAACTGATCGGATATGTTGGCTCCTGAAGAAGCGAATGTGGAAGAAGGGGACGGAGCATGGCCAGTCGCAAGACGAACCTCTTGGCCGCCAGCTGTGCCGTATTTCTTCTCGCTGCTGGTATTGCGGATGCGCAGCAGCCTAATAGCTCCGATCCGGCGGCGCTCGCGGTCGGCGACAAATCGATCGGCGGGGTCGTCGCCGGCCGCTTTGGACCCGAGGCCGGCGTCTGGGTGATCGCCGAGACCAAGGATCTCGGCACTCGCTTTGCGAAGATCGTCGTCACCGACGAGCGTGGCCGCTACCTGATCCCGGACTTGCCGAAAGCCAATTATCGCGTCTGGGTGCGCGGGTATGGCCTCGTCGATTCCGAGAAGGTTCCGGCCGAGCTGGGCAAGACCCGCAATCTCACGGCTGTCGTCGCGCCGAGCCTTGCCGCCGCGGCGCAATACTACCCGGCCATCTACTGGGCCTCGATGATCCGCGTTCCCGACAAGAGCCGCTTCCCGGGAACCGGGGACAAGGGCAACGGCATCCCGGAGAACTTCAAGACCCAGGAGCAGTGGCTCAACTTCGTCAAGACCAATGGCTGCGGCAATTGCCACCAGATCGGCAACTATGCGACGCGGACAATTCCCGGCGCGCTCGGTCATTTCGATTCGGCGCGCGACGCCTGGACACAGAGGCTTGCAGTCGGCCCCGCCGGGCATGACATGCTGAATTTCATCGGCCAGGTGATGACCCCCGATGGCGGCCATCTGGCCGCGCTCGCCGATTGGACCGACCGTATCAAGGGCGGCGAGTTGCCGAGCCGCAGTCCGCCGCGGCCGGTTGGCATCGAGCGCAACCTCGTCATTACGGTGCGCGATTGGCTCGACCCCAAGCACTATCTGCACGACCTGACGACGACGGATCGGCGCCGACCGACAGTGAACGGCTACGGCCCGATATACGGCGACACCGAACTCAGCACCAGCCTGCAGCCGGTGCTCGATCCGGTGCGCAACACCAAGACCACGATCCAGCCGCCGGTGCGCGACGGCACGCCGAGCTCGGCACTGGCGAACGAGGTCGCCGTCGCCTCGCCCTACTGGGGCATGGAGCAGACCTGGGATAGTAAGGTCAACGCACACACGTCGGCGATGGACCAGGATGGCCGCGTCTACTACGCCGCGCAGAACCGCTCGCCGAAGGATGTCCCGGACTATTGCAAGAAGGGCTCACAGCTTCGCTCGGCGCAGCTCTATCCGCTCGATCTGCCGCATGACGGGTTCTTTCAGAACTCCCGCCAGGTGACGGTCTACGATCCCAAGGCCAAGCAGTTCACGATGATCGACACCTGCTTTGGCACCCATCACCTGAACTTCGCCGAGGACGCCGACAATACGCTGTGGCTCAGCAACAATACGGGTCTCGGCGGGGCGCCGGTGCCCCAGGCGGCCGTCGTCGGTTGGATCAACACGAAGCTCTTCTGGGAAACGCACGATCCGGTCAAGTCACAAGGCTGGACGCCGTTCATTGTCGACACCGTGGGCAATGGCAAGCGCACCGCCGAGTGGAACGAGCCGGGCCAGCCGATCGACCCGGCCAAGGACACGCGCATTCCCTTTGCCCTGTATGCGATTTCGTGGTCGCCGGCCGACGGCTCGCTCTGGGGGTCGAGCCTCGCTAATCCTGGCTACATCATGCGGGTTGCGCCGGGGCCGAACCCGTCCGAAACCGCCTTGACCGAGCTCTACAGGATCCCGTTGCCCGGTTTTGGCATTCGCGGCATGGACGTCGACCGCGAGGGTGTTGCCTGGTTGCCGCTCGACAGCGGCCACATTGCCAGCTTCGATCGGCGCAAGTGCAAGGGGCCGCTCAATGGCCCCGGCGCCGAGAAGGGCGAGAAATGCCCCGAGGGCTTTTCGTTCTACCCGCTGCCCGGCCCCGGATTCCAGGGCGACCCCGGCGCCGAGGAAAATCCCTATTTCGTCTGGGTGGACCAGCACAACATCCTGGGGTTGGGTGCCAATGTGCCGATCGCGACCGGCAACCAATCGGATTCGTTGCATGCGCTGGCCGGCGGCCAGATCGTCGAGCTCCGTGTCCCTTACCCGATGGGCTTCTTTGCCAAGGGCCTGGAGGGGCGGATCGACGAGCCGAACGCCGGCTGGAAAGGCCGCGCGCTGTGGGCCACCTCCGGCAATCGCACTCCTTTCCATATCGAAGGCATTGACGCACCGGCGCCCGGAGCGCCAGGTGCAACGCCGCAAACGCGATCAAATCCGCTCGTGGTCGAGTTTCAGCTGCGCCCCGATCCTCTTGCCGATTGACGGCGCGGCGGTCGGCGAATGGCCCGCTGCGTCATCTCTCGATGAGCGGCAGCATCAGGGCGTAAAGAGGTCCATGGCGAAAGGCGAACAGGGGTCTTCGGTCTTGACCAGGTGATGGATGGTGAACTCGTAGACCGGGCCGACAGGAATGTCGGACGGCGAGAACGGGAAGGCGAGGTTGCCGGCGATGGCCTTGCGGCCGGGGTAGGTGACGTGCAGCGCCGCTGACCGAGTCAGCGCTAAAACCGCGGCCGAGGTGTCGGGATCGTCGGCGATGACCTCGAACACCAGGCCGATCTCGAACGGTGGCTCGGCGCGCGCCGCCTCGATCGGACCCATGACCCCGTTGCGCCCGTAGCTGTGGATGTTGAGCGTGTAGCCATCGGGATAGCGCTCCGCCACGCGGCTGCGGATGTTGGCCACGTAGTCGTCGAAGTGCGCGATCAGGATGGGGTCGCGGACGCCGGCGATGGCAATGGTGCGGTAGCCGACGCATTCCACGCCCTCGAGCTTGATGGTGTAGTGCTGCGCCGCGACATAGCGCGTGCCGGAGATGCGCACCACGCGCTCGCTCTCCTGCTCGAAGCGGGTGGCGTGCAGGTCGATGGCGCCGCCGGGGAACTCCATGTGGTAGGGGTTGGCGCGTTCGTAGAGCGAGTGCGCGGCGACCGATGCGACGGTGCAGACCTTGTCCGGATTGGGCGGCTCGACGGTGAACGAGTCGCGATGCAGGGTGGCTAATAGCCCGTCCGAGCCATGCCGCGGATAGGCGGCGGCGCCGCCGCATTCCAGCAGCTTGCCCATGTGCACGGTGAGGCCGCGGTCGAAGCCGCGCAGCAAGGCGTGCGCGCCCATCATCGCCGGATCGAAAGCGCGGCCGGCGATGACGACCTCGGCGCCTGATTCGATCGCGCGCATGAACGGCTCGTAGCCCATCTGGCCGACGATCCGCGTCGCCCGATCGAGATGGCCCGGCATCAGGGCTATGTCGTGGTCGAGCGGGGAGATGGCACCGTCGGCCAACCGGCGGCGCAACCAGTCGCGGTCCAGCTCGGCGCTGATGCGTGCCGTGCGGAAGCGGTAGCCGCGCTCGCGGCAGATCTCGCGATAGATCTCGATCAGCCAGTCGAGATGGGCGTCGCCGCCGGCGCCACCGGCGCTGCCGATCAGGACCGGGATGCGCTGCGCATGGGCAGCATCGAGGATCATCTCCAGGTCCTTGGCAACCGAGCGGCGATTGGTGAACGAGGTGCCGGCGCCGAGATAGTGCGGGCCGGGGTCGATCGATCCGGCATCGACGGCGAGGACGTCGGGCCGGCGCTCCATGCCGAGGCGCATCGAACGCTCGGGAATGCCGTAGCCCAGCATGCCCTGCGGCGCGAAGACGGTGAGGCTGTCAGGAGTGAGGCCGATGGGGGTGGGGCTGGCGGGGGTCATTACCAGGGGATCCGGTGTTGCATGAGGGGCACGTGCTGCTGCGCGCCGTAGACGTCGCTGTCGCCGCGCGCCCCGGCGGTGATGCGCCGCTTGAGCGTGACCTTGACGGCGAAGGCCGGCGCGAAGTGGATGACGTCCAAAACGTCGGCGCGCGGGATGCCGTAGATGGCCGCCACGGCCTCGCGGTCGAGGCCGGCGTGACCGACGAAGCGCTGGTAGTCGGCGGCGGTCGAGAAGACGATGTCGAGCGCCACCTTGTAGGGTCCGGCATTCTTGCTGGTGACGAACGCGGCCACGTCGCCGATCGTGGCGGTGTTGGCCCATGAGCCGGACGGGGCGCCAGAGGGGAAGCCGGAAGGCCGGTGAGGCGACGGTTCAGGCACGCTTGTGTTTCCAGGCGAGGAAGCCGATGAGGCCCGGCAGGAAGATTGGCAAGGTAGG
>JAFAKN010000533.1 GCA_019235415.1 Alphaproteobacteria bacterium
TTTCTCGAAGCGCGGGTCGGTGAGCCAATCCTTGCGACCAGCAGCGGCCGCCATGTCCTGGAAGGTACGTTCGCTGGCCGTCGCCAGCATGACGTAGCCGTCCTTGGCTTCGATCGGGCCGTACATCGGGCGCGACGGCATTTCGAAGTCGAACTGCGCGCGGTTTACCTCGCCTAAAAGCATGCCGATCAGGGTCTCGAACATCGAGACGTCGACCATCTGGCCCTTGCCGGTGACGTGACGTTGATGCAGTGCAGCCAGGATGCCGCCCAGTGCATAGGCGCCGCTGGCATAGTCGGCGACGAAGATGCCGCAATTGTCGGGCCGCTGGCGGCCCTGCTGATAAAAGAGATGGGCCATGTCGTAGCCGGTCGACGCGTGGATCACCGGCGCATAGGCCGGCCGGCCGGCCGCCGGCCCGGTCTGGCCGTAGCCCGAGATCGCGCCGTAGATCAGCCGCGGATTGATCTTCGCGAGCACAGGATAGTCGAGGCCCAGCCGCTTCATGACGCCCGGACGGTAGTTCTCCAGCACGATGTCGACCGTCGCGACCAGCTTCTTCACGGCGGCGATCGCCTGGGGCTTCTTGAGGTCGAGCACGATGCAGCGCTTGCCGGCGTTGAGCTGGCCGAACATCGTGCCGGCGCCGTTGCGTTGCACCGGCCGGCTGCGCATCAAGTCGCCTTCGGGGGCTTCGACCTTGATCACGTCGGCGCCCATGTCGGCCAGCAGACGGCTGCAATGCGGCCCGGCGATGGTGGTCGAGAAGTCCAGCACGCGCACGCCGTGCAGCGGCCTTGGATTGCTTTCTGTCATGGAGTCACCGGACAATGAGGATGAGGACCACGCCGCCCACCACCAGCAGGCTGCCAAACCATTCGCCGCTGGTCGGCCGCTCTTTGAGCACGACGTGCGAGGCGATGAACGTGAACACCAGCTCGATCTGGCCGACGGCACGCACCAGGGCGGCATTCTCCAAGGTCATTGCCAGCGCCCAGCCGGCCGAGCCGAGCACGCTGAAGATGCCGACCCAGATCGAAGAGCGCCAGTTGATCCACACCTTGGAGAGCTGCGGGCGGTCGCGGCGTGAGAGGTAGGCCGCCATCAGCACGACCTGGATCGTGTTCATGCAGGCGAGCACCGTGATGCCGCGAATGATGAAGTCGCCGTCGGGCAGGAGCTTCGAGGCTTCGCGGATGTTGCCCGCCGCCAGGGCGAAGATCGCCCCCGACAGAAGTCCGTAGATCGCCCCCTTGTGCGTGAGGTGGGCCAGCACCGTCCCGAGGTTGGCCAGCGACCCCCGCAGGGTGAGGATGGCGACGCCGAACAGGCACACCACGATGCCGAACCAGGCACCAAGGTTCAGCGGCTCGTGCGCGACGAAGGTCGCGAACAGGGCGACGAACACCGTCTCGGTCTTGGAATAGACGGTGCCAACCGCATAGTTGCGCAGCGAGAACGAATGGATCATGAGCGACGTGGCCACGATCTGCGCCACGCCCGCGATCGCGACCAGAACGAAGAACGAGGCCGAAAGGGCCGGCACGGAGCGGCCCGTGCCGATGACAAGGACCGCCAGCCCACCGAGGGCGAGGGGGGCGCCGTAGAGATAGCGGACATAGTTCGCACCATCGACGCTCAGCACCCCGCGGATCTTCTGCTGCATGGTGGTGCGAATGTTCTGAAACAGCGCAGCGGCGATGGTGATCGGTATCCAGAGCGGCACATCTCCTCCCGCCGCCAGTCTATGGCCTCGACGCTCTGCCGTCTGCGGCCTAGATTTTCACCATGCGGCAAGAGCTGCAGAACGCCATCGAACGAGCGCATGCGGCGCTGGGCGAGCCGGGCGTTTGGTGGACCGCTGGAGAGCGGCTGAAGATTGTGCAGGAAACACGCGCCGTCCACGCGTGCAGTCTGTGCCGGCGGCGCAAGCAAGCGCTGTTGCCCCATGGCGTTTCTGGCGAGCACGATGCGGCAACCGACCTTGCATCGGCTGCCGTCGAGGCGATCCACCGCATCGTCTCCGATCCGGGCCGACTGTCGGAGAGCTGGTACCGGCGGACCACGGACAGCGCCTTGTCCGACGAGGCCTATGTCGAGCTGCTGAGCGTCGTTGCTATCACGACGGCGCTCGACACGTTCGGTCGCGCGCGCGGTGCGGCCGAGCGCGCGCTACCTGGGACGCAATCCGGCGAGCCGACGCGCCGCCGTCCCAAGCGTGCCAAGCCCGGGCTGGGCTGGATGCCGATGCTCGCGCCGGCCGACGTCGGACCGGAGGATCCGCCCCTCTACGCTTGCGCCGGACGCTCGGGCGGCAACGTGCATCTGGCGCTGAGCCTGGTGCCCGAGGCGATGATGCAGTTCTGGGACCTGTTCGAGGCCATGTACCTGCCGCAGCACGCCATGCGCGACTTCGCTCGCGAGTACCGGGCCATCGACCATGCCCAAATCGAAATGCTGGCGGCGCGCGTGGCGGTCCACAACCAGTGCCACTATTGAACGACCAGCCATCTCGACCTGCTCCGGCGGAGCGGCAAGCACTACGGCCCGGACTTCGTCTTGGGTGCCATCGTCAGTCGAGACGGCGACAGCGGTGTGCTCCATGAGGCGGCACTGCTGGCCTTCGCCGACGCGGCCATCCTCGATCGGGCCAAGCTTGCCGACGCGCGTGCCACGCTGAGCGCCGTGGCGGGCCACGAGACCATGGTCGACGCCGCTGCCGTCATCGCCGGCTTCGACGCCATCACGCGGGTCGCCGACGGCACCGGCATCCCGCTCGAACCCCCCAAGGCCGTGGCCACGGCCGAGTGGCGAGCCGAGCTCGGCATCGACGCCTTCTGGTCGGCCAAGGTGTAGTGCCCCAGCCTGCCGCCTAGGAATTGGACAAATGCATCGCTAAAGTCGCCGCCATCTGATCAGGCGGAGAGACGGCCAATGGCCAAGAACAAGAAGTTGAAGCTGCATCCCAACCCCGAACTCGACAAAGCCAAAATGCCGAGCCGGCACACCACGGTCGGTCCCGAGCGGGCGCCGCACCGTTCGTACCTCTACGCCATGGGGCTGAGCGAAAAGCAGATCGGCCAGCCGATCGTCGGCGTCGCCACCTGCTGGAACGAGGCGGCGCCCTGCAACATCGCCCTCAACCGCCAGGCGCAGGCCGTGAAGATCGGCGTCGACCGCGCCGGCGGCACGCCGCGCGAGTTCACCACCATCACCGTGACCGACGGCATCGCCATGGGCCACCAGGGCATGAAGTCGTCGCTGGCGAGCCGCGACCTGATCGCCGATTCGGTCGAGCTCACCATGCGCGGCCATTGCTACGACGCCATGGTGACCTTGGCCGGCTGCGACAAGTCGCTGCCCGGCATGATGATGGCCATGCTGCGGCTGAACGTGCCGTCGGTGTTCATGTATGGCGGCTCGATCTTGCCCGGCAAGTTCCGCGGCAAGGACGTGACCGTGGTCGACATCTTCGAAGGGGTCGGCATGCATGCGGCCGGCAAGTTCTCCGACGCCGACCTGCACGAGCTCGAATGCGTCGCTTGCCCGTCGGCCGGCTCGTGCGGCGGCCAGTTCACCGCCAACACCATGGCCTGCGTCTCGGAGGCGATCGGCCTCGCGCTGCCTGGCTCGGCCGGGGCGCCGGCGCCTTACGAATCGCGCGACCAGTACGCCGAGGCGTCGGGCGAGGCGGCCATGAACCTGCTGAAGCTCGGCATCCGGCCACGCGACATCTGCTCGCGCGAAGCGTTCGAGAACGCCGCCGTCGTGGTCGCAGCGACCGGCGGCTCGACCAACGCCGGCCTGCACCTGCCGGCGATGGCGCACGAGTGCGGCATCAAGTTCGACCTGCACGACGTCGCCAAGATCTTCAAGAAGACGCCATACATCGCCGACCTCAAGCCGGGCGGTAAATACGTGGCGCTCGACCTCTTCAAGGTCGGCGGTGTCCCGGTCGTCATCAAGGAGCTGCTGGACGCGGGGCTGCTGCACGGCGACGTGCTCACGGCCACCGGCAAGACGCTGGCCGAGAACCACAAGGACATCGCCTTCCCCGAGGACCAGGACGTCATTTATCGCGTCAAGAACTGCATCACGCCGACCGGCGGCGTGGTCGGCCTGAAGGGCAACCTCGCGCCCGACGGCGCCATCGTGAAGGTGGCCGGCATGAAGCGGCTGCTCTTCACTGGACCGGCGCGCTGCTTCGATTCGGAGGAGGCGGCGTTCCAGGCCGTGGTGAAGGGCAAGTTCAAGGAGGGCGACGTACTCGTGATCCGCTACGAAGGCCCCAAGGGCGGTCCCGGCATGCGCGAGATGCTGTCGACCACGGCGGCGCTCTACGGCCTGGGCGCCGGCGAGAAGGTGGCGCTGATCACCGACGGCCGCTTCTCGGGCGGCACGCGCGGCTTCTGCGTCGGCCATGTCGGCCCGGAGGCGCAGGTCGGCGGCCCGATCGGCCTTCTGAAGAACGGCGACATGATCACCATCGACGCCGTCAAGGGCCGCCTGTCGGTCGAGTTGAGCGACAAGGAGCTGAAAGCCCGGCGCAAGGCTTTTAAGCCGAAAAAGAACGGCTACACCTCGGGTGCCCTCTGGAAGTACGCCGAGTTGGTCGGCCCGGCCGTCGACGGCGCCGTGACCCACCCCGGCGCCAAGAAGGAAAGCCACGTCTTCGCCGACATCTGACGCATGACGGCCGCCAGTCCCGCCGGCTCGGCCTACGACAGGCAAGCCGGCACCTACAACGCCAGGCTGACCGAGGTCGGCCGCGGCACGCCGATGGGCGAGCTTTTGCGGCGCTACTGGCATCCGGTCGGCTTGGGCGCGGACGCCGGCGAAACGCCGCGCCCCGTCAAGGTGCTGGGCGAGGAGCTGATCCTTTTCCGGGACGGCGAGGGCCGCGCCGGCCTGGTCTATCCGCGCTGCTGCCATCGCGGCACCACGCTGTACTACGGCAAGGTCGAGGCGCGCGGCATCCGCTGCTGCTACCACGGCTGGCTGTTCGACGTCGAAGGCCATTGCCTCGAGATGCCTTGCGAGCCCAACCCGGCCGGCGCGCAGTGCCAGCGCGTGCGCCAGCCGTGGTATCCCGTCGAGGAGCGCTATGGCCTGGTGTTCGCTTATCTCGGCCCGCCGGCCAAGAAACCGGTGCTGCCGCGTTACGAATGCCTCGAGGTGCTGGCGCCGGGCGAGTTCGTCGAGTCGGACGACTCCAGTCTCGGCAGCGGCGGGGCGGTGATCGCGCCGTGCAACTGGCTGCAGCACTTCGAGAATGTCGTCGACCCGTACCATGTGCCGATCCTGCATGGCAGCTTCAGCGGGCCGCAGTTCGTGCAGCAAATGGCGGCGTTCCCTAAGGTGAAGTTCGAGTATGGCCGCCACGGCGTGAAGGCGACCTCGCTTCGGCCCGGCTCCGACGGCAAGCTTTTCCGGCGCATCACCGAGGCCGTCCTGCCGACCTTGCGCGTGGTGCCCAATCCGCGCGTGGCGCAGTACGGCATGGTGGAATCGATCGGCTGGACCTTGCCGATCGACGACACGCACTACCGCATCTACGTCGCGGGCCGCGTCCGCGAGAAAGGCGAGCTCGCGAAGTTCAAGTCGCGCTACAACGGCAAGACCTGGGCCGAGCTGACGCCCGAGGAGCACCAGAAATTCCCGGGTGACGTCGAGGCGCAGGTCGGGCAGGGGCCGATCACCTTTCATTCGGAGGAGCACCTGATGTCGTCCGACCAGGGCGTCTCGATGCTGCGCATCCTGCTGCAGAGGCAGCTCGAGACGATTGCCAAAGGCGGCGATCCAGCGGGTGTCGCCTTCAGCGAGGCCGACGCCTACGTGAAGTTCGACGCGGGCCAATATCTCGAGGAAGGCTCAGCGTAGGTCGGCACCCACGCTATCGGCGACGTTGGCAAAGCCGTCACGCGCCACCAGTGCGGCAAGCTCGTCCTTGATGCGGCGGATGAGTGGGGGCCCTTCGAACACCAGCGCCGTGTAGAGCTGCACGGCGCTGGCACCGGCGCGGATCTTGGCGTAGGCGTCGGCGCCCGAGACAATGCCGCCGCAGCCGAGCAACGGGAACTGCCCCTCGACGCGCCGCGCCGTTTGGCGCAGCGCCTCGGTCGCCAACGCCATCAACGGGGTGCCCGAGAGCCCGCCGGCCTCGTCGCGGCGGGGCGAGCGCAGCGATTGCGGCCGCGACACCGTCGTGTTGCCGGCGATGATGCCGTCGACCTTGAGCTCGCGACACACCGCGACGATGTCGTCGAGGTCCTGCTCGGTAGCGTCCGGCGCGATCTTGACCACCAGCGGCAGCGGGTGCTCGGCGATCGCGTCCTGCACGCGCTTCAAGAGGTCGGCGAGCTCGCGGCGCCCCTGCAGCGCGCGCAATCCGGGCGTGTTGGGCGAGGAGACGTTGCACACCAGATAGTCGGCGTAAGCCGCGAGGCCCGCGCTGCAGATCACGTAGTCGGCAGCGCGGTCGGTGCTGTCCTTGTTGGCGCCGACGTTGACGCCCAGAAAACCGCGCCGCGGTCGGGTCGCGAGGCGCGCGCGCACCGCCTCGAGTCCCTGGCCCGGGAATCCCATGCGGTTGATGACGCCGCGATCCTCTTTCAGCCGGAACAGGCGCGGGCGCGGATTGCCGGGCTGCGGCCGCGGCGTCACGGTGCCCACCTCGACGAAGCCCAGCCCCAGCGCCAGCAGCGGGTTGGGCACCTCGGCGTTCTTGTCGAACCCGGCGGCGAGCCCGATCGGGTTGGCGAGCGTGCGCCCCCACAACCTTGTGGCGAGCGACGATGGATCGGGCCGCCAATCGGCCAACAAGTCGGCGAAAAAGCCGGTCTTGAGCGCTCGCAGCGCCACGCCATGCGTCGTCTCGGCGTCGAGCGCCGACAGTGCGAAGTCGGCGGCAGAGTACCAGGAAGCCATCGCCGCTGGTTAGCAGAGCCGGCCTGTGGAGCGCTCCGTCACGCGCGCCCGTACACCGGGATCAGCGCGCCCGAGTCGAGGGGGTCGGCGAGGCTGCACTGCGCCACGATCAACGCGGCGAGCGAGGAGGGCTTGACCCAGGTCGCATGGTCGGCCTTGGGCATGTCCTTGCGGTTGGTCGGCGTGTCGATGGTCGAGGGGCAGAGCGCGATGACGCCGATGTTCTCGTTCTTGAGCTCCTCCGCCAAAGCCACGGTGAAGGCCGCGACCGCCGCCTTGGACGCGGTGTAGGCCGTCATGTTGGCGCCCTGGCGTGGATTGAGCGCCGGGCGGGCCGAGATGTTGACGATGTGCCCGCCGTGGCCGGCCTGCCGGAAGTTGGCGACCGCATGGCGGCAGCTCAGCGCGCACGACACGAGGTTCATCGACAGCTGCTGCTGCAGGACCCCCGCGGTGCTGTCGCCGATCGGTGCCCAGGCGAAGCCGCCCGCGATATTCACCACCGCGTGCAGGCCGGGCAGATGCCGGAAGAAGGCCTCGACGGAGGCCTCGTTGGACAGGTCGACGTCGGTCGCGATGGTGACGCGTCCGGGATCGGCGAAGCGGACCGGCGGAGCGACCTTCTCGATCGCCGGCACGTGGCAATGGGCGCCGGCACTCACGAAGGCATCCACCACCGCGGTGCCGAGCGCGCCCGTGCCGCCGGTTACGACGACGTGGCGATCCTGTAGGCTCTGCATGTCCACTCCTCAATCAGGCTCTTGTCGCAACAAGAGACCGGATCAGGAGCGCCTTTGTCCAGCCTGCTTGCGACAGCTACGGCGCGTTGCGCCGTCCGTTCAGGCGCGGATAAGCCGGCGAGTCGTTCCACACCACCTGGAACATTTCCCGGAATAGCTGGCCGATGCGCGGATCGTTCGGTGCCGTCGCCTGCGTCCAGGCGGTGGTCTCGGACAGCACCTGATCGTTGCGGCAGTAGACGGCGTAAACGTAGAAGAGTCCCGGCTGCCCCGGGCGAAGGCGGGTCGTGCCGTTGCACACCGCGTTGGAACCGAGATCGAGGGTCGGGTTGAAGATCAACACCAGGCGATAGTATGGACGCGGCCGCTCCACCGGGTCGTCGTAGGTGAAGGTCAGGGCGGGTCGCGGCTTGGCGGCCTGCATGAGCGGCAGCAGGTCACGGGCCACCCCACCGGGGTCCAAGCCCGGGAAGGGATTGCCTGCCAGGATGACCTGGAAATTCCGGCCGTCGGTCGCGGCGAAGAATTCGGCGTAGTCGTACTGAGGCGCGTAGTACGTGCCGCCGATGACGGCGGCCGATGCCGAGAGCGGCAGGGCCATAAGGCCGAGCAAGGCGGCGAGTTTGGTCTTGAGACGCATCCGGAGGTTTCTCCTTTACGGGAGGGAATCATACTCCCGCGGCCGGAGCGCTCCATTCAAATTGTCGCGCGGGGTTCGTCAGACTGGCGTAAGTCGCTCAGACGTCGAGATCGCGCGCAAACCGGGCATTTTCCTGGATGAAGGCGAAGCGCTTCTCGGGCTTGCGGCCCATCAGGTCCTCGACCAGCGTTCGCGTGTGCATGGCATCGGTTCGCGCCTGTGTGTCGGCGGTCGTCGGCACGTCGACCTTGAGCAACGTCCGTCGGCTGGGGTCCATGGTGGTCTCGCGCAGATGAACCGACTGCATCTCGCCCAGGCCCTTGAAGCGGGTGATGTCGACCTTGCCGCCGTTGAAGACGTCGCGGATCAGCTGCTCCTTGTGCTGCTCGTCGCGGGCATATTCGATGCGGTCGCCCTTGCTCAGGCGATAGAGCGGCGGCTGCGCCAGGAAGAGGTGCCCGAGCTCGATCAGCTTGGGCATCTCGCGATAGAAGAACGTCATCAGCAGCGAGGCGATGTGCGCGCCGTCGACGTCGGCGTCGGTCATGATGATGACCCGCTCGTAGCGCAGGCGATCGTCGTCGTAGTGGTTGCCGGCGCCGCAGCCCAACGCCTGGATCAGGTCCTGGATCTCCTGGTTGTCGCGCAGCTTGTCGGCGCTGGCCGACGCCACGTTCAGGATCTTGCCGCGCAGCGGCAGGATCGCTTGGGTCTCGCGGTTGCGTGCCGCCTTGGCCGAGCCGCCGGCCGAATCGCCCTCGACCAGGAAGATCTCGGTGCCCTCGGCCGAGGTGTTGCTGCAGTCGGCGAGCTTGCCGGGCAGGCGCAGCTTGCGGGTCGCCGTCTTGCGCTGCTGCTCGCGGTCCTGCTTGCGCCGCAGGCGGTCCTCGGCCTTGCCGATCACGTGCTCGAGCAGCACGTTGCCGGCTTCCTTGTCGCCAGTCAGCCAGTGCTCGAAGTTGTCGCCGACGATGGTCTCGACCAGCTTGGTCGCCTCGACGCTGACCAGCTTCTCCTTGGTCTGGCCCTGGAACTGCGGCTGCTCGATGAAGATCGAGACCAGACCGGCCGCGCCTTCGATCACGTCGTCGGCAGTGATGATCGAGCCCTTGCGGTTGGCGGTGAGCTCGGCGTAGCGCTTCAGCCCGCGCACCAGGGCGCTGCGGAAGCCGGATTCGTGCGTGCCGCCGTCGCTGGTCGGCACCGTGTTGCAGTAGGAACGGACGAAGCCTTCCTCGTCGGCCGGCCACCACACCGCCCATTCGACCGTGCCGCCCTGGCTGCCGTTGGTCTCGCTCTTGGCCTCGCCGGCAAAGGGCTGCGGCACGACGGTCGGCCGCTCGCCGATCTCCGACGTCAGGTAGTCCTTCAGGCCGCCGGGGAAGTGGAACGACTCCTCCTCGGGCACCGTGCCGCCCCCCTTATCGCTCATACGCGGCAACCAGCTCTTGTCGCAGCGCCAGCGGATCTCGACGCCGCGGAACAGGTAGGCCTTGGAGCGTGCCATTCGGTACAGCCGCTCGGGCGAAAAGAGCTGCTTGCCGAAGATCTCCGGATCAGGATGGAACGTCACCGTCGTGCCGCGCCGGTTGGGCGCCGCCCCGTTGGGCTTGAGCTTGGTGACCGGCTTGCCGCGCGAAAAGCTCTGGGTCCACGACTGGCGGTCGCGCGCCACCTCGACGGTGAGCTCGTCGCTGAGCGCATTGACGACCGACACGCCGACGCCGTGCAAGCCGCCCGAGGTTGCGTAGACCTTGCTGTTGAACTTGCCGCCGGAGTGCAGCATCGTGAGGATGACTTCCAGCGCCGACTTGTTCTTGAACTTGGGATGCGGATCGACCGGCATGCCGCGGCCGTTGTCGCGCACCAGCACCTTGTTGCCGGCCAAAAGCTCGACGTGGATGGTGTCGGCATGGCCCGCCACCGCCTCGTCCATGGCGTTGTCCAGCACCTCGGCCACGAGATGGTGCATGGCCCGTTCATCGGTGCCGCCGATGTACATGCCGGGGCGCTTGCGGACGGGCTCAAGCCCCTCCAGCACCTCGATGTCGCGCGCGGTGTAGGAATTGTCTTTAGCTGAGGCGGAGCGTTTGCCGCCTGCGCGCTCGAACAGATCGCCGTTCTTTGCCATGCTTGCGTCTTGTCTTCGTGCTGTCTTGTCGGGCGGGCAAGGGGGTGGCCCAATGGCCGGCCGACGTGGCCGGCCGATCGTCGATATGGTAGGAAAACCGCGAAAAATCAACCATATAAGGTCCACACGAGATGGCAGAATGCCGCCGCGATCCGATCATCCGGACGGTTCCGCACCCCGCTGACTTGAACGGCAACGGCGACATTTTCGGCGGCTGGGTGCTGTCGCAGATGGACGTGGCGGGGGGCGCGCTGGCCGCCAAGGTGGCCAAGGGCCGGGTCGCCACCGTCGCCATCACCGCCATGACCTTCGTGCAGCCGATCAAGGTCGGCGACATGGTCTCGATCTATGGCGCCGTCGCCAAAATCGGCCGCAGCTCGATCACCATCGACCTCGAGACCGTGGTCCAGCGCCGTCACGAAAGCACCGAGATCCGCGTCACCCACGGCACCTTCGTGTTCGTGGCGATCGACGAGGAAGGCCGGCCGCGCCCGATCGCCAAAGAAGCCGTCGCGTGAGGCGTCCGCTCGCTAAGCTGGCCGCGCTGGTCGCGCTGCTGCTGCCCGCCGTTGCGTCTGCGCATCCACACATCTGGATCCAGCAGCGCGTGCGCGTCATCGCCAAGGACGGCAAGGTCACGCACGTCGAGCTCGAATGGCGCTTCGATCCGCTCTCCAGCGAGATCGAGATCCCGGCGATCGACGAGGACCAGGACGGCAAGGTCTCGCCGCACGAGAACAAGCTTTTAGTCCAGGACACGCTGCGCGAGCTCGGCAAGATCGGCTACATGACCTGGCTGAACACCGGCGGGTCCGACTTCCATCCCAAGCAGGCGGCGAGCTTCGCCGCCCGCATCGAGGACCCGGCGAGCTTCACGCCGCCCGAATGGGACCGCAACGCGGGCGACAAAACTATGCCCATGCCGCAGAACAAGCGGGTAAGCGGGCCGCCCGGTCCGCGCAAGAAGGGACCGCGCAATCTCGTCTACGTCATGCGCTTTGCCCTGCCCGAGCCGTCGAAGACGGTCTCGATCACGAGCTTCGACGCAGAGGACTTCGTGCGCATCGAGGTCGACAAGCACGCGCTGCCGCAGGGCTGCACGCTCGCCAAGCATCCGAGCTACAAGGCGGAGTTCATCCCCGGCTACCCGGTGTTCGCCGACCTCGTGACCTGCAAGCTTCCGTGAGGCCCGCCGCGATGTCATCCCGAGCGCAGCGAGGGACCTTTCCTGTGGCCTCAAAGGTCCCTCGCTTCGCTCGGGATGACAGGGTGGCCCAACCGCGCGACCACGACCATCCAGTCCCTCAGCGCTCGCAGAACCTCGCCCGCTGACGCGCAACCATGGCCCGGCTGCCGGTTTCCGGCCGCTCGTCGCGGCCTCTGCTGGGCGTGCTCTACATGGGTGTGGCCTGCGCCCTGTTCCCCGTCATGAACGGGCTCGTGAAGCTGCTGACGTTGCGCTACGACCCGACGCAGGTCGTCTGGTTCCGGGTCACCCTGCATCTCGTCCTGGTGAGCCTGGTGTTCCTGCCGCGCCTCGGGCTCGGCCTGTTCCACACCCGCCGCATCGGCGCGCAGTTCATGAGCTCGCTGTCGATGCTGCTTTCCACGCTGCTTTTCTTCTCGGCCGTGAAATCCATCGGCGTCGCCGAGGCGATCGCGGTGAGCTTCGTGGGGCCTGTGCTGGTGGTCCTGCTCGCCTGGCCGATGCTGGGCGAGCGAATTACGGCACTTGGGTTCGCGGCCGTCATACTGGGGTTCGCGGGCGTCCTGGTGGTGATCCGCCCGGGCAGCGCGGTGTTCCAGTGGGCGTCGCTCCTGCTGGTCGGCAGCGCCGCCGCCTATGCCGTCTACCAGGTCGTGATCCGGCGGCTGGGCACGACCGACCATCCGGCCACCACGATTTTCTACAGCGTGCTTTTAGGCGCCATCCTGATGTCGGCGCTGCTGCCGTTCGTCTGGAAGACCCCGGTGAGCGCCGGCGACTGGCTGCTGCTCTGCTCGCTGGGTGCCTTGGGCGGCTTCGGCCATTACTGCGTCGCCAAGGCGCTGACCTACGCGCCGGCCAACTTGATCGCGCCGCTCAACTACACACAGATGATCGGCTCGGTGATCGTGGGCTACCTGATGTTCGCCGAGGTGCCCGACCTCTACACTTGGGTCGGTACGGCTCTGATCGTGGGCGCCGGCCTACTGGCCGGCTGGCAGAACCGCCGCCGAAAGGGAGATGCGAGATGAGTCCATATCTTGTTGCGGCCGACGCGCCCAACCAGCCGGCCGGGCTGCGCCTGCGCGCGCTGCTGGAACGTCCGGGCATCGTGCAGCTTCCCGGCACCCACAACGGCCTCGCCGCGTTGCAGGCGCGTCGCGCGGGCTTCGACGCACTGTATCTCTCGGGCGCCGGCATGAGCGCCTCCATGGGCTTGCCCGATCTCGGCATCATCACCGTCGACGAGGTCTGCTTCTTCATCCGCCAGGTGGCGCGTGCCGCGGGCCTGCCGGTTCTGGTCGACGGCGACACCGGCTACGGCGAGGCGCTGAACGTCATGCACATGGTGCGCTGCTTCGAGGACGCGGGCGCGGCGGCAGTGCACATCGAGGACCAGATCCTGCCCAAGAAGTGCGGGCACCTGAACGACAAGAAGCTCGCCTCGATCGACGACATGGCGGCCAAGATCGCGGCGGCGGCCAAGGCGCGGCGGCACCTGTTGATCGTGGCGCGCACTGACGCCGCCGCCAGCGAAGGCTTCGACGGCGCCGTGGCGCGCGCCAAGCGCTATCTCGCGGCTGGCGCCGACGTGATCTTTCCCGAGGCGCTGGTCAATTCAGACATGTTCCGCGCCTTCGCCCGCGCCCTGCCGGGCGTAAACCTGCTCGCCAACATGACCGAGTTCGGCCGCACGCCGTTCTTCACCGCGGCCGAGTTCGAGGCCATGGGCTACAAGATGGTGATCTGGCCGGTCTCGGCGTTCCGCGTCGCCAACAAGGCGCAGGCGCGGCTCTATGCGGCGCTCAGGAGCGACGGCGGCGCACAGGCGCTGCTCGACGAGATGCAGACCCGCGCCGAGCTCTACGATCTGATCGGCTACCACCAGTACGAGGCGCTCGACAGGTCGATCGTGCAGACGGTCGTGCCGCAGGGCATGCCGCAGCGTTAAGTCTTGCCGGACCGCGGGCCTCCAGGCCCGCTCTTTTTCTTCTGGACCGCGGGCATCCTGCGCGCTCATCCGGGGCGTTCACATGCACATGAGGCGCGCGAGACGCGCGCGGTCCAAGAGACGATGAGCGGGCCTGGAGGCCCGCGGTCCGGCGAGATTACAACCCGATCGCCTTGAGGTCGGGCGCGCGCTTGTGGAAGTCGGTCGCGTCCTGGAAGGCCTTGCCCAAGCGCAGCACGTCGCGCTCGGCGAACGGCTTGCCGACCAGCTGAATGCCGACCGGCAGGCCGTGCGAGAAGCCGGCCGGCATCGCGAGGCTGCAGAGGCCGAGATAGTTGGCCGGGCGTGTCAGGTAGCCCGGAATGGGCGAGGCCTCGTCGACCTCGGCGAGCGGGATCGCCGGGACCGCCGCGGTCGGCAGCAGGATGGCATCGTACGGCTTCATCCAGTCGGCGAACGCCCGCCGTCGCTCGGCCATTGCGCGCAGCTCCTCGGCGTAGGCGCCCGGCGCGAAGCCTTTGGCGGCGTGTGCCCGCATGCGCACGCCGGGGCCGATCGCCTTGTTCATGTTCTCGATGTAGTCGCGGTGCAGGGCGTAGGCTTCCGACGCGATGATGATGCCGGCAGGCCGCGACAGGTCGAAGAACCAGTTGGGCATGCGCACCGCCTCGACAGTCGCTCCCAGTGTCTCGAACGTGAGCCCGGCCGTCTGCCAGGCTTTGACCACGTCGGCATGCATGAAGTCGGGCAGCTGCTTGGAATCGGCAATCGCCACCCTCATGCCCTCGATGGAACCGGGCGTCACCGCGAGGCTGAAATCCTCGACCGGCTGGCCAAGCGTGGTGGGATCGCGTGCATCGGGGGCTGCCAGCGCATTGAGCATCAGCGCACAATCTTCCACGCAGCGCGCCATCGGCCCGATCGAATCGAGCGTCCAGCTGAGCATCATCGTGCCCGATAGCCCGATGCGTCCGAACGTGACTTTCAGCCCGACCAGCCCGTTGAACGCCGAGGGAATGCGCACCGAGCCGCCGGTGTCGCTGCCGATGCCGGCCGGCGCGAGGCGGGCCGCGACCGCGACGCCGGTGCCGCTCGACGACCCGCCCGGCACGCGATGGGTCTCGAGGTCCCAGGGGTTCCACGGCGCGCCCATCAGGGGATTGGTGCCCCAGCCGCCGAACGCGAACTCGACCATGTGCAGCTTGCCGAGCGGCACCATGCCGGCCGCCGTGAGCCGCTCGACGGTGTTCGACGTCTCGGTCGCCTTGCGATGCTCGAACATCTTCGAGCCGCCGGTGCCGATGCGGCCGGCGATGTCGCACAGGTCCTTGTAGACGACCGGCAGGCCGTGCAGCGGCGGGAGGGGAAAGCCGGCGCTGCGCGCGGTGTCGGCGGCGTCGGCCAGCGCCCGCGCCTCGCTTTCGTAGACTTCGGTGAAGGCATGCAGCTTCGCATCGGCCTTGGCGATACGCGCAAGCAGGGCGCCGACGACGTCGCGCGAGGAGAATTTCTTGGCAGCGAGTCCCGCGGAAAGCTCGGTCAGGGTGAAGTCATGAAGCTGCATGTCGTTTCCTTCCGAATTGACGTCAGTCGACGCCTTCGTATTCCTCTCCCCCGCTAGGGGGGAGGCTAGGAGAGGGGGCTTCGAGAGCTCGTGCAACCCCCTCTCCCAACCTCTCCCCCTAACGGGGGAGAGGAGGTCGATTTATGATTTGGAAAATTAGTACGTCGCCCTCCCGCCGCTCAGATCGAACGTCGCGCCCGTCGCAAAGGAACAGAGATCGGACGCGAGCCACGCCACCATCTCGGCCACCTCGTCGACCTCGCCGAAGCGGTTCATTGGGATCTTCGACAACATGTACTGGATGTGCTGCTCGGTCATCTGGCTGAACAGCTCGGTCTTGACCACCGCCGGCGCCACGCAGTTCACCAGCACGCCGCTCGTCGCCAGCTCCTTGCCGAGCGACTTGGTGAGGCCGATGACGCCCGCCTTGGAGGCCGAATAGGCCGACGCGTTGGGATTGCCTTCCTTGCCGGCCACCGAGGCGATGTTGACGATGCGACCATAGCCGCGCAGCGCCATGCCGCCCGCGACCGCGCGGTTGCACAGGAACACCCCGGTGAGATTGATGTCGATCACTTGCTTCCAGGCGTCGACCGGATAGCTCACGACCGTGGCGTTGGGCCCGGTGATGCCGGCGCTGGCGATCAGGATGTCGGGCGGCGCGAGCTGGTCCTCGGTTGCGGCCAGCCCGCTTGCGATCGAGGGTTCGCTGGTGACGTCGACCTCGACGGCGATCGCTTGCTTGAGGCTCGCCGCCGACTGCTGCGCCCGCACGAGGTCGCGATCCCACAGCGCGACGCGGCCGCCGCCGGCGACGATCCGTTCGGCGCAGGCAAGCCCGATGCCGCGCGCGCCGCCGGTCACGACGGCCGTGCGATTGCGAAACAGGTCGGGCTCCATGCAGTTCCTCCAAATGCTTGAATTCCCTTGCGATTCCTACCATATCGAGGCGCCATCCCATCCGCTACACTGGGCGCCGCGCGCCGCTGCACGGCGTTTTTGCGCGTTTTCCAGGAGTTTCATGTCCTCAGCCACGCCGGTGTCGATCGACGCCACCCTCGACTTGCTGAAAGGCGGCGACTACATCGCCGACCGCAGCCTGGCCACGGTTCTCTATCTCGCGCTCAAGCTCGGGCGTCCGCTGTTCTGCGAGGGCGAAGCGGGCGTCGGCAAGACCGAGATCGCCAAGGTCCTGTCGCAGACGCTCGGCCGGCCGCTGATCCGCCTGCAATGCTACGAGGGTCTCGACGTGGCGTCGGCCGTCTACGAGTGGAACTACTCGCGCCAGATGATCGAGATCCGGCTGGCCGAAGCGCAGGGCGTGCACGATCGCGGCGAGCTGGCCGACGACATCTTCGACGAGCGATTCCTGATCCGCCGCCCATTGCTCGAGGCCTTGAGCCCGCACACCGAAGGCGCGCCGATCCTGCTGATCGACGAGCTCGACCGCACCGACGAGCCGTTCGAGGCCTACCTCCTGGAAGTGCTGTCGGACTTCCAGGTGACGATCCCCGAGCTCGGCACCATCAAGGCCGCGCAGACGCCGATCGTGGTCATCACGTCGAACCGCACGCGCGAGATCCACGACGCCTTGAAGCGCCGCTGCTTCTACCACTGGGTCGATTATCCTGACCTCAAGCGCGAGCTGGAAATCCTCAAGGTCAAGGCGCCGGGTGCGGGCGAACGGCTGTCGCGCCAGGTCGTCGGCTTCGTGCAGGAGCTGCGCAGGCTCGACCTGTTCAAGGCACCGGGCGTCGCCGAATCGATCGACTGGGCGACCGCGCTGTCGGAGCTGAATGCGCTCGACCTCGATCCCAAGACCATCAACGACACGCTGGGCGTGCTGCTGAAATACCAGGACGACATCCAGCGCCTGCAAG
>JAFAKN010000378.1 GCA_019235415.1 Alphaproteobacteria bacterium
GAGGGACACGCCGCGGGCGCTTCGGTGGAACAGGGCAACGCCCAGCTCGCGCTCGAGCGCGCGGATGCGCATGGTGACATTCGATTGCACCGTGTTGAGGGTCTCGGCCGCGCGGCCCATGCCGCCCGCGTCGACGACGTGCTCGAAGAACTTCAGGTCTGACACATCCATCGACAGGCGCTCCCGGCTTGAGCGGAACAGCATGGTCTTTTCGCGCCGAAAAAGCCGCGTGTCTCGGCAGAAAAGCGAATGGCGGCATGCGAGGGCGCCATCGTCAGCGACCCTTCCAGCGCGGCGGCCGCTTCACGAGGAAGTCGCCGCCATCCGGCGGCGACGGGCGCTCAGGTCGATGAGCTGAAGGAGATCAGCTCGCCGAGCGGCGCCAGCTTCTCGCCGTCGAACTGGCAGAGCTGCAGGGCATGGAAGGCGAGATAGTCGTCGGGCGAATTGGTCACCGTGATGCCGGACATCAGCATCGGCACGGCCATGTTCTTGAGGCCTGTCGCCTGCTTAAGAACGTTCTCGCGCGTCAGCTCATCGCCGCAGGCGCCGAGCACGCGCGCGATCAGGAAGGAGTTGATGTAGGCCGCGACCGGCGTGTTGTCCTCGACGTTGACGCCCGGCATGTACTTCTTGCAGAAGGCGATGTAGTCGACGACGTCGGGATCCTTGGCAGTCTGCGGATCGTTCGGCAGCTTCTCCCAGCGTGCGGTGATGATGCCCTTGGAGGCCGCGATGCCAGCCGGGACCAAGCCGCCGCTGATCGACGACGCGACGCTCGCCAGGATCTGCGCCGCCGGCCGCCAGCCGAGCTCATAGGCCTTGCGCATGCCTTGGGCCGCGAACTTGGCATAGGTGAGCTGGACCAGGACGTCGGCGCCGCTGCCTTTGAGGTCGATGATCTGGTTGTCGACGCTGGGATCGGTGAATTCGTGGCTGACCTCGCGCGCGATCGTGCCTCGCTCACCGAGGCCCTTCTTCAGGCCCTTCAGGAAGTCCTTGCCGAGATCGTCGTTGACGTAGAGCACGCCGACCTTGGCGCCGGCGTGCTTGGCCAGGATGTACTTGCCGAAGATCTCGCCCTGGCCGACGTAGGTCGGATAGAGCGGCACGATCCAGGGGAAGTGCTTGGGATCGTTGAAGCGCTCGGCGCCCGAGGTGAGAAACAGGTTGGGCACCTTGCGGTCGTTCAGGTACTTCTGCATCGACGTGTTGGCGGCGGTCCCCAGCGTTCCCGCGATCGCTAAAACCTTGTCGCCTTCCACCAGCTGGCGGGTCACTTCCAGCGCCTTGGGCGGGCTGAAGGCGTTGTCGAGCGAGATCACCGTCACCTTGCGGCCGTTGATGCCGCCCTGCTCGTTCAGCATCTTGAAGTAGGCCGTCTGGCACGTGCCGTAGAGGCCGTAGGCCGACGCCGGGCCACTGTACGGCGCCGACGAGCCGAGCTTGATCTCGCTGTCGCTGGCGCCGGTGTCGTAGGCCTTCGCCGATACCGTTCGCGCGGTTGCCGCAAGGGCTGCGCTGCCCATCGCACCGAGGACTGCCCGGCGCGTTGAGTTCGAGGCCATTGGCATGCCGCTCCTCCCTCATTCGGCGCGGCTTCCGGGGACGCGCCGGTTCTTGTCGTTCTGCGGGACCGTTGCGAAAGCCTGACTCCGCACCGCGGGACAAGCAAAGGAATTCGCGCGGTCATGAAAAGCAAGGCAGACTGCTGCTCTGGGTTGGTCCAGTCCGATGCAAGTCATGGAGGATGTTCGATGCTGTCGAGAGCTACCACCTTTGCCGCGTTGCTCGTCATGATCGCGCCGGCCTTCGCCCAGGCAGCGGACCCGTTCGACATGAAGGGCCGCTGGGTCGGCAAGACCCATTCGATCGTCGCCGGCAAAGGCGGCCACTGGCCGACCAGCACGGGTACGATAGAAAAGCCCGGGCTGTTCGAGAAGGACATCGTGTGGGAGGTCAAAGGACAGCAGGACACGCGTTTCTGGGGCGTCATGACCATGTCCGGCGGCAACGAGCGAACAGAGGAGCCCTTCATCGGCGAGCTGTACGGCAAGGACGGCATGCACGTCATCACCGCCGATACCGACGGCTTTCAGTGGGGCGAGATCGACGGCGACACGTTCAACTTCTGCTATGCCCATGCCGGCAAGCCGTCGAGCGTCGTGAGCTGCACGGTCGTGAAGCGCGCGCGGTGAGTTTGTCTTACCTGCCCCCCGGCGTCCGCGCCCGAGTCCGCTCTTATGTCATCCCGAGCGTAGCGAGGGACCTTTCCTGTTGCCTCAAAGGTCCCTCGCTTACGCTCGGGATGACAGAGAGGGGGTCCGGCAAGAGTCTACACCAAACCGACCTTCTTCGGGGTGAAGGCCGGGAACACGGTGGCCGGCGCATGCGGCGTCGCCAACGGGCCGGTCATCAGCTCGCTGAGCACGCTGCGGATGTCGGTGGTCATCGCGAGGTCGACGCCATTGTCGAGGACCGGCGAGGCGAGGCCGGGCCAGGGGCCGTGCAGGCGGCCGCCGGCGATGTGCGGCGCCGACACCATCATCACGCCGGCGTGGCCGTGGTCGGTGCCGTTGCTGCGGTTGGAGCGCAGCCGGCGGCCGAACTCGCTCATGACCACCAGCACGATGCGGTCCAGCCGGTCGTGCAAGTCGGTATGGAAGGCGTGGAGCGCGCGGGAAAGTTGGCCGGCGAGGTTGGCGAGCCGCGGCGCCTGGTTCTCGTGTGTGTCCCAGCCGCCCATGTCGAGCGCGAAGGCCCGGATGCCGAGCTCCATGCGGATGACGCGCGCGACGGCGCCGAGCCCGCGGCCGACCTCGGTGTCTTCGTAGGTCGCACCACCGCCGGCTTGATAAGGCGCGATCTTGCCGTCCGGAAGGCGCAGCGGCCCGTCGACCAGCGCGATGCCCTGCAAGGTTCGCCGCGCGGCGACTTCGATCGGGCCATTGCCGTGCGCGTAGAGATTCTTCAGCACCGACGCCGCCTGCTTGCCGCCCGGCAGGTTCATGCCATAGCGCAGGTCCGCGGCGCACACCGTGTCGGCGTGCTCGGCCAGCTCTTCCGGCACGCCGGGGATCGCGGCGAAGGCGGGTGCGTTGCCCTGGCCGACCGAGGCCAGCCAACGTGTCATCCAGCCGCCGCGCACCGCCGTCGCCCCATCGGCGCGCGCAACGCCGCGCTCGATCAGCTCCTGGGCCTCGAAGTGGCTCCGCGTGCCGTTGGCCAGGCCGCAGGCATGCACCAGCGCCAGCCGCTTGTCGCGATAGAGCTCGTGCAGCTCGGCCATTTGCGGATGCAGGCGGAAGTCGTGGCCGGCCGGCGCTCCGTCGAGCCTCAGCGCCGGCTTGTCGCCGTCGGCCAGCAGGCGCATCTCGGCCGGCCGGTCGGCGACGTAGTCGCGGTCGTCGACCGGCGCCACCACGCCGAGTGAATCCATGCCGCCGCGCAGGAACAGCACGACCAGAATCGGGGCGCCGGCTTGCGCCTCGCCGGGCGCGGCATAGGCGCGAAGTCCCGGCGCCAGCGCGAGCGCGCCGGAGCCGGCAAGGACATAGCGTCGCGTGAGCATGGCATCACCTCGTCTGGAAAGCAGGCGTCATTGCGCAATAGGCGAGCATGTGCCGCGCAAGCGGCAGGGCATCCTTGCGCGTCTGGAACGGAGTACCGGGTTTCAGGCCCATGCCGTCGACGATCGCGTGCAGCGTGGTTGGCGGCGCCTCGCTGCCCAGCAATCGCCGGTGCGCGGCATTCACCGCCGCTTCGGGCGTCGCCTGCTCGGCGATGCTAACGGCGGCCTGCGGCGCGCCGGCCTTCCAGGCATCGTCGGCCAGGCCGAGCAACAGCGACCAGCGGCGGCGCATCATGTTGGAGCTCAGCCAGTAGTCGTTCTCGTCGGGATGGCCGGTCGGGGGTCCCCAACCGAACAGCCGCTGGCCGCTGCCGTCGAGCTCGCCCAAGAGTCCCGGCGCGCCGATGATGGGAATGCCGGCGGCGCGGGCAAACGAGGCGTAGAGCTCGATTGGCCGCTTCACCTTGGCGCCGGCCGAACGACGGAAGGCGTCGCTGCGCACGATCGCCTCGACGGTGCGTGCGATCTGGTCGGGCTGCTTGCGGTGCTCCGTCCAGGCCTCGACGGCGAGCGACAGCAGGCGCTCGTCCGGCGTATCCGACACCAGCCGGCGGCAGAGCTTGCCGCATACGAAGCGCGCCGTCGCGGGGTGCTCGGCGACGATGTCGAGCACACGCCGCCCGTCGTTGAGCGGCGCCTGGTAAGGGTCGAACTCGCTGGCCAGCACGCGCTTCTGGTAGTTGTCGTGCCATGTCTCGACATAGGTGAAGCGACCGGTGAACGGCAGCCGCCGGTTGTTGCCAAGCCCGCTGCCGTCCTCGACCGTCCAGCCGGTGAAGGCACGCGCCGCCTCGTAGACGTCCTGGTCGATGTAGCCTTGCGGCTTGCCATCCTGCGCGCCCGGCACGTCGCGCCAGCGGTTGTACAGGGCGTTGAGGTAAGCCGGCCGGCCGAGCGTGTGCAACTCGAACAGCTCGCGGGCATAGTTCTCGTTGGCGGCGCCGGAGCGCGACGAGCGGTTGTTGAGATAGACCTGCATTGCCGCACTGGTCGCGACGGCTTCCAGCATCGCGCGGAAATTGCCCAGCGCGTGCCGGCGGATCACATCGCGGTCGTAGGCCGGCAAGGCCACCGCGATGGTCCCGTCGCCGGCCGCGTTGACGTTGAAATGGTTGTGCCAGAAGTCGGCCATCACCTCGCGCAGCTGCCAGTGGCTGTGCACGGCGCGGATCAAGGTGGCCATGGCGACCGCGGTGCGCAGGAAGGTGCGCTCCTGGTTGGGCACCTCCTTGTCGAGCGTCTTCCACAGCTGATCGATCGGCTCGCCGATGACCTCCAGCCGGCGCTCCTCGTCGACTTCGGCGGCCGGCGTCTTGCTCGAATATTTCAGCCGCAGCTCGGTCGCGGCGATGCGTTCCTGGCAATCGTCGCCGGCGGGCGGACGCAGCTGCTCGGCGAGCCAGGCGTCCGCCCCCTTCCTGATGACCAGGGTGAGCTCGCCGTCGGACGGCCCGAAGGCCAGCTTGTTCAGCAAGGTGCGCGGCTCGACTTCCAAGGTCATCGCGATCTCCTACCGACCCTCCTCTCCCCGATCGAGGTAGAGGCGTCGTTCTCACTCGGGCATTACGTCGCGGGCGGCATGGTCGTGCCCGGCTGCGGCAGCAATAGGGCTTACAGGCGTCTGACGTCAGGATCGCGTCAGGGAGGCTCTTGAAAGAGGCGGCGTAGCTCCCATCACTGCGCCGCATCGCGCGGCGTGGACGTCGACAGGAGAGACCGATGAACCTCATGCCCAAGTCCCTCGTCGCAGCCCTTGCAGCGCTCGTCGTGTGCGGCGCCGCCACGCCGTCATTCGCCGAAAATTCCTGGGAGCGCAACCATCCGCGGCGGGACCAGGTGAATGACCGCATTTCCAACCAGTTCCACCGCATCGCGCAGGAGCGCCGCGAAGGCGAACTCAGTCGGGGCCAGGCGAACTGGCTGCGCCAGCAGGATCGCCGCATCCTCGGCCAGGAACGCAACTACGCGCGCTGGAACGGTGGCTACATCACGCGCGGCGAACAGGCCCATCTCAATCGCGAGCTGAACCACGTCAGCCGCGAGATCGGCCGCTGAGATTCCTCCTGCCCCTGTCATCCCGAGCGACAGCGAGGGATCCTTAGTTTAGGCAACCAGGAAGGATCCCTCGCTTCGCTCGGGATGACAGAGCGGGTGTTGCCGCCGGCACCTGCCAGCGGACAGACGAACGCCAGCACGAAGAAGCCGAGCGAGTTCATCGGCGGTCTCTAGCCCCACCCGGCTTCAGGTGTCTGACACGGCGGCTGGACGCGCCAGCGCGAAAGCGAAGTTGCGGTCGGCACCGAATTTCACGACCTGCTCGATCCACACCATGGCATAGGGCTCGAGGAGCCGCGCCGACGACAATGGCCCGGCATCGATCGCCTCGAAGCCGACGTCGCGCACTAGGCCCAGCACCGTGGGCTTGCGCCGCGCGTCGTCGCCCGCCACGAACATCACCGGCTTCGGCTGGTAGCGGCCCGGATCGGCCATGATCTCGAAGCCGGTCTGGTTGAAGCTCTTGTAGACCGACGCGCCGGGGCACCATCCTGCCACCCTCTCGGCGCCCGACGTCGCATGCCCGACGACGAGGCCCAGGCCACTCTCGGTCATGCCGAGCGGATTGGTGCAGTCGACGATGATCCTGCCCTGCACCGGCCCCAAGGTGCGACAGGCCGCCTCGGTGGCGTCCCAGGGAGTCGCAAGCAGGATGACGCCGGCCGCGGCGGCAGCGCGCACCTCTCGCACGGCGGCCGGCGGCACGCCGTAGTCCTTGGCCGG
>JAFAKN010000419.1 GCA_019235415.1 Alphaproteobacteria bacterium
CGGCAATGCAGCCTCGATCGTCCGCGCTCTCCAAAAAGTCTGGAATATCAGCCGCTTGGGTAGTTTCCGGGGGTTTGCGGCATTTGCGACAGCGATTCCGAAGCAAGGCCCTGTTGACGTCGCAACACCGCTGGACGGCAACTTGCCGAGGCTCTGCATGCCGCATGTATGCAGGCGAGCGATCGCCGGATCGGCTCGCCGGGCCGTCGACGCGAGTTGGCTGACGCACATGAATGCTCCTTTCGAATGGTCATTGTTACTATCACTAAGATAATAGTCAATCAATACTTATCATCCGCTCTATTAAGGGTCCGATCGCCCCTGCCGAACGGCAGATCCCGTCGTGCAGCCAGAGAAGACAAGCTGCCGGCAGAGTGTTGCGAAACGATAACGTCATGCGAATTGACAACAAGCGTCACGGGTATTGAGGCAAGAATCGGCAATGGCTATTCGACATTCCGCTTCGCCACCTGCCGCAGCCAGCGATGCCGAGCCAAGGTCCGATAGTCGATACCGGATCCTGGTCGGCCTCCTGATCGCCGCCGCCACGCTCACCATCGCGATATTGAGCGGTTGCTCCGAAGGCGTGCTCGCTCCCAAGGGACCGATCGCCGGCGCCGAACGAGAGATCCTGTTCAACTCGCTGGGCATCATGCTGGCGATCGTGATTCCCACGATGCTGGCCACGCTGGGCGTCGCCTTCTGGTTTCGCTCGTCCAACCGGCGCGCCCGCTACCTGCCCGATTTCGCCTATTCCGGCCGGCTCGAGCTGCTCGTCTGGTCGATTCCCGTCATGACGGTGCTGTTGCTGGGCGGCGTCGCGTGGGTCGGCGCCTACGACCTCGCCCCGACCAAGCCGATCCCTTCGGAAGTGAAGCCGGTCAGGATCCAGGTCGTGTCGCTCGACTGGAAATGGCTGTTCCTCTATCCCGACCACGGGGTCGCCAGCGTCAATCGACTGACCATACCGGTCGGCACGCCGATCAACCTCGAGCTGACGTCCGCGGGCGTGATGAACACGTTCTGGGTGCCTGAGCTCAGCGGCCAGATCTACACCATGGCCGGCATGACGACGCGCCTCTACCTGCAGGCCGACCATGTCGGAACGTTCCGGGGACTGTCGGGCAATTTCAGCGGCGATGGCTTCTCCGACATGCATTTTGCCGTCGACGCGGTGTCCGCCGAAAACTTCGCGGCGTGGATCGAGGCGGCGCGCCAGGCCGGTCCCGCACTCGACGACCGGAGCTATGCCGATCTGGTCAAGCCGGGGGTCGTGGCCACGCCCTTCGGCTACCGGTCCGTCACCCCCGACTTCTTCAGCCACATCCTTAGCGCGAGCCTGCAGCCCGCGCCGGCGCAGAGGGCCGAGAAATGATCCCCTTGGGCAAGCTCGACTGGAGCGCGATCCCGTTCGACCAGCCGATCATCATGGCGGCGTCGGGTATGATGGTGCTCGGCATCGCCTTCGTGCTGGGATGGACCGGGCTCAAGGGATACTGGCCGTACCTGTGGCGCGAGTGGCTCACCTCCGTCGACCACAAGCGCATCGGCGTCATGTATCTCGTACTGGCGCTGCTCATGCTGCTGCGCGGCTTCACCGACGCCATCATGATGCGCGCGCAGCAGGCCGTCGCCGCCGGCGCGCCGGGATACCTGCCGCCGGAGCATTTCGACCAGATCTTCTCGGCGCACGGCACGATCATGATCTTCTTCGTGGCGATGCCGCTGGTGATCGGATTGATGAACTTCGCGGTGCCATTGCAGCTTGGCATCCGCGACGTCGCCTTCCCCACGTTGAACTCGGTCAGCCTGTGGCTCACCGCGTCGGGCATCCTGCTAACCAACATGTCACTGGTGATCGGCGAGTTCGCGAAGACAGGCTGGGTCGCCTATCCGCCGCTCAGCGAGCTGCAATTCTCGCCCGGCGTCGGCGTCGACTACTACCTATGGGCGCTGCAGATCTCCGGCATCGGCACGTTGCTCACCGGCATCAACTTCGTCACGACCATCCTGAAGACGCGCGCGCCCGGCATGGGCTACACGCGCATGCCCGTCTTCTGCTGGACGGCGCTCGCCTCGAACCTGCTCATCGTCGCGGCCTTTCCGGTCCTGACCGCGACGTTGGCGATGCTGCTGCTCGACCGCTACCTCGGCTTCCACTTCTTCACGGTCGATTCAGGCGGCAATCCGATGATGTACGTAAACCTGTTCTGGGTGTGGGGCCATCCCGAGGTCTACATCCTCGTCCTGCCGGCGTTCGGCGTCTTCTCGGAAGTGACGGCGACCTTCTCCGGCAAGCCGCTGTTCGGCTACCGCTCGATGGTCGGCGCCACCATGGTGATCTGCATCTTCGCCTACCTGGTCTGGCTGCACCATTTCTTCACCATGGGCGCCGGTGCGGGCGTCAACGCCTTCTTCGGGATCATGAGCATGATCATCGCCGTCCCGACCGGCGTCAAAATATTCAACTGGCTGTTCACGATGTACGGCGGCCGCGTGCAGTTCACGTCGCCCATCCTGTGGACCGTCGGCTTCATGGTGACATTCGTCGTGGGCGGCCTGACCGGCGTGCTGCTGGCTGTGCCGCCGGCCGACTTCCAGCTGCACAACAGCCTGTTCCTGGTCGCCCACTTCCATCACGTGATCATTCCCGGCGTCGTGTTCGGCGCCTTCGCCGGCTACACCTACTGGTTCCCCAAGGCGTTCGGTTTCAAGCTCGACGACCGCTGGGGCAAGGCGTCGTTCTGGTGCTGGTTCCTCGGCTTCCATCTCGCCTTCATGCCGCTCTACGTTGTCGGCCTGATGGGCATGACACGCCGCATGCAGCACTACGACGTCCTCTCGTGGCAGCCGTGGCTGCTGGTGGCCGCGGGCGGCGCGGTCGTCATCCTGGCGGGCATCTTCTGCCAGATCATGCAGCTCGCCGTGTCGATTCGTCACCGTGAGCGGCTGCGCGACCTGACGGGAGACCCATGGAACGGCCGTACCCTCGAATGGTCGACACCATCCCCGCCGCCGGCGTGGAACTACCCCGTCCTGCCGCGGGTCGACGGAATCGACGCCTTCTGGCGCGCCAAGCAGATCGCGCGCGTCCATCCGGCGCAGCCCGCGAAAGCGCGCGAATACGAGGCGATCGAGTTGCCGAGGAACAGCCCGACCGGGTTCGTCACCGCGTTCTTCGCCGTGGTCACCGGCTTTGCCTTGATCTGGCACATCTGGTGGATGGCGGGTCTGGGACTGCTCGGCGCCTTCGTGACGCTGCTTGTCTTTGCCTTCCGCCGCCAGGAGGAAGAGGAAATTCCCGCCGCTGAAATCGCCCGCTTCGAGCGCACTCGCCAGAGGGAGGCCGTACCATGAGCCTCACGGCCACCATCGGCGACATCCCGCGCGGAATACCCGCCAGCGAAGCCGGGCCGGCGCCCAAACGGATCGTCGTCGCCTACGGCTTCTGGATCTTCCTGCTGAGCGACGTCGTGATGTTCTCGGCGTTCTTTTCCGCCTATGCCGTGCTGGTGCACGCGACAGCCGGCGGCCCGACCGGCGCGCAATTGTTCAATCAAGTCAGCGTGGCGATCGAGACCGCCTGCCTGCTCGCCTCGAGCTACACCTGCGGACTGATGTCGATCGCCATCACGCGCCACCATCGCCTCGGCACCTACCTCGGGGCCGCCGCCACCTTCGCGCTCGGATTGGCGTTCCTCGCGATCGAGCTCAACGAGTTCGCCGGCATGATCGCGCGTGACGCCGGCCCGCAGCGCAGCAGCTTCTTGTCCGCCTTCTTCACGCTCGTCGGCTGTCACGGGCTGCACGTCACGGCGGGGCTGGTGTGGTTGATCGTGATGATGGCCCAGGTCGCCACCAGGGGCTATGCGGCCGTCGTTCAGCGCCGGCTGCAGTGCTTTTCGCTGTTCTGGCACTTCCTCGACATCATCTGGGTCTGGCTGTTCACAGTCGTCTACCTGATGGGAGTACGCCCATGACCGACACCTCCTACGATCGCGCCCCCGGCGACCAGTCGGTCCCACTCGACGAGGAAGAGAGCGGTCCGTCCAGCATCCTCATCTATTCGATCGGGCTGGTGCTTTCCTTGGGCCTCACGGCGACCTCGTTCTGGGCCGCCAACACGAACCTGCTGTGGGGGCCAGGAGTCCCGCTCGGCCTGGTGGTCCTCGCCGTCGCCCAGATGGGCATTCACCTCGTGTTCTTCCTGCACATCACCACCGGGCCGGACAACACCAACAACGTCCTGGCGCTCGCCTTCGGCACCCTCATCGTCACCGTGGTCGTCTCCGGGTCGCTGGTGATCATGACCAACCTCAACGACAACCTGATGCCGCCGGCCGGCATGCAAATGCGGCACTGATCGACTCATCGCGCTCTAGGCTCTGGCCAGGAGCCCCGCCATGTAGGTCAACCCCAGGGCGACGGACAGGAAGTCCGAGCCGGTCGCGATGCGGGCTGTCGGGGCGGCGCGGGCAATCGCCGCCCGGACCGCGGGGACGCGGCTCGAGCCGCCTGTGAGGAAGATCGTGTCGATGGCATCGCCGGTAAGGCCGGCGGCCGCGACGCAGGCGCGCGCGGTGCGGTACAGGCGATGGGTCTGCCGGCGGATGGCGCTTTCGAACCCATCGCGGCTCGCTGGGACTGTAAGCCCCTGCTCGAGGAAGGCGAGATCGATGGCGGCGCAATCGGCATCGCTCAGCGCCATCTTGGCCTCCTCGACGGCGAAAGCGAGCCGATGGCCAAGCCTCTGGCGCACCAGCGTCAACAGGCGGCCGACCTTCTCCGGCTCGCGCGCTTGCGCCACCAGCTCGCCGAGCGCGCGCTCGTTCTTGTAGGTATAGGCGAGGTTGATCGTCGGCCAGGCGGCGAGCTCGTGATAGAGGGCCTTCGGCATCGGCAGGTCTTTCTCGACCAGCAGCGAGCCCAAGCCCAGCAGCGGCATGACGGCGGCAAGGCTCAGCAGCGCATCGAAGTCCGTGCCGCCGATGCGGATGCCTGAATTGGCCAGCACGTCCGACGAGCGATCGGCCTTGCCGCGCCGCTGCGGCCCGATGCGGATGACGGAGAAGTCGCTGGTGCCGCCGCCGATGTCGGCGATCAGCACCAGCTCCTCGGCCTCGACGGTCTGCTCGTAGTGATGCGCCGCCGCGATCGGCTCGTAGACGAAGGCGACGTCGCGAAAGCCGACGCGCCGGGCAATGTCCTCGAGGACGCCTTGCGCCCGCGCGTCGGCCTCGTCGTCGCCATCGACGAAGCGCACCGGACGGCCGTGCACGACGGAAGTGATGTCGTGGCCGGCGAAGGCCTCGGCCTTGCGCTTGAGATGCCGCACGAACATCTCGACAACGTCGCGCAGCGGCAGCTTGCGCTTGCCCAGCAGGGTTTCCTCGTCGATCAGCGGCGAGCCCAGGATCGATTTCAGGGCGCGCATCAGTCGGCCCTCGGCCTGGCCGACGTGCGCGGCGATCGCCTCGGAGCCGAACAGCACGGTCCGCTCGATGGGCCCCCTGGTCTCCAGGTCGAAGAACACCGCGCTCGGCATCAGCGTCCTGTCGCCTTCCAGTGGCGCCAGCGCCGGCGCGTTGCCGCGCGCCACCCCGATGGCCGAGTTCGAGGTGCCGAAATCCAATCCGCAAGCGATCATGCATGCCCCCTTCAGGCGCGAAGGGGATCTCATTTATTGAGAACCGGCGGGCGTTGCCAGTCTGTTTCTTTTCGTCTAGCCTATCGCTCGATAGCGGGATGTCCGGGGCTGGGCGTCCCGCTTTTTTGTTTCCGCGCCGAGGCCGGACACAAACCCGCCGAGCAACGCGAAGCGAAGCTGGTGAGCACAGGTGCCTGCGAGCAGAGGTTGGCGCTCACGCAGTCGTCACGAGGGCAAGGCCGCTCAACACTACGAGGGTGCCGCCGACCAGCTTCCAGACGTTCAGGCTTTGCGCTTCACCCAGCAAGAACGCGCCCAGCAGCACGGTAATCAGGACGTTGCAGCCCAGGATCGGGGCGAGCTTCGAAATCGGCGAGCCGAAGCGCAACAGCGCGAAACTGATCAGCCCGGCGGCCACGGCATAGAACAAGCCCGCCGCCAGCGCGTATTGCAGGCCAGCCCATGACGGGCCCACGGGACGGCGCTGGACGATGGCGAACACGACACCCGATAGGGTGATGATGAGACCAAAGGCGGACAGAAACGGCCCCGGTTCGAGACCGTGGTGCGTGCTCAACTTCTGGAAGATTGCCGATATGCCCCAAAGGCACGCGGGGACGACGCCGCCGAGCAGCAACGCGAGGGTGGGAGTGGACATGGGAGGCACGCGTGCGGCGGTTTCCTCCCTGCCCGATGCAGCACGACGCCGTCTACCGCTGCAATGCTCCAACGTTTGCCAATCCGTCGACAATTCGCAAGGGAAAGGACACTTGCCGAGACCGCGATGCCGCCGCGGGTTGGCCGCCTCAGGGCTCCGTCGCGAGCTTCGCCCCGAACAGGATGAAGCAGGCGCCGGTGATGCGCTCGATCCAGCGGCGCGCCCGCCGATAGGCAGCCGAGACTTGGCGCAAGGTGAACAGGCAG
>JAFAKN010000508.1 GCA_019235415.1 Alphaproteobacteria bacterium
CACGACCGCCGTGGGCTGGGCGAGCCGCCCAAGGTGGTGTAGGCGTAGGGCAACCCAAGGGACCCAGCCCATGCTCGCTTTCGCCCGCCGCGTCGTCGTCTCGATTTGCTGCTTCGTCTCGATGGGTGGCGTGAGCCTCGCTGCAGATATGCCGCCCGCAACGCAGGGGCAGACGGTGTACGTTCCGGTCTATTCCGAAGTGCTCTATGGAAATGCCGACAGCAGCGGCAAGGCCGAGAGATGGCAGCTGTCGGCCACCCTCTCGATCCGCAACACCGATCCCGCGAATGCCTTGACGGTCCGTTCCATCCGCTACTACGACACGGACGGAAAGCTCATTCGCGAGTACGCGGCGGGCAACAAGATTGGGCCGTTCGGCACGCTGGAAGTCTTCGTCGAGCACAAGGACAAGAGCGGCGGCAGCGGGGCGAACTTCCTGCTCGTATGGGATGCCGACAAGCCGATCAACGCGCCGATCATCGAGACCGTCCACACCTACTTCTTCGGCACGAGATCGGTGGTCTTCACGAGCTCCGGGCAAGCCCTTCACGTTGACGGCCGCTAGCGACCGAGCGATCGGCCATGGTCGCCAGCGAAGGCTTTGCGGAATTCCTGCGCGATCAGCTCGCACCACTTGGCCATGTCACCATGCGACGGATGTTCGGCAAGACGGGCATCTTCTGCAACGGACTGATGCTCGGGATGGTGACGGAGGACACGCTCTACTTCCGGGTCGACGACCACAATCGAGAAGTCTTCGCGGAAGCGCGGTCGGCGCCGCCCCTCAACTACAGCAAGAAGGGCAGCACCATAGACCTCGCCTTCTGGCGCGCGCCGGAACGTCTGCTCGATGAGCCCGAGGAGCTGCTCGACTGGGCGCGCGAGGCGCTGGCAGCAGCGCGCCGGGTCGCGACAAAGAGAGCACGGACGCCACCGAAGCGAAAATCGAAGCCGCAGCGCGCGTTTTGATTGGCGCGGCCCTTGCTTGTGCCGCAGGATCGAGATCCGGGGGCATGGGAAGGGAGCAGGAGTGATGGCACGCAAGCGGGTTGCCAGGCGGCGGGTCGTCGGACGGCGCGCAATCCTGGCCGGCGCGACGACGGCGGCGATCACCATCTGGACGCAGCGTCTGTCGGCGCAGTCGGGCGAGCTCGCGGTCGGGGCGATGGTGCCGATCACCGGCCCGTTCAACGTGTCGGGCCAGCAGTACCATTTCTCGCTGCAGATGGTGCAGGACGAGATCAACGCCAAGGGCGGCGTGGCCGGCAAGAAGCTCAAGATCGTCTTCGAGGACGTCAAGGATTCCAACAGCGTCGCGGTCAACGCCTACCTCAAGGTGGTGCGCGACATCGATCCGCCGCTGGTCTTCCTGTCGAGCTACACGACCCAGAACCTCGCCACCGAGCCGGAGGTGACCAAGGCGCAGATCCCCGGCTTCTATGCCGGCGGCGGCGACGCCATGCACATGAAGAAAAACCCGTGGCTGTTCCGCATCCGCCCGGCTGACGGCATCCAGGCGTTGGCGCTCGCCAAGCACGCCACCGACGGGTTGGGCAAGAAGAAGATCGGCATCATCTACGTGCAGAACGATTTCGGCCAACCCGGCGCGATGGCGGCGGAGAAAATCGTCAAGGCCAACGGCGCCGAGGTGGTCGGCATGGAGGCCTACGCCTTCACCGACAACGACATGTCGGCGCAGCTGCAGAAGCTCAAGAACGCCGGCGCCGATTGCCTGATCTGCATCAGCTACGGCAAGGACGGCGCCCTGGTGCTGAAGCTCATGAAGGAGATGGGCATCGACCTGCCGGTGGTCATCTCGTCGGGTGTCATGGTGCCGGCGGCCCGCAACCTGATCGCGCCCGACGAGCTCACCCGGGTCAACGGCGTGATGGATGCCTATCTCGCGCCCGAGCGCGGACCGGATGTCGCTGCCTACATCAAGACCTTCAAGGAGCGCTTCAAGGTCGACCCCGACCCGTTCGGCTCCTGCTACTACGACGCCGCCTGGATCATGAAGCAGGTGATGGACAAGGTTGGCACCGACCGCACCAAGCTCCGCGACGCGCTCAAGGCGGTGAAGGACTACAAGGGCATCACCAACGTCTTCACCACCGACGACCTCGGCCACATGGTCCATTCGCTCGCGGTGTTCTCGATCAAGCCAGGCACGCGCGACCCGGTGTTCATCAAGACGATCAACGCGTGAGCGAGCCCTCGACATCTGTCATCCCGAGCGCAGCGAGGGATCCTTAAGGTAACAGGAAAGATCCCTCGCTGCGCTCGGGATGACAAATTGCATGCATCGCCCCTCCCCCTCCGGCCCTGCGGGCCACCTCCCCCGTAAGACGGGGGAGGAAGAAGAAGACTGATGCAGCAGCTGGTCCAGCTCATCGTCAGCGGGGTCGCGGTCGGCGCGGTGTATGCGCTGGTCGGGCTCGCGTTCATCATGGTGAACGAGGCAACCGGCGTCGTGAACTTCGCGACCGGCCAGATGGTGGCGATCGGCTGCTTCCTCGCCGTCTCGACCAGCCTGCAGCTAGGACTGCCGCTCGGACCCGCTTACCTGCTGGCGTTGGCGGGCATGGTGTTCTTCGGTGTCGCCTTCTACGCCGTCGTCTTCCGTCCGCTGCAGGATCGCCCGGTGGTCACCGTGATCATCGGCACGGTCATGATCGGCATCGTCATCCAGAACGCGGCCCTGCTGACCTGGGGCTCCGTCCCCTTCCGGCCGCGCTCGCCGTTTGGCCGCCAGGTCGTCGACGTGTTCGGCGCCGCTTTGTCGGCCCACGCCTTGTTCGTGATCGTCGTCGCCTTCCTGATGATCGCGCTCCTGTACTTCTTCATCTACGGCACCGCGATCGGCGCCCGGATGCGCGCCGTGGCGCAGGACCGCGATGCGGCGCGCCTGATGGGCATCGGCGTCGACCGCATGTTCGTGCTGACCTGGATCATCGCTGGCCTGCTCACCGGCGCCGCCGGCATCCTGGTCGGGCCGATGTGGTTCGCCGACGTGAACATGGGCGATCCGATTGCGCTAAAGGCCTTCGCAGCCATCATCATCGGCGGCTTCTCGAGCGTGCCCGGCGCCATCGTGGGCGGCGTCCTGGTCGGCCTCGCCGAGATGCTGGGGGCGGCCTACATCTCCTCGGCCTACAAGGACGGGCTGGTTTTCCTGGTCATGATCCTGTTCCTGCTGGTACGCCCGCAGGGCATCTTCGGCGAGCGGATCGGACAGCGGGCATGATGCGTCTGCCCGTCGCCCTGCCCATGGCTGTGATAGCCAGCTGCGCCGTATTCGCGCTGGCCTTGCTGCTGCCGGCCGTCGTCAGCGGCTACGGCATCCGCATTCTCAATCTCGCGCTGATCTCGGCGATCGCCGTCATCGGCCTCAACTTCGCCTTCGGCTACGCCGGCCTCATCACGCTGGCGCAGGCCGGCTTCGTCGGCTGCGGCGCCTATATCACAGCGATCCTCTCGACCATGGTCGGCCTGTCGCCCTGGCTCTCCATCCCGATCGCCGTCGTCGGCACCGGCGTCATCTCGCTCGCGATCGGCCTGCCGATCCTGCGTCTGAAAGGCCACTACCTGGCGCTTGCGACCTTGGGCTTCAACGTCTCGTTCGTAATCGTCGCCACCAACTGGAAATCGGTCATGGGCGGCACCGACGGCATCTCGAGCATCCCGCCGCTCGCCTTGCCGGGGTGGCCGATCGCCAACGACCATCGCTATTACTACGTCGTCTGGTTCGCGCTGGCCCTCACCTCCTGGTGCGCCTGGCGCATCCGCGTCTCGCACCTCGGGCTTGCCATGATCGCCGTCCGCGACGATGAGATCGCGACCGGTGCGGCTTCGGTGGGCGTCACCCGCATCAAGCTGCAGGCCTTCGCGCTGTCGGCGATCTATGCCGGCCTCGCAGGCGCTCTGTTCGCACACATGGCGAACTTCGTGGCCCCCGACGATTTCGCGCTCAGCCATTCCATCGTCTACCTCGCCATGCTGATCATCGGCGGCGAAGGCTCGATCGCGGGCAGCATCACGGGCTCGGTGATCGTCACCTTCATGCCCGAGCTGATGCGCGATCTCGGGACCGCCTACCTCATCGTGTTCGGCGGCTTGATGCTGGTAATCCTGATCTTCCTGCCCAAGGGCCTGCTGAGCCTCGTCAACCTGCGCCTCGGTCGGGCCGGGACGCTGCGATGAACGCCATCCTCGCCGTCGACGGCCTCAGCAAGAGCTTCGGCGGCGTGCATGCCGTGCGCGAGGTTTCGCTGGCGGTGCCGCGTGGAAGAATCTTCTCGGTGATCGGGCCGAACGGTGCGGGCAAGACGACGCTGATCAACGTGTTGACCGGCATCCTGGCAAGCTCGGGCGGCCGCGTGCACTTCGAGGATCGCGACCTCACCGATGCGCCGGCCCATGTCGTGGCGTCGGCCGGCATGGTGCGCACCTTCCAGAACGGTCGCCTGTTCCAGCGCTTGAGCGTCCTCGAGAATGTCCTGGTCGGCGCCCATCACCTGCTGCCGCAGTCGATCTGGTCGGCCATCGTCGGCGCCGCTCGCTCGAAACTCGACGAGATCCGCACCGAGGCTCGCCAGCTCCTGGCCGACCTTGGCTTGGCAGACGACGCCGACCGGCTGGTAGGCGCCCTACCCTACGGCCGCCAGCGCATGGTGGAGATCGCCCGCGCCCTGGTCTCCCGCCCGAAGCTCCTGCTGCTCGACGAACCGGCCGCCGGCCTCAATTCCGGCGAGGTTGAGCGCCTGCGCGGCGTGCTGGAGACGCTGCGCGCGCAAGGCCTGACCTTGCTCCTGGTCGAGCACAACATGGGCCTGGTGATGCGGGTCGCCGACCGCATTGCCGTCATCAGCTTCGGCGAGAAGATCGCCGAGGGCACCCCGGCCGAGGTGCGCGCCGACGCCCGCGTCCTCGAAGCCTATCTCGGCCACGGCTATCGCCATGCTGACGATTGATCGGCTCGCCGTCGCCTACGGCGCGGTCGAGGCGTTGCACGGCGTCTCGCTCGCGGTGGGTCGCGGCGAAGTCGTGGCGTTACTGGGCGCCAACGGCGCCGGCAAGACCACGCTGCTGCGCACGATCTCCGGCCTGCTGCGGCCGAGATCGGGCGACATCCTGTTCGAGGGCGAGCGGCTCGGATCGAGCTCGGCAGAGAGCCGCGTCAAGCGCGGCATCGCCCATGTCCCCGAGGGCCGCCGCATCTTTCCCGGCCTGACGGTGCGCGAGAACCTCGACGTGGCGACCACCGTCTGGCGCCGCCGCGGCATGAGCGCCGACGACGACCTCACGCGGGTCTTCGCCCTGTTTCCGCGGCTGAAGGAGCGCGCCCGCCAGCTCGGCTGGTCGCTGTCGGGCGGCGAGCAGCAGATGCTGGCGATCGGCCGCGCCCTGATGGCGCGGCCCAAGATGCTGCTGCTCGACGAGCCGTCGCTCGGGCTGGCGCCACGCCTGTCGGCCGAAGTCTACGAGCGCATCGCGGAAATCAACGCCGCCGGCGTCACGGTCCTGCTGGTCGAGCAAAACACGGTTCTTGCGCTGGAGGTGGCCAAGCGCGCCTACGTCATCGAGAATGGCGCCATCGTGCTGGACGGTCCGGCGCGCGATCTGGCACGCCATCGGCGGGTGCGCGAAGCCTATCTGGGAGCGTAGCGTGATGGCGGGAAGTGGCTGGCAGGTCGGCATCGATATCGGCGGCACTTTCACGGATCTGGTCGCCTTGCACCCCGCGACAGGCGAAGTCCGCACGCTAAAGGTCCCCACGCAGCGCAACGATCCGGTCGCCAGCATCCAGGCCGCCCTGGCCGCCGCCGGGCTTTCTCCCGCGGAGGTCGAAGATCTCGTGCACGGCACGACGCTCGTCACCAACGCCATCGTCGAGGACCGCGTCGAGCCGGTGGCGCTGGTCGCGACCAAGGGCTTCGAGGACGTGCTCGACATCGGCCGCGGCGGCGGCCGGCTGTCGCTCTACCGCCTCGAGGTGCCGCCGCGGCGGCCTGCTCAGGCCCCTCCCGAGCGACGCGTCGGCCTGGTCGAACGGGTCGATCACACGGGCGCCGTCATGACGCCCTTGACCGAGGCTGCTGTCGCCGACGCCATCCGGCAGGTGAAGGCGACCGGCGTTCAGTCGGTCGCCGTGTCGCTTATGCATTCCTACGCCAACACCGCACACGAGCAGGCGATCGGCAAGGCGCTGGCGGCCGAGCTGCCGTTCGTCTCGCTGTCGCACGAGGTCAACCCCGAGACCCGGGAGTTCGAGCGCACCGCCACTACGGTGTTGAACGCCTCGGTGATGCCGATCGCCGCCCGCTATCTCGATCGACTGCAGCGCGAGGTGAAGGGCGCGCGCCTGCACGTCATGCATTCGGCCGGCGGCATGGCCTCGCCCGACGCGGCGGCACGGCGGCCGCTCGCCATGGCGCTGTCCGGTCCGGCGGCTGGCGTGTGCGCGGCCGCGCACGTCGCCCAGTCGCTCGGCCTCGACAATGTGTTGAGCTTCGACATGGGCGGCACGACCACCGACGTCTGCCTGATCACGCGCGGCGCGGCGGAGATCTCGACCGACAGCAAGCTCGCCGGACGCCCGGTCCGCCAGCCGATGGTCGCGGTGGAATCGATCGGCGCCGGCGGCGGATCGCTGGTCAACCTCGGCACCGGCGGCCTGTCGATCGGCCCGGAAAGCGCCGGCGCCGAGCCGGGTCCCGCCGCCTACGGCCTCGGCGGCACGCGCGCCACCGTCACCGACGCCAATGCGGTGTTGGGCTATCTCGATCCGACGCGGCGACTGGGTGGCGCCATCGCGCTCGACGTCGCCGCGGCCGAAGCGGCCCTGGCGCCGCTCGCCAAGCGCCTCGGCGTCGGCATCGTCGAGCTGGCGCTCGGCGTGCAGCGCGTGGCCAACGCCACCATGGTGCGTGCGCTCGCCCGCGTCACCGTCGAGCGCGGCGTCGACGGGCGACAGTGCACCCTGCTGGCTTTCGGCGGCGCAGGGCCGATGCATGCGGCGCGAATGGCGAGCGAGTTCGGCATCGCCCAGGTCGTGGTGCCGCGCTTCTCGTCGGGCTTCTCGGCGCTGGGCTGCGTCGTGGCCGACATGAGCTACACCCAGCAGCATTCGGTCCGCATGCTGAGCACCGATTGGGACGCCGCCCGCTTCGCCGCGCTCCACGACGGCATGCTTCTCGCGCTGCAGGAACCGCTGCGTCGCCAAGGTCATGCCACTACAAACATCGCTGTCGAGCGCACCGCGCTGGTGCGCTATGTCGGCCAGAGCACGCCCGTCGAGGTGCCGTTCGCTTTTCCGCTCGACATTGCCAACCTCGGCCGCGACTTCCGCCGGCGCCACGACGAGATCTACGGCTACGCCACGGACGAGCACTGGGAGATGCAAAGCCTGCGCCTGCGCGTTGCGATGCCGCGA
>JAFAKN010000512.1 GCA_019235415.1 Alphaproteobacteria bacterium
AAAGGATGAGCCAGCCGCTGCGGTGATGTCGGCAAAGTCCAGATCGAAGGTGAGGACAACGCGTCCTTGGCTTCGTGCCATGAGAAAAATCTCGGAATCCGGCAGCGTTCTCAGACCGAGTTCTTCAAGATGAATTGCGTCATGGCCTGATTGGCGTAGCTCTCGAACGACCGCTAGGCCAACACCCATGTCCGCCAGGAACTTCACGTTGCGCTACGAGACGATGATTTCATCACGAGTAAGAGCCGCCGCGTAGCCGAGCGCCTGCCGAATGTCCTCTCTTTCGAGAGAGGGGAACTCCTGGAGAACTTCGTCGAAGCTGGCACCATCTGCCACGTGCGCAATAATGACGGATACCGGAATGCGCATGCCGCGGATGCAGGCGCGGCCGCCCATGATCTTGGGATCGAAGGTAATGCGATCGAACATCCAGTCAGTCTACTCCGCATCGGGGTGGTGGCCAACGAACCAACTCCGTCGGATAGACTGGCCAAAAGTTCGCTAATGATCAGGAAAAATTGCGATGACTGAGCTATGGGAACTGTCGGCGACCGAAGCGGTCGGCCGCCTGCGCCAGCGGGAGGTCTCCCCGCTCGAAATGGTCGACGCCGCTGCGGAGCGCATCGCTGCGGTCGAGCCTCGCGTCAATGCTCTGCCCATCCGCTTCCTCGAAGTAGCGCGGGAGGAGGCGCGAGGCTTCCGGCACGAAGCCAACGATCATCCCGGCTGGCTGGCGGGACTGCCGATCGCCGTCAAGGACTACAACGACGTGGGCGGCCAGCTCACCACCTGCGGATCGCCGATCTACGCCGAGCACGTTGCCAAGGCCGACGACCGCACCGTCGCGACGCTGCGTGGCAACGGCGCCATTCCTCTCGCGAAGTCCAACGTGCCGGAGTTCGCCGGCAGCCACACCTTCAACCCGGTATGGGGCGTCACGCGCAATCCCTGGAACCTCGGTTGCACCGCCGGGGGCTCGTCGGGCGGCGCCGCAGCGGCGCTGGCGGCGCACGAAGTGTGGCTGGCCAACGGCTCCTGCCTCGGCGGCTCGCTGCGCATTCCCGCGAGCTTCTGCGGGGTTGTCGGCTTGCGCCCCGGCCCCGGCGTGGTGCCGCGCGGCGACGGGCTGCCGGCCTTCGACAGCCTGTGGGTCGACGGGCCGATGGCCCGCACCGTGCCCGATCTGGCGCTGATGCTGGACGCCATGGCGGCTCTGAGCCCGCATGACCCGCTCTCCCGCCCGGTGCCCGCCGGCGGCTACCAGGCGGCAATGCAACGCGGGCGACCGCCGCGCCGCATCGGCTTCAGCGTCGATCTCGGACTGCGCAAGATCGATCCGGAAGTCGCCGCCGTGTGCACCGTAGCCGCGCAGCAATGCACCGCCATGGTTACGGTGCTGGAGCAGGCGGCGCCCGATTTCTCGGGATCGATCGAGTGCTTCCAGGTGCTGCGCGCGCTCCTGTTCGCCGATGTGCGCGGTGGGCTCCTGCCGGCCGAACGCGAGCGAATCAATCCCGACATCGTCTGGAACATCGAGAAGGGCCTCAACCTCTCCGCCGACGAGATCATCGCCGCGCGTCGCACCCGGCATCGCCTGTTCCACGACGTGGCGCGCTTCTTCGACGAGTACGACCTGCTGGTCTGCCCGACCGTCGCGGTGCCGCCGTTCCCGGTGGAGCAGCGCTTTCCGACCGAGATCGCCGGCGAGAAGCTCACCACCTACATCGACTGGATGTTCCTGACCTTCGTGATCACCCTGACCGGCTGCCCGGCGATCTCGCTGCCCTGCGGCCTGACGAACGAGGGGCTCCCGGTCGGCCTGCAGCTGGTCGGCCGGCCGCACGGTGACGCGGAACTGCTGGGCAGCGCGCGATTGGTCGAGCAGGCACTGGGCTTCGAGCGCAGGATGATGCCTGACGCGTGCTGATGCCAGGCCACAGGATTTTCCTACTCTTCCTTCCGTTCCAACATGCTTGACGATGAAGGCTCGTCGGCGCTAACGGTCTTCGTTATCGAGTTTCGATTGTGCTTGTTCCTCGGAGCGGCGTCCGATGCTCCTTCATTCTGATGAAATACCAGGAACTCCTTTCAGGTTTCATTCGACTGCATGTGCTCCAGCACGCGTCGGAGGGCGAGATCTACGGTCAGTGGATGATCGAAGAGCTCGCGCACCATGGATACCGACTGAGCCCCGGCACGCTCTATCCCTTGCTCGAAAGCCTGGAGAAGCGCGGGTATTTGGTGTCCCGTCGCCAAAGAGCTGGCCGCTCCGTCCGGCGCCTCTACAAGGCGACCCCTCTCGGGCGGAAGGCACTGGCTGTCGCCCGCCGCCAGGCGCGCGAACTTTTCAGCGAGCTTCTGGAACTGCCGCATCGAGGCAAGTGAGGGCGCGGCGAAGAGCTGGCACTCTCTTTCGCACGCAAGTGTCGCGCCGGGCGATTCTTGGCACGATCTATTCACTCGACGCCCGCGCCGGTACCGGGCGCTGAGATGCCGTTCCTTGGAGGAATCCGATGACCGAACGTGCGCCAGATCATCTCCTCGGTCGCCGCGGCGCGATGGCGAGCGCAGGGGCGGCCGGAATTGCGGCCGTAACGGGCGGGCGTCTTGCTCGCGCGCAGTCTTCCGGTGCGCAGCCTGCAGATCATACGATCCGCATTGCGCCCATTTCCCTCGAGATCGCTCCGGGCAAGATCATCCAGACGACAGGTTACAACGGCACCGTGCCTGGACCGGTCCTTCGCCTTCGGGAAGGCAAACCGGTCGCAATCAACGTCGTCAACGATTCGGGCTATCCGAATTTGATTCACTGGCACGGGCTCTTCACGCCGTCGGATCTGGATGGCGCGACGGAAGAAGGTTCGCCGATCATTCCCTCGGGCGGGTCGCTGCTCTACTCGTTCACCTCGAAACCGCGCGGCACCCGCTGGTATCACAGCCATGCCATGGCCATGACCGACCTCAACCGCAGCACCTATACGGGCGAGTTCGGTTTCCTGCTCGTCGAGCCTGCCAGCGACCCTGGTCGCTACGACCGTGAGGTGTTGCTGGCCGCCCACCACTGGGATGGCCACTGGGTCAGCATGCAGGACATCCGCAAGGGGCCGCCGCCCGACAATGGCCTCGAGGCTATGTACCACGCGGCCACGCTGGGCGATCGGATGCTGGGGCACGGCGAGCCGGTCCGGGTGCGGCAGGGCGAGCGTGTGCTGTTTCGCCTGCTCAACGCCAGCGCCAGCATGGGCATCTCGCTCGCGCTCGCCGGCCATCGCTTCACGGTGATCGCGCTCGATGGCAATCCGGTCCCGGCGCCGGTGACGGTCAGCACGTTGAAGCTCGACGTCGCCGAGCGCGTGGACGCCATCGTGGAGATGAACAATCCCGGTGTTTGGATCCTGGGATCGACCAGCGACGAAGGCCGCAACATGGGCATGGGCGTCGTGGTCGAGTACGCCGGCCGGACCGGCGAACCGCAATGGATTGCGCAGCCGAGAGCGACCTGGGACTACACTACTTTCGGCCGCAGCACGCCTTCATCCGCACCCGATGTGTCCATCAATCTCAAATACGAGAAGGTCCCTGGCGGCCGCGGCGGCTACAACCGATGGACCATCAACGGCAAGTCATGGCCGGACACCAATCCCCTGTTTACGGTCGAGCGCGGCAAGCGCTATCGGCTGGTCATGAACAACAACAGCGGCGACGAGCACCCGGTCCATCTGCATCGCCATAGTTTCGAGATCACCAAGGTCCGCGACAGGCCGACCTCGGGAGTCATCAAGGATACGGTCAGCATGCCGCGCTTCTCGACGGCCGAGATCGACTTCGTTGCCGATAACCCCGGCAACACGCTCTTCCACTGCCATCACCAGGACCACATGGACGAGGGCTTTGCGGGGCTGATCGTCTATGCCTGAGAGCAAGGACCATCCGCATGGCAGTGGATCGACCCTCGAGGTCCTGCTGGCGTTCCTGCGCCTGGGCTTGACCTCGTTCGGCGGTCCGGTCGCGCATCTCGGCTACTTTCGCGCCGATATCGTCGAGCGCCGCCGGTGGCTGGACGAGGCGTCCTATGCCGACATCGTGGCGCTCTGCCAATTCCTGCCGGGCCCGGCGAGCAGCCAGACCGCCGTGAGCCTGGGCATCCTCCGGGCAGGCCTGCCTGGCGGGCTCGCGGCCTGGGCCGGCTTCAGCCTGCCGTCCGCCCTGGCGCTCATCGCCTTCGGCTATGGCGTCGATGCGGTCGGCGATCTCAGCCAGGCGGCATGGTTGCATGGTCTCAAGATCGTTGCCGTCGCCGTCGTGGCGCAGGCGGTCTGGAACATGGCGCGAAACCTCTGTCCCGATCGCGAACGGGCGACCATCGCAGTCGGGGCGGCACTGCTCGTGCTGGCGATGCCGTCGGCTGTCGGGCAGATGGGGGCGATCGCGATCGGCGCACTGATCGGCTGGGGCCTGTTCCGCGACACCGCGGTTCGGCCGCAAGCGCATCTCGGCTTCACGATCAAGCGAAGCGTCGCCGTCGGCGCGTTGATCGCCTTCGTCCTCCTGCTGGTCGGATTGCCTGTCGCATCGACGACGGGCATCCACGTCGTCCAAATGGTCGACGCCTTCTATCGATCGGGCGCGCTGGTATTTGGCGGCGGCCACGTCGTCCTGCCGCTCCTGCAGGCAGCCGTCGTGCCGCCCGGCTGGCTCGACAACAATGCCTTTCTCGCGGGCTATGGCGCGGCGCAGGCCGTGCCGGGTCCTCTGTTCACCTTCGCCGCCTATCTCGGCACCGTCATGCGTCCGTCGCCCAACGGCGTGCTGGGCGGCCTTATCTGCCTGGTGGCGATCTATCTGCCGACGTTCCTGCTGTTGGTTGGCGTATTGCCGTTCTGGGACGGGCTGCGCCAGCGTGCCGGCATACAAGCGGCGCTGCGGGGCGTGAGTGCAGCGGTGGTCGGCCTGCTCCTGGCAGCGCTCTACACGCCGGTCTGGACAAGCGCGATCAATGGGCCTCGGGACTTTGCCGTCGGCATCACTGCCTTCCTCGCGCTGCAGCTCTGGAAGGTGCCGCCTTGGCTTGTCGTCATCGCCGGCGCGGTCGTGACCGAAGCGCTGAGCCTGGTATCGCTCTAGCTCGGCCTGGAACGGCGGCCTAGAACAGCGGGACAGGCGCTTGCGGAACGCCTTTCCAGAACTCCGGATCGTGGCCGAAGATCAGCTCGGCGCCACCCTTCTCGAGAGCTTGCAGGCGATCGAGCGAGGCCAGCATGAGCTCGCGGTCGAAGACCCGCACCGGCAAGCGGCGTTCCTTCAGGGTGCGGCAGAAGTAGCAGGCGTCGCCGGTCAGCACGATCTCGCCCTTCTCGGTCCGCACCTTGAGCGACTGATGGCCGGGCGTGTGGCCGTAGGTCGGAAGGCACACGACGCTGCCGTCGCCGAAGACGTCGTACTCGCCCTCGACCGCTTTCACCTTGTGGCCCTTGTCGAAGTCGGCCTTGTAGAAGCCGAACCTGGCCTCGCTCTCGGGCGCCATCCCGGCTTCCCATTCGGGGCGCTGCACGATCACGGTGGCATTGGGCACCAGCTCGTTGCCGCCGACGTGGTCGAAATGCAGGTGCGAGACGATGATGAGGTCGACCTTGGCGGGGTCCTTGTCGATCGCCTCGAGCTTCGATTTGATGTCGTCGCCGGGTCCGAACCCCGAGAAGCCGAACATGCTGTTGATGCGCTCGCTCACCCGGCCCTTCGCGTTGGTGCGCAGTTCCGGGTGCATGCCGGTGTCGTACAGCGCGCGGCCTTTGGGGTGCTCGATCAGGAAAGACGGAATCGGCAGGTCGATGCGTCCTTCGCCGCCCTCCATCAGGGCGTCGAAAGGCCCATTCAAATGGCCGCAGGTCAGCGCGTAAAGCTTTACAGACATGTGGAATCGAAAGCCCGAAGGGAGGGTGCTCGTCTACTACTGCTTTCCAGCCACTGCCAGAACAATTGGAGGTGCCGACGATGAAGATCGTTTCCTTGAACGTGGGGCTTCCCCGGACAGTGCAATGGAAGGGCCAGGCAGTCTCGACTGGCATCTTCAAGACGCCGGTATCGGGTCACATCCGCCTCCGGTCGCTCGACTTCGATGGCGACGCTCAGGCAGACCTGTCGGTGCACGGCGGGCCCGACAAGGCGGCCTACGTCTACGCGAGCGAGCACTACGCCTATTGGCGGCGCGAGCTTCCGAACGTGGCGCTGCCGTGGGGCATGTTCGGCGAGAACCTGACCACCGAGGGGTTGGACGAGGACACCCTGCAGGTCGGTGACCGATTCCGTATCGGCTCGGCCGAGGTCATGGTGACTCAGCCGCGATTGCCCTGCTTCAAGCTCGGGCTGAGATTTGGTCGCGACGACATGGTGAAGCGATTTCTCGCCAGCGGACGCCTCGGGTTCTATTTCAGGGTGGTCGCCGAAGGCGAAATCGCCGCAGGAGACGAAGTGGTTCTGATCGAGCGCGCCAAGGACTCGGTGCCGGTCTCGGAAGTCACACGCCTCTATGCCCGCGACAAGGACGATGTCGAGGGTCTGCAGCGCATGCTGCGCGTCGCGGCCCTCCCCGAAGACTGGCGCGATTACTTCAAGGAGCAGATCGAGCGGATTGGCAGGCCCGCGCGCCGGCATGCCGCCCAACGGCCGGCGTGGACTGGCTTTCGTCCCTTCGTCCTGCGCCAGAAGCTTCGTGAGAGCGAAGACGTCTCCTCGTTTCACCTCGCGCCGGAGGACGGGCAACCCTTGCCAACCTATCTGCCGGGGCAGTTCCTGACTGTTCGATTGGCTGTTCCCGGCATCGACCGCCCTGTGGTGCGATCCTATTCACTGTCGGACGCTGCCCGGTCCGACCACTACCGACTCACGATTCGGCGGATCGGTGCGCGGGCGGGGGAACCGCAGGCAAAGGCTGGGCTCGTATCGACCCATTTCCATGAACGGCTCGCAGTCGGGGACAGGATCGAAGCGAAAGCGCCGGCCGGCATGTTCACCATCGACATGACGCAGCGCGACCGACCGGTCGTGCTGATCGGTGGCGGCATCGGCATCACCCCGTTGCTCAGCATGCTGATCGCCATCGCCGCCGCGGAGGCGCCGCGCGAGACATGGCTTCTCTATGGCGTCCGCGATGAGCGCGACGTCATCCTGCGTAGCCAACTGGAGACCATTGCCCGGACCCACGCCAACATTCGCCTGCACGTGTTCTATTCTCGACCGGCGCGAAGGATCGACGATCCCGCCATTCAAACCGGCCACATAGGCTTGGAGGCATTTAAGCGGCTGCTCCCGTCGAACGCCTACGATTTCTACCTCTGCGGGCCTTCGGCGATGATGGAGTCGGTGACGCGAGATCTCGAAGCCTGGGGTGTCCCGGCCGACCGCGTGCATACGGAGGCCTTCGGTCCTGCAACGGTGAAGCAGGCCGTCCACGGGCCGAGCGCTCAGCCGGACTGCGGCTTCGATGTCACCTTCGAGCGCTCTGGCGTCACTGCTCAGTGGAGCCGCTGTGAATTGCCGCTGCTCGAGCTGGCCGAAGAACAATCGGTGGCAATCGACTTCGGCTGCAGGGCGGGAAGTTGCGGGACCTGCGTGACCCGGCTTCTGTCCGGCTCGGTGCGCTACCTGCGCCGGCCTAACGCCCCAATCGAGGCGGGCGAGATACTTCCGTGCATTGCCGTGCCGACCGAACCGCTCACGCTCGATGCTTGAGCCTTCAGGACCGCGGGCGTCCCGCCCGCTCATAGTCATGAGCGGGCGGGAGGGCGCGTGAACTCATT
>JAFAKN010000238.1 GCA_019235415.1 Alphaproteobacteria bacterium
TACCTTCGACGAGGCCGCAACGTGCGTCAAGCCGCGAGCTTGGCGCGCACGAAGTCGATGCGGTCCTGGCCCCAGAACAGCTCGCCGTCGACCACGAAGGTCGGGATGGCGAATACGCCCTGCCCCTCGGCTTCCGCCTGGTGCGCCAGCAGTGCCGCCGGTCCTTGGTCGGCCGCGAATGCGTCGAACCCGCCGTCCGGGGCGCCGATCTCCCGCAGTAAGGCGAGCACGGCGGCGCGGTCCTCGTAGTCGAGCTCGCGCCTGAAGAAGCGCGGATAGGCGGCATCGACGAACGCCCGCCCCCGCCCGCTCTGCTCGGCGAACAGCCAGGCGAGATGGATCAGCCTGGGATCGAAGATCTTCTTCGGGCCGTAGATGACCATCCCGCGCTGGTTGGCGAAGCGACGCACGTCGGCATAGAGGTATTTTATGCGCCGGATGCCGCGCTCTGCGGCCTTGGGATCGTTGACGGTGTAGGCGCTGGCGATGTCCAGCGTGTACGGCCGCAGGTCGACCGCGACGCCGAGCTCCTTCTCCAGCGCGTAGGCCGGCTCCATCGCGAGATAGGAGTAAGGGCTGCGCAGGTCGATCCAGAGGTCGACCTTGCGGGTCATGCCTGCCATGTCTTGCCCTCGCCTGTCTTGTCGCGCAGGCGGCGCATGCCGCGCAGCCAGCGGTCGCGGTCCAGCTTGCGCGCCATGTACTCCTTCACCTCGGGATGCGGCAGGATCAGGAACGCCTCGGCATCCATCGCCTCGATGACGATCTGCGCCACGGCATCAGTGTTGATCACGCCGTCGACCGAGGCCGCCGTGGCGCCGGCCATGCGCAGCATGTTGGTATCGACCGCCTGCGGGCACAGCACCGAGACTGAGATGCCCTTGTCGCCGTACTGGATCGCCAGGTGCTCGGCCAGAGCCACGCCCGCCGTCTTGGTGACGCCATAGGGCATCGAGCCCATCGAAGCGAGCAGGCCTGCCGCGCTCGCGGTGTTCAAGAGATAGCCCGACTTGCGCTCGAGCATGCCGGGCACGAGGGCGCGGGCGGCGTAGACGTGCGCCATGACGTGGATCGCCCAGCTGTCGGCCCAGTCCTTGTCGGAAGCATCCTCCTGACCGCCGCGCCCGATGCCGGCGTTGGAGAAGAAGACATCGACCGGCCCGTAGTGCCGCTCGGCCTCGGCAACGAGATGGCGGACGTCGGCTTCCTTGGCGACGTCGCAGGCGACCGCGATGCCGCCGACCGCCTTCGCCACGCCCTCCAGGCGCGCCTTGTCGAGATCGGCGACGACCACGCCCTTGGCGCCCTCCTTGGCGTAGCGCCGCGCGACCGCCTCGCCGATGCCGCCCGCCGCGCCGGTCACGACGCAGACCTTGCCTTGCACTCTCATGTCGTCTCTCCCGTTTCATGTGGAGCGCGGACCGGGAGGTCCGCGCTCCAACGATTCACGCGCGCAGGAACGGCTTGTCGCCCTTGACGGTGACGCGATAGCCCAGCCGCTTGTGCGGAAAATAATCCCACATCGCGTGATGCATGGCGGCTCGGTTGTCCCAGAATGCGATCGAGTTCGGCTGCCAGGCGAAGCGGCATTGGAACTCCGGCGTCTCGCTGTGGCGATAGAGCATTTCCAGAAGGGCATCGCTCTCGTGCCGTTTCAGTCCCGCGAGGTGCGTCGTGAAGTTGCGATTGACGTACAACGCCTTGCGGCCCGTGACGGGATGGCTGCGCACCACCGGATGCTCGGCGCGCGGAAAGCCGCCTTCCTTGGGCGCATAGCCGAAGCGGCCGCCATAGACCTGCGCGCCGTCATGGACCGCTAAAAGCCCCTCGCATAGCCGCTGGATCGGCGGCGAGAGCGTTTCGTAGGCACGATACATGTTGGCGAACAGCGTGTTGCCGCCGCCGTCGGGCGGCAGCTCCTTCATGTACAGAATGCTGCCCATCGGCGGCTCGGCATCGCAGCTCACGTCGGAGTGCCATTCCTCGCCGGCGACGTGCTTGGACTTCTCGTCGGCCTTGATGACCAGGATCTCGGGATGCTCCCAGTCGCTCCTCGTCGATGTCGGATGCAGGTGCAGCTCGCCGAAGCGGCGGCCGAACGCCTTGTGCTGCTCGTGGCTGAGCTCCTGGTCGCGGAAGAAGATGACCAGGTTGTCCATCAGTGCGTCGTGCACCTCCTGGAACTGCTGGTTGCCGAGCGGACGGGCGAGGTCGACGCCGAAGATCTCCGCGCCGATCACCGGCGTCAGCTTGCGCACTTCGATGGTCTGATAGCCCATTGCGTTTCCTTTCGTGTCGCGCAAGCCTACTCAAGAAAGCGACCATGAGCGACACCCTTGTCCTGCGCGGCGCTACCGCTGTCGATGCGCCGGCGATCGCAGCCACCATCGCCGCGGCGTTCGAGCAATATCGCGGCAAGCTCCAGCCGGAATCGGGCGCGTTCCGCGAGACAGCCGAGGCCATCGCGAGCGAGCTCGCGAGCGACTCGGGCGCGATCGTCGCCGAGCGAAACGGCCGCATGGTGGGCTGCGTCATGGTCAAGCTCTTGGACAGCGATCTCTACTTCGGCCGGCTATCGGTGCTGCCGTCGGCGCGCGGCCAGGGGCTCGGCAAGCGCCTGGTCGAGGCGGTCGAGGACGAAGCGCGCCGCCGCGAGCTTTTAGGCGTCCGGTGCGGCGTGCGCATCGTGCTGACCGAGAACCAGCGACTGTTCGCGTCGCTGGGCTACGTCGAGATCGGCCGCGAGGCGCATGAGGGCTTCGACCATCCGACCTCGATCAACCTGCGCAAACCGCTGGCGTGAGTCATGCTCTGCGGACCGCGGGCGTCCCGCCCGCTCATGATTGATGAGGCGGGCGAGACGCCCGCGGTCCTAAAGAAGGTAAGCTACCGCGGCGCAAACCGGCGCGCGACAACGGCTGGAGCTTCACCGACGTTCGGATACGCACCGATCGGCGAGCGCCGCTAGGCCCGCCGACACAGACAGCACCGACGGCCAATGCGCTTGTTCGAGTGGCGAAATGCGTTCATCCTTCGCGGGTATTTCCGAGTATCCAGCGTTGTCGTGGCAGATCAGCGTCGAGGACGGTGGTTAGAGGCGCATAGCGTCGTTTGCGTAAGCCCGGTCGAAGAGCGGGGAGACGCACCATGCTGGAGCATCTGGAGCAGCAGAAATCGCTGACCACGAACCAGTGGAAGATCTTCGCTGCGGCGACGATCGGCGACATGCTGGATTTTTTCGACTTTTTCCTGATCGGCTTCGTCCTGGCGTTCATCATCGGCGGCTGGAACCTGACCTACGGCCAGTCGGGGGCGATCCTGCTGTCCTCGGGCATCGCCGCACCGCTCGGTTCGCTCTTCTGGGGCTGGATGGCCGAGCGCATCGGCCGTCGCAAGGTGATGATCCTCACCGTGCTGAATTTCTCCATCCCGACCGGACTGATGGCGCTGACGCCCGAGCAGGGATGGCTGTTCCTGTCGATCTGCCGGTTCTTCGTCGGCCTGGGCGTGACCGGTCTCTACACCGTCGACGTCCTGGTCGTGCAGGAGTTCGTGCCGGCCACCAAGCGCGGGCGTATCACCGGCCTCACGACCGTGCTGCTGCCGGCGGGCACGATATTGGGGGCGCTGAGTGGGGCCTATCTCGAGCAGCACATCGGCTGGCGCGGCATGTTCCTGATCGGCCTGCTGCCGGCGGGATTGACTCTCTTGATCCGCGCCTGGGTCCCCGAGTCGCCGCACTGGCTGGTCGGCAAGGGCCGCTTCGACGAGGCGCGCCGCTCGCTCGCCTGGGCACTGCAGATGGACCCGGCTCGCATCGAGCTGCCGCCGCCTGCTCCGCCGCCCGAGCCGGTTGCGTGGGTCGAGCTGTTCAAGTATCCGCGCAGCCTGGCGGTTTCCTGCCTGACCGGCCTCAGCCAGACGGCCGGCGTCGGGATAACGCTGTGGGTGACCACCCTGTTCGTGCTGGTGCTCAAGATCAGCCCGGCCGAGGCGTCGTACCTCGTGATCTGGGTGGGCGTCGCGGGAATCGTCGGACGCCTGTTCAGCGCCTGGGCCTCGGATGCCATGGGCCGTCGCGCCTCGATCGTGCTGACCTGCACGCTGGGAGCGGTCGGCTGCTCGCTCGCCGGGTACCTGAGCGGCCTCTATATCGGCGCCGTGTCGCTGTTCTTCCTCATGATCGTGGTGCAGTCGTTCTTCGGCAGCGGCGCCTACGCGATCATCGGGCCCTACATGGCCGAGGTATGGCCATCGAAGCTGCGCGCCAGCGGCATGGGCCTGGGCTATGGCGTGGGCAATCTCGGCAAGTTCATCGGTCCGGCCGGCGTGGCGGTGATCGCCGGCTCGTCCAATATGATCAGCCCGAAGGCGACGATCGATGCCTTGATCCCGGCGATGAACTACTTCGCCTTCTGGTACGTCCTCGCCGCGGCGGCAGCCTGGTTCCTGGGCTTCGAGACGCGCGGCCGAACGATCCAGGAGATCGACGGCGACCTCAGGGGGTCGCTGCGCGTGAACCTGACCACCTCGCGCCGGCCGGGCTGATCTGCCCTTAGGCGCAAGGACCCGGAGGTCTTTCGTCGGCACGATTGTGCTACCCTGCGCGCCATGACCAATCGCACGCCCCTCGCCGGTCCCGCCGTCTGGACCGGCGAAGAGATCAAGAACTCGACCCGCTGGATCCGTGACCTGCCTGCGCCGGCCCTCGCCGAGCTCGATGCTGCCCTGCAGGCCGTCAAGGCCAAGGGCCTGGAATGGCGCGAGATTCGCCGTGAGGACTTCCCGTTCAGCGGGCTCGATGGCCTTCTAGACGACATCCGCGACGAGCTGGAGAACGGCTGCGGCATCCTGAAGCTCCGCGGCTTTCCGGTCGATCGCTACGGCGAGGACGATCTGCGCCGCATGTACTGGGGCCTCGGCACCCATCTCGGCACGCCGGTGTTCCAGAACAGGAGCGGCGAGCTGATGCGCGCCATCCGCGACGAGGGCGCCCATGTCGGCCGCACGTATGGTCAGATCGAGGGCGGCGAGACCGGGAACCAGAAGGGCAGCACCTTCCTCTCCTCCTACGCGCGCACCTTGACCAACGGCGGGCTGCGCTTTCACACCGACCGCACCGACGTCGTCGGCCTTTTGTGCGTGCGCCAGGCGCGCGCCGGCGGGGTGAGCACGCTCGCCAGCACGCCCGCCATCCACAACGCGATCCTGGCGCGCCGGCCCGACCTTTTGGACGAGCTGTTCAAGGACTACTGGCGCAGCCGCTTCGGCGAGGAAGGCACCACCAAGGAGACCGCCTATCCGCTGCCGATCTTCGGCCT
>JAFAKN010000680.1 GCA_019235415.1 Alphaproteobacteria bacterium
CGAGGCCGCGCGGATCGTCGGTGTCCCACACGGCAAGATCGGCGGCGCGGCCGACGGCGATGACGCCAACACTGTCTGCAAGGCCCAGGGCGCGCGCCGCGTTGACCGTGAAGCCGCGCAACGCCTCCTCCGGCGTGAGACGGAAGAGGTAGCAGGCAAGATGCATCTGCGCGGTCGGCGAAACGGTCGGCGAGCTCACCGGATTGGAGTTCGTGGCGAGCGCCATCGCCACGCCGAGCTCGCGGAACGTCTCGACCGGCGGCTTGCGGGTTTCGTGCAGGGTGAGATGCGCGCCGGGCAGCAAGGTGGCAACCGTGCCCGCCTCGGCCATGGCCTCGATGGTGGCGCGCGAGGCGTATTCGAGGTGATCGGCCGACAAGCCGCGATGGCGAGCCACGACTCCGCCGGCGCCGAAGTCGGTGTACTGGTCGGCGTGCAGCTTGACGCCGAGGCCGAACGATTGGGCGCGGTCGAACAGGCGGCCCATCTGGGCGTGGCTAAAGCCCACCTGGTCGCAGAAGCCGTCGACCTGATCGACCAGCCCTTGGCGCACCGCTTCCGGCAACACCGTGTCGCACATGAAATCGACGTAGGCGTCGCGCCGGCCGGCATATTCGGGGGCGAGGCCGTGAGCGCCCAGGAAGGTCGAGACCACCGTGACCGGCAGCTCGCGGCCGAGCTGGCGCGAGATGCGCATCAGCCTGAGCTCGGTGTCGAGGTCGAGGCCGGCACCCGACTTGCTCTCGACCGTGGTGACGCCATTGGCGATCAGGCGCGCCACGCGGGCGCGGCTCGTCGCATAGAGCTGCTCCTCCGAGAGTGCCCGCGTGCGCTTCATCAGCGTGCCGACACCACCACCTCCGAGCTCCAGGTCCCAGCGCTGCCCGCCCTGGGACAGGACCTCGAAGTCGACGAAGCCTTCTTCGCCATAGACGATGTGGGTGTGCGGATCGACCAGACCTGGCGTCACGACCTTGCCGCCGAGGTCGCGGGTGTTGACGGTAGGTGGGGCCGCAGCGGCCGGCCCGATCCAGGCGATCTTGCCGTCGGCCATGCCGACCGCGCCATCCTTCACCAGGCCGAAGGGCGTGTCGCCGGCCATCGTGGCGACAGTGGCGTTGGTCAGCAGCAGGTCGAGCATGGCGATTCTTACCTCAGGCGTGCCTCATTGGAGCCCGGACCTCCCGGTCCGCCGTCGTGTCATCCCGAGCGTAGCGAGGGATCCTTGAAGCGACTAGGAAAGATCCCTCGGCCTTCGGCCTCGGGATGACAAAGGGCGGACCAGGAGGTCCGCGCTCCAATGAGTCACCCTCCAGGCACGCCCTGCGCCTCGACGTAGAGGGCGTAGACCGACTGGCTGGCCGTCATGAACAGCCGGTTGCGCTTCTTGCCGCCGAAGCAGAGGTTGGCGCAGCGCTCGGGCAGGAGAATGCGGCCGATCAGGGTGCCGTCGGGCGCGAACACCCCGACGCCGTCATGGCCCTCGCCGCCCGAGAGGGCGGCCCAGACATTGCCTTCGGTATCGCAGCGGATCCCGTCGGCGAAGCCGGGCTGGGCGTCGAAGAACAGCCGGCTGTTCACCGCCTTGCCGTCGACCATGTCGTAGACCCGCGTGATCTTCGGACCGTCCGGCGTGTCGACCACGTAAAGTTGCTTCTCGTCGGGCGAGAAGCAGAGACCGTTGGGCCGCTCCATGTCGGCCACGGCGATGGCGAGCTGTCCCGTCGCCGGGTCGAGGCGATAGACGCGATAGGGCATCTCCTTGGCCGCCTTGTCGCCGAGGTAGTTGCCGCGAATGCCCGCACCGTTGTCGCTGAACCAGATCGAGCCGTCCGACTTCACGACGACATCGTTGGGGCCGGTGAGCCGCGTGCCTTCGAAGCGCGACGCCAGCACGGTCACCGTGCCGTCGTGCTCGGTGCGCGTCAGCGTGCGGCTGCCGAGCTCGCAGCTGATCAATCGGCCCTGCCGGTCGCGCGTGTTGCCGTCGGGATAGCCGGCGGGATGGCGCAAGGTCGCGACGGCGCCGGTGATCTCGTCCCAACGGATCAGCGCGTCGTTGGGAATGTCGGAGAACAGTAGGTAGCGCCCGTCGCCGTAATAGGCCGGCCCCTCAGTGAAGCGAAAGCCTGTCGCGATGCGCTCCACAGCGGCGATCGCCACGATCAGCCTTTGGAAGCGCCGATCCAGCACGACGATGTCGGGGTCCGGATAGCGGACCGGCCCGGGCAATGCCCATCGAGCTGTCATGTGCCCCCCTTTGCTCGGCGGCCCAAGAGAACACCGGCGCGCAGCGAAATGCAAAGAGAGGTCGTTATTGACTGCCTCTGCACCGTACCCTCGACCCAACATGTCGTAGGGCGGTGTCCGCCACGCCGCCGTGAACCACCTCGATTGGGGAAAGCCGACACGCGACATTGGCGGCTTTGCGACCGTCCGCCGACGGCGCACAATCACTTGCAAAACGACGAGCATTCGCAAAACGACGAGGAGCGCCATGGCGACGCAAGCCGAAACCGACGCGACAAGCCCCAAGCATCTTCGCGACAAGTACGCCATCGTCGGGGTGGGGGAAACCACGTACACGCGCGGTTCCGGGATCACAACGCGCGCCCTCGGCAGCTGGGCGGTGCGCAATGCCATCGAGGATGCCGGCCTCAAACCGGCCGACGTCGACGGCATGCTGAGCTACCAGTCGGGTGATTCGACGTTCGGCACATTCATCGCCGGCGATCTCGGCATCCGGCCGAATTTCTACATGGACGTTTTCGGCGGCGGCTCGTCGACCGAAGCGCTGATCGGCATAGCGATCGGCGTGATCGAGGCCGGCATGTGCAAGACGGTGGCGATCTTCCGCGCCATGAACGGCTTCTCCCAGGTGCGCATCGGTGGCACCGGCGCGCGCGCCGCGGCGCCGGTCGCAGGCGATGCGCTGCACGGCCGCGCCTACGGCTGGCAGAGCGCCGGCCAGATGTTCGCACCGACCTTCATGCGCCACATGTACGACTACGGCACGCGGCCCGAGCAGGTCGCGGCCGTCAAGGCGATCCACAGCGAGCACGCGTCGAACAACCCCAAGGCGTTCTACAAGGAGCGCTACACGGTCGACGACGTGCTGAAGAGCCGTTTCATCTGCAAGCCGCTGCACCTTCTCGATTGCTGCGTCGAGACCGACAACGCGACGGCGATCATCGTGACGTCGGCCGATCGGGCGCGCGACGGCCGCCATCCGCGCGTGCTGATCCGCGGCGTCGTCGGTCGCTGCAACAAGCCACGCACCGACATGCACTATCAGCACGGCCCGATCTCCACGGTGGCCGGCCATTACGCCCGCGAGATCCTGTGGCCCAATTCCGGCGTCGGCCCCGAGGACATCGACGTCACCGGCTCCTACGACGCCTTCACCTTCACCACCATGCTGCAGCTCGAGGACTACGGCTTCTGCAAGAAGGGCGAAGGCGGCGCCTACGTCAGCGACGGCACGATCCGGCTGGGCGGGCGGCGACCCAACAACACCAGCGGCGGCCATCTCTGCGAAGGCTACACGCACGGCATGAACATGGTGATCGAGAACGTCCGCCAGCTGCGCCACGACGTCGACGATTCCTGCCCCGTCGGGCCGGACGGCAAGCGTCAGCACACCTACGACTACCGCGAGGGCGGCTGCCGACAGGTGAAGAAGTGCGACCTCACGGCCAATCTCGGCTGGGCCAATCCCGGAACGGGCTCGGCCATGGTCATGCGGCGCGACTGAGGGGAGGCAACCATGGCAGTCCACGGCACCTATCTCGGCATGCCGCTCGACATCAACGATCTCGATGTCGAGAACCTGGCGTATTTCAAGCACTGCGCGTCCCACGACTTCCATCTGCAGCGCTGCGCCGCCTGCGGGCTGCTGCGCTACCCGCCGACCACGGCCTGCCCGTGGTGTGCGAGCCCGAAGGCCCAGTGGATGCCGGTCGAGGCGCGCGGCGCGGTGCACTCCTACACCGAGGTGCATCACGCCATCCAACCGGCCTTCAAGGCGCACACGCCCTACCTCGTGCTGCTGGTCGACCTCGACACCCAGAAGGGCAAGCCGAGCGAGCACGAAGCGCTGCGCGTGCTGGGCAACCTGGTGCAGCCGAACGGAACGCTCGCGCCGCAGGACATGGTGAAACGGGTAGGCATCGGCACACGCGTGCGCATGGTGTTTTCCGACGTGGCCCCGGGGCTCGCCTTGCCGCAATGGACGATCGACGACAGCGCGCCGCAGCCGGAGAAGGTCTGGCGCTATCCGATCGAGTGAGGACCGCTCGATTCTGTCATCCCGAACGAAGTGAGGGACCTTCCTTTGCCACAAAGGTCCCTCGCTCCGCTCGGGATGACACGTTAGCGACTCAACGTTGACAACTGCTTCGCGCAGTGCTTCGCTTCACCTCCCTGAGGTCCGCTGCGGAGGTTCATATGCTTCCACCGGGTCACCGTGCCGCTAGGATTGCTGGCGCAGGCGTTCGGGCATCAGCATAGCGGGACACCACGAACGGCGCGCCGGGAGCGGCCATAAGCGGGTCGCATCAGTAGGGCTAGACCCCAACTTGGCCGCTCCGGTAGCGTACCTCCGTTGAGTTCACGACACCCCCTCTCCTTGGCCGCGTTGCGCGATGCGGTGCTGTATGGGCACGAGCCGGCGCCGCTGCCGTGGATCGCGCGCCGCGCATCGTACCGATGGTACGTCGTCGGCACGGTGTGCATCGGCGCGTTCATGGGCCAGGTCGATGCCAGCATGACCCAGATGCTGCTGCCGCGGTTGGAAGCGGACTTCCACGCGCGGATCAGCACCGTGAGCTGGGTCGCCGTCGCCTACATCCTCGCCATGGCGACGTTCATGCCGACCTTTGGGCGGCTCGCCGACATGGTGAGCCGCAAGCTTCTGTATACGGCAGGGTTCCTGAGCTTCGTGCTCGGCTCGGCGTTGTGCGGCTTCGCGCCGACACTCGGCGTCCTGATCGCCTTCCGCGTCCTGCAAGGCATCGGCGCGGCGCTGATCACGGCCAACAGCATCGCCATCGTGGTGATGGCCGCCCGGCCTGAGGACCGCGGGCGCGCGCTCGGCCTGCAATCGGCCGCCCAGGCGGTCGGGCTCGGCGCCGGGCCGGCGATCGGCGGCTTCATCCTGGACACGCTCGGTTGGCACTGGCTGTTCTGGGTCAACGTGCCGGTCGGGCTGGTGGGCGCGCTGATCGGCTGGCTGGTGCTGCCGCAAGCGCGCAGCCTGAAGCCGAGTCCGTTCGACTGGCGCGGCGCGCTGCTGATCGGACCGGCGCTGACGGCGCTGATCGCGCTCCTGAACCAAGGTTATGCCTGGGGCCCGACCTCGCCGCTGTTCATCGGCTGCGGCGTGCTGGCGCTCGTCTTTCTTCTATTGTTCGTGCGCGCCGAGCGAGGGGCAGCGTCCCCGCTGATCGACTTCGCCCTGCTGCGCAAGCCGGCGTTCGTGGTGGGCAACATCGCCAATCTGCTCGCTTTCGCGATGCTGTTCGGCCTCTTCTTCCTGATCCCGTTCGTGCTGATGCGCGTCTACCACGATTCGGCGCTGGCGGCCGGACTGCGCCTGTCCTTGGTGCCGGTGATGCTCGGCTTGACGGCGCCGGTCGGCGGCATCCTGTACGACCGCTTTGGCGCCCGCGTCGCGACGGCGTCGGGCATGGTCGTCTGCGTTGCGGCACTCGCCATCCTCTACGTCTTCCTCGACGGCACCCGCGCGCACCTGCTGCCGGTGACGCTGGGCCTGGCGCTGTTCGGCGTCGGCCAGGGCCTGTTCGTATCGCCCAACACCAGCGCCGTGATGGCAACGGCGCCGGCGGACCTCACCGGCGAGGCGGGAAGCCTGGTGAACGTCGTGCGGTTCCTCGGGGTCAGCTCCGGCATTGCCGGCGCCTCTTCGCTGCTGGCGCTGACGCTGGCCGCCATCACCGGTCATGACGGCGGCACGGTGGGTGCTCCGCTCGCCGCCCTGGTTGTCGCAAGCCACGCCGTCATCCTGCTGCTGGCCGCGATGGGCATGCTGTCGGCGGCCCTGTCGCTGATGCGCAGCGCGCCGCACGGTCCGAGGCGTCCCGATACGGCGGTCGCCGTGGACCTGGCGTAACCGGTAGCCACGCCAAGTCCGGGGTAATCAGCGTCCGAGTAATCAGCGCGTATAGATGGTCGTGCTCGTGGCCGGCGGCGCCGGAGTCGTCACGACAGCAGTGCTGGCGACAGGTGCCGGGGTCACGACGGCGGTGGCCGGCGTCGGCTGCACCGTCGTCTCATGCTTGTACTCGCAAGCCGCGAGCGCGCAGGCGATGGCAATCAGAGGCAGGTACTTCACGGAAATCCTCCCAGTGCTAATGCATAAAGGCAACGGGAGGCCGAACGGAGCGGTTCCCGAGCCAATGGCCGCAACCGCACAAAAGTCACGGCGCGTCGTGGCCCAACCGCAACACTCATTTTGTCATCCCGAGCGCAGCGAGGGACCTTTATTGCGGCCTCAAGATCCCTCGCTACGCTCGGGATGACAGCATTCAGCGCCCTAGCCGCCGCCTCTGACGGCGAAAGTAGACCACGCCCGCGATCACCAGCGCGAGCACGACCAGCCACAGCATCTCCGTCGAGCCGTCGCCATTGTCGGGCGACAGGCCGAACAGTTGCTCGATGAAGTCCATTCTCGATCCCCCCTTCGGCGATATCAGTCGGCGATGACGTGCGGCACATGAGCCTTGGCCAGGGCGCCGTTGAACTCGGCTATGTCGCTTGCAACCAGCGCCTCGAACTTTGCGACTTCGCCGTCGACCTTGTCCATGACCTCGCGCGACACCTCGCGGGTCTGGCTGGTCGGCGCGGCGTCGGCGGTGGTCGTCATCGCCACCATGTCGAACAGCGTGTCGTTCAGTCCGGCCGGATTGCGCAGCACGTCGCGCACCGACTTGCGCTGCGGATCGACCATCACGCTCTCGATGTTGGCGAGCTTGTCGGCGATCTCGCGGGCACGCACGCCGATCGCCTTGTCTGATTTCTCGGCGCGCTCCGCGACCTCCAGCAGCTGCTTCCTGGTGCGGCGCAGGCGATTGAGGCCCTCCTTGAGCTTGGACAACGAGGCGACCAGCGCCTTGTGCAAGGCGAACTGGGCGGCGTAGTCGGCCTCGCTGGTCGCCAGCCGCGGATCCTTGACGATGGCGAAGTGCGCCGAGTGCTTGACGGCTCCGACGCCGAGCTCGACTTCGTAGGTGCCCGGCACGACGGTCGGGCCCGGCGGGTTCTCCGGATCGGGCACCAAGGGCTTGGGCCTGGGCGGCGCCAGGCCGTAATCGATCTTGGTCGGACCAGGATGTTTCAGGTCCCAGACGAAGCGGTTGAGACCGGCCTTGGTGCCCGGGCGCCGCGCCGGCGGTGCGTCCTTGTCGACGCTGGAGAAGGCGATGATGTCGCCGCTGCCCGGAGCGCGGAAGGTCAGCGTCACCGGTTCGGCCGCCTCCTTGTCCAGCCAGTAGTAGACGATGGCGCCGCCCGGCGGATTCTCGCCGACGTCGAGATGCTCGCGGTAGCGCGTGCCGTCGGGCCGCTCGACCATGACGGTGCTGCCGTCGATGCCGAAGGCCGGGCCGTAGGCGACGCCGGTGCGCACGTTGGCGCCGGCGCTCCAATGCAGCTTGGTGCGGATCGTCGTGCGCGGCGCGATCAGCCGCGTCGCACGGTTGCCGTCGGCCAGGCCGCGCAAGCCCGTCACGTCGTCGAGGATCCAGAACGAGCGGCCATGCGTGGCAGCCACCAGATCGCTGCCCTTGAGCTTGAGGTCGTAGACCGGCGTCACGGGCAGACCGCCTGGCAGGCCGACTGGCATGCGTGTCCAGCTCGCCCCGTCGTCGAGGCTGAAATGGATGCCGGTCTCGGTGCCCACGAACAGCAGCCCGCGCGCCACCGGATCGGCGCGCACCACGCGGCTGATCTCGTCGACCGGCAGGTTGCCGTTGATCGACTGCCAGCTCCTGCCGCCGTCGCTGCTCCTGAAGAGGTAGGGCTTGTAGTCGGTGAGCTTGTAGCGCGTGGCCGCCACATAGACGGTGTCGGGATCGTGCGGCGAGACCTCGACGCAGCCGACATAGGCGAGCTCGGGCATCGCCTTGGGCGTGACGTCGGTCCAGCTCGCGCCGCCGTCGTGCGTCACGTGGACCAGGCCGTCGTCGGTCGAGGCCCAGATCTCGCCGCGCCGATGCGGCGATTCGACGACGCAGGCGCAGGTGGCATGGACCTCGGCGCCGGCGCTTTCGCGGGTGATCGGCCCGCCCGACGCGCCCTGCCGGGCGGGATCGTTGAGACTGAGGTCGGGCGAAATCTGCTCCCAGCTCATGCCCTCGTTGCGCGTGCGGAAGACGCAGTTGCCGCCGACATAGAGCGTGCCCGGATCGTGCGGCGAGAAGACGATGGGATAGGTCCAGGCGAACCGGTATCTCATGTCCTTGGGGGCGATTCCGGTCGATTCCTCGGGCCACACGTTGACCAGCTGGATCTGCCGCGTGCGATGGTCGTAGCGCTGCAGGGCGCCGGCGCCGCCCGGGCTCGACCCGATGGCGCCGACATAGACCACGTTGTGGTTGCGCGGGTCGACGGCGATGAAGCCGCTTTCGCCGGTGCCGGGATAGGAGCAGTCGGCCAGCGTGATCACGCCCCATTCCGAGGCGCTGGGCACCGAGATCGAGGTGTTGTCCTGCTGCGTGCCGTAGACGCGGTAGGGATACTGGTTGTCGATGTCGATGCGATAGAACTGCGCGGTCTTCTGATTGTAGATCGTCGACCACGTGGCGCCTGCGTTGAACGAGATGTTGGCGCCGCCGTCATTGCCCTCGATCATGCGCTTGGGATCGTTGGGGTCGATCCAGAGATCGTGATTGTCGCCGTGGCGGGTCGAGACTTCGCTGAAGGTCACGCCGCCGTCGGTCGACCTCCACATCTGCAGGTTGGTGACGTACACGGTGTCGGCGTGGCCGGTGTCGGCGAAGACGTGCGTGTAGTACCAGGGCCGGTGCATCAGGTCGCGGTTGGCCGAGACGTGGGTCCAGCGGGCGCCGTAGTCGTCGGAGCGGTAGAGGCCGGTCTTGTCGCCCTCGGCCTCGACCAGAGCCCACACGCGGCCGGCACGGAGCGGCGAGACCGCGACACCGATCTTGCCCAAAAGGCCGTCGGGCAGGCCGGCGTTGCGGGTGATCTCTTCCCAGGTATCGCCGCCATCCAGGCTTCGGAACAGGCCGCTGCCCGGGCCGCCGCTCGATATGTTCCAGAAGTTGCGCCGTGTCTCCCAGATCGAGGCGAACAGGATGCGCGGATTGGCGCGGTCCATCGAGAGCTCGATCGCGCCCGCAACGTCGCTGCGGTACAGCACCTTCTCCCAGGTCCGGCCGCCGTCCTTCGAGCGATAGACACCGCGTTCCTCGTTGGGGCCGAAGATGTCGCCAAGTGCCGCGACATAGACCAGGTCCGGGTTGGTCGGATGGATGCAGATGCGGCCCACGAACTTGCTGTTCTTCAGACCGATGTTGCGCCAGGTGCGGCCGGCATCGTCCGACTTGTAGACGCCGTCGCCGTACGACACGTCGAGGCGGATCGCGGTCTCGCCGGTGCCGGCATAGATGACGTTCGGATCGGAGGACGCGACCGCGATCGAGCCCAACGCCGACGTGCCCATGAAACCGTCGGACACGCAGCGCCAGAACACGCCGCCATCGACCGTCTTCCAGATGCCGCCGGCACAGGCGCCGAAATAGAAAGTCATCTTGTCGATCGGATCGCCTGCGACGGCGACGACGCGACCACCGCGCGATGGGCCAATGCAGCGCCATTTCAAGGCATCGAACGCGGACGCGGTGGTCAGCTCATCTGGAGGCATGATCGGGCGCTCTCTCCCTTGGACATCCTGGGAGCGACCCTAGGTCAGGATGACGGAGGCATGCAATGCGTTCGGCGCGCCATCCCGAGAGCTCCTGTCATCCCGAGCGCATCTCCTATCGCGACGAGCGCGCATTGCTGTCATCCCGAACGCAGTGAGGGACCTTTCGCGTTGCTTTAAAGGTCCCTCGGCCTTCGGCCTCGGGATGACAGTGGACCTCCTAGCTGCGCAGCACCGTGCCCGCCTTGGCCTCGGTGAGCGTGCCCTGCTGCCAGGTGGGGGCGCCGTTGACGATCGTGTACTCGACGCCTTGCGAAGGCATGACCATGCGCTTGGCGCCGCCCGGCAGGTCGAAGCGCCGCTCGCCGTGGTTCTTGGAGCCGATGCGCGCGGCATCGAAGATCGCGATGTCGGCCGGCGCGCCCTTCTTCAGGCGGCCGCGATCGCTGAGCCCGAACAGGTCGGCGGGATCCGACGTGAGCTTGCGCACGCCCTCCTCGAGCGTGATCGCCTGCTTCTCGCGCACCCAGGTACCCAGCAGATAGGTCGGGTAGCCGGCATCGCACAGCATGTCGACGTGCGCCCCGCCGTCGCCCAGCGCCATCAGGATCGCGGGATTGTTCAAAAGCTCGCGCATGCGGTCTTCGCGCGTGTTCCACGACGCCATGGTGAGCTCGCACTCGAGATCGTCGGCGAGCACCGTGTCGAGGAAGGCGTCGACGCCGTCCTTGCCCTGCTCGCGGGCGATGTCGGCCACCGACCTGCCCTCGAGATGTTTTAACGCCGGGTTCTTCACCGCATAGACCGCGATGCGCCCCCAGTTGCCGAAGGCCAGCGGATTCTTCAGGTCTTCGCGGAACTGGTTGCGAAAGGCGGGGTCGGCATAGACCTTCTTCTGCGCTTCCTTCGAGGTGTCAAGGAACACGCGCTTCCACGACGGAAAGGCCGCGAAGGAGAACGGATTGGCCATGTTGATCTCGCGCGTCAGCGGCAGCGGCGAGGTCTGCGGCCGGGCTCCCTTGGCGACCTGCGGCGCGCAGCGGCGCAGGGTGTCGCGCACCGCCTCGGGAATGTCGTCGCGGTCGAACAGGGCGATGAAGGTCACCGGCCGGCCGCTCTCGGTCAGCAGGAAGTCGAGCAGCTCGCACTGATCCTGCTCGAGCACGCCGACCTGGCGCGTAAGCGCGATCTCGATGGCGCCCTTGCCGCGCCGCTTGAGCTGGTTGGCATAGGCCTTCAACTCCTCGCGGCTGGCGTTGCGGCAGGCCAGCGGCTTGCCTTCGAAGCCCATGTGCTGGTTGAGGGTCGTGCTGGAAAAACCCAGCGCGCCGGCGTCGACCGCCTCGCCGATCAGGCCGGCGATCTTGGCCGTCTCCTCCGGCGTGGCGGCGCGCTCCATCGAGGCCTCGCCCATGACGTAGTGCCTGAACGGCGTCAGCGGCGCCACGAAGGCGAGATTGAGCGAGGGGTTGCGCGCCGCAGCGGCGTCCATGAACTGCGGGAAGGTCTCCCAATCCCAGGTGATGCCCTGCTGCAGCACGTCGAACGGGATGCCTTCGACGTTCACCAGGTCGCGCATGGCGACCTCGCGGGTCGCGGGCTTGCAGGGCGCGATGCCGACCCCGCAATTGCCCATCACCACGCTGGTAACGCCATGCCACGACGAGGGCGTGACGGCGCCATCCCAGCAGATCTGCGCATCGTAATGGGTGTGCGGATCGACGAAGCCCGGCGCCACGACCAGCCCGTGCGCATCGATGGTGCGCCTGGCGCCTTCCGTCACCTTGCCGATTTCGGCGACCTTTCCGT
>JAFAKN010000691.1 GCA_019235415.1 Alphaproteobacteria bacterium
CTGGTGGGGCTCGTGGCGCTGGAAATGTTCGTCACCAAGGAGGGCCAGGTGCTCGCCAACGAGATGGCGCCCAGGCCGCACAATTCAGGGCACTGGACGATCGACGCCTGCGCCACCAGCCAGTTCGAGCAGCTGGTGCGCGCGATCTGCGGTCTGCCGCTCGGTCCCGTCGACATGCTGGCGCCGTCGCGCATGGTGAATTTGATCGGCGCTGAAGCGAACGACTGGCCGCGCTACGTCGCCGATCCCACTGCCCGCCTGCATCTTTACGGCAAGACCAGCGCGCGGCCGGGCCGCAAGATGGGCCACGTCACCTTCTTGGGGCCATCCCGCGCCTGAGATCTGTCCACGACCGGACCTGCGACTTCACGCGCTCCAGCCGCATCACGTCGTCGATGCGCCGATCGAGGAAGGCCCAGGTGGCTTCGCTGCCCGGGGTGCGGTCGTTCAGCCAGTAGAGCAAGGTCGAGGAATAGACGCCGGCCAGCGTGGCGCGCTTGGTGTAGAAGCTGAAATCGGTGCTGGTGTCGCCGGCGGCGTACCACAGCGCATCGACGGTGCGGTACAGCAGCCTGGCCGCCAGCAGCGCGTTGAACGGCAGCGACAAGAGGGCGATGGCCCGGCGCACCGCCTCGCGGTCACCGGCATGGCGCTCCAGTCGGGTGCGGACTGCGAGCTTGATGCGGTCGCGTATCTTGAGCGCTGCGACGTCGGCATTCTCCATCTCTTCGACGGTACGCCGGTCGGAACGCTCGCTGAGGTGGCCCAGGATCTGCAGGGGTCCGCCCGGGAACAACCGCTCGGCCTCGCCCGGCGGCAGGCCGAGCTGACGACCCGCGGCCGAAAGGGCGATCCGGCCCCAACCGTCGAACGCCGCTTCCTCGGCCATGGTGTCGGCCAGGCGATCGCGCAGTGGGGCGTCGGGATCGCTGTCGAGAGGAGCGGCGACACTCATTCGCCACATATAGGCCACGGCGCGGGGCTTCCCAAGCCTCTGTCCGTATGATACCTACGCCCCTCCAAATTGCCCCCGGAATCGTTCCGGGGCGCCTCATCATGCATGGAAGGAAGCGATCGAAGTGCAGGTTCTCGTCCGTGAAAACAACGTCGATCAGGCGCTGCGCGTCCTGAAGAAGAAGATGCAGCGCGAGGGGATCTTCCGCGAGATGAAGCTCCGCCGCAACTACGAGAAGCCTTCCGAACGTCGCGCCCGCGAGCGGGCCGAGGCCATCCGCCGGACCCGCAAGCTGATGCGCAAGCGCCTGGAGCGCGAAGGCTACTAGCCCCTCGACGCGGACACGAACCCCCGGCAAGCCGGGGGTTTTGTACTTCTGCAGTTCCCTGATGCTGCGGCGCTACTGCGGTCCAGGCATGCCGCTTCCAGCTGCGCGCGGCTTCTCCCCCTTCAGATGCTCCTCGAGAAAGGCGCGCGCCCGCTTCTTTCCCTGGTGGATCGCCCATCCCAACGGCGTGCCGCCCCACAGCTTGTCCTGCAGGTCTGCCCGCGCACCGCGGCTCAGCAACAGGTCCAGCAGCGCAACGTCGTCGTGCAGCGCGCCCTGGTGCAGGGCGAAGCAATGCGTATGGACCGGCATCGGCTGATTGGGATCCGCCCCGGCGTCGAGCGTCAGGCGGACCGCTTCCGTGCGGTCGTTGATGGCAGCAAGGCCGAAGGCGCGCTGAATATCGTGCGAACTCGCTGCTTTCAGTAGTTGCGGCAGGACGTCGAGCCGCCCCAGGGCGGCCGCGATCGGCGCCGTCATCGGATGCCCTGTCTCGAGGAGCGCAAGCACGGGAGCGACCTCGCAATGCCCCAGTGTCGCGTCGATCGCCTCCGTCGTCGGCGACGCTCCCGCCTTCAACAGGCATTTGACCAGCGGGACCTGCAGGCCTTGGTTGCGCGCCGTCGCGCTTGTCATGACGAGCATCAGAGCATAATCGAGATCGGCTTGGTCGACAGCGCGTTCGATCATCGCCGTCGCAACCTCGACCATATTGGCCGGCATGCGCTTGACCAGGGTCGGATTGTTGGCGACGAACCAGAACAGCTTGGGATCGCGGAAATACTGCTGGCGCCGGGCTTGCCGATAGCACTCGGGCTCGACGATTCGGTCGCGAAGCAGGCGGGGCTCCCTATCGAGCAGCCGCTTCAGCCCCCCGATGTCGCCGCTGTGGATCGCCTCTATGGCGGCGCGAAAGGCGGGATCGCGAATCACCGGCCGATCGAGGAGCTCGACGATCGCGGCCTTGTCGGCAGCGTCGCCTCGCTTCGCCACGGCCAACGCCGTCCGTCGCTTGCAGTCGACCTGCCATTCCAGCGACTCGCCACGGATGAGACGCTCGACCAGGGCGAGCGGTCCGCGCTTCGCCGCCGCGTGCAACGCAGTCTCGCCTGAATCGTCGCGCCGGGGATTCGCCCCCGCGGTCAAGAGCGTATCCACGACGGCAAGCCGCACCTCGTCGGCAGCGTCACCTGCGCAGGCTTGCCAAAGCGGCGTGCCGCCCTCTCCTGGCCGGCCGTCGACCGGGTGCCCCTCGCGCAACAGACGCCTGACGGTTTCGAGGTCTCCGTCATGCGCGGCTTGCCCTAGGGATGAAAGCGCAGGCTTCACGGCGCCCCGCAATGCATCGACCTGACGCATCAGCTCGGCCCAGCTCTTCGAGCCGTAGCCCGCCGCGACGCGACGCTGCGCCTCGGCGAGGCCGAGCGAATCGGCCTTGGCGCGACGCTTGGCTTGCTTGCGGAGATTCTCCTTGGAGGGGCGCGCCGGCAGGGCGCGGATCTCGTCTGTGGACATGGTTCTCCCTTTCCCAGATCAGCCCGATGTCCGCGCGCGGGCAGGAAAGGTCGAAGGACCGTGACGATGGCGAAGGGTGGGCTTGGCCCTTTCCGCGGACGGGAGGCCGCCTCGACGGCCTTGGCCGGATCGTAGGCAGGCAGCGGGCCGCCTTCAAGGCGTTCCACCGCGGCCCGTTCTTTGCGACAGTGCCGACATGGCAACGGCTTCGTACACCATCCTCCGCGGCGGCAGGCTTTTGGATATTGCCCACCGTACCGCCGCTCCCGCCGACATCCTGGTCGCAGGCGACACCATCGCCGAGATCGGCCCGCCCGGTCTCGCCGCGCCACCGGATGCCGCGCCCATCGACGCCTCGAGCAAGCTGCTGCACCCCGGCCTGGTCAACGCCCACACCCACGGCCACGGCAACCTCGCCAAGGGTCTGCACGATCGCTGGACGCTCGAGACCCTGCTGACCGCCAGCCAGTGGATCGGCACCGGCCGCACGCTCGAGGACAAGTACCTGTCGAGCCTGATCGGCGCGGCCGAGATGGTGCTGAAAGGCTGCACGGCCGCCTACGATCTCGCGGCCGAGTTCCCGCTGCCCTCGGTCGAAGGCCTGTCGGCGATGGCCAAGGCCTACGAGGATGTCGGCATGCGCGCCGTGCTGGCGCCGATGGTCGCCGACCTGTCGTTCTTCGAAGCGATCCCCGGCTTGATGGAGAGCCTGCCGCCTGAGCTACAAAAGGAAATCGAGAGCTTCCGCCTGTCACCCTGGGAAGCCACCGCCACGCAGATGCGCAAGGCGCTGCAGGCCTGGTCGTTCCGCAACGTCAGCCTCGCCGTTGCGCCGACCATCCCGCACCACTGCAGCGACGCGTTCCTGATCGCTTGCCGCGACCTGGCGCGCGAGTACGACGTCGGCATCCACAGTCATGTGGCCGAGTCCAAGGTGCAGGTGGTCGCGGGCTACCGGCGCTACGGCAAGTCGCTCGCCGCGCATATGGACGACCTCGGCCTGATGAACGAGCGCTTCACGGTGGCGCACGGCGTCTGGCTCGACGACGAGGACATGAAGCGGCTGGGCGATCGTGGATCCTCGGTGGCGCACAATCCCGGCTCGAACATGCGGCTCGGCAATGGGCTCGCCGACATGCGGGGAATGCTGGAGCGCAAGGTCAACGTCGGCATCGGCACCGACGGCGCCAATTGCGCCGACAACCTCAACATGTACGAGGCGATGCGGCTCGCCTCCTTCGTGTCGAAGGTGCAGGGGCCGGACTGGCCGCACTGGATCACGACCGAGGAGGTGCTCCAGGCGGCCACCGAGGGCAGCGCACGGGTGCTGGGTCTCGACAACCGGATCGGCCGCATCGCGACGGGCTACAAGGCCGACGTCGTGTTCCTCGATCTGCACCACGTCAACTGGATCCCGACCAATGACCCGGTGAACGGCCTGGTCCACACCGAGGATGCGACGGCCGTTCACTCGGTGATGATCGGGGGCCGCATGATCGTGCAGGACCGCAAGCTGCTCACGATCGACCTCGCCAAGCTCGCCGCCCAGGCCGCGGCCTCACAGGCGCGCCGCGCCGAGCTTACCGGCGCTGCCAAGCAGCTCTACCTGCGCCTGGAGAAGGTAGTCGGCACGTTCTGCCCCGGCCTCGCCAAGGCGCCGCTGCACATCCATCGCTACGGCGCCAGCCATCACTTTCATTGAGCCAACAGATCGGCGATCACGCGTTCCAGCTCGACGACGTCGGTGACGACCGCATAGGGCTCTTCCGACGAGCAACGCGGCCGTTGCCGGCGATGCCGGCCACTGCGGAACAGGATCGCCGCCATTCCGAGCGCTTTGGCGGGCGCGATGTCGTTGTCGATGCGGTCGCCGACCATGATGCAGGCGGACGGTGCGACGCCCACTGCGGACGCTGCCGCGAGGAATGCGGCCGGGTCCGGTTTGCGCAAGCCCGTAGCGCCGCTGAGACCATAGTAGTCGAAAAACTCGGCGATACCGGCTCGCGCCAGGCGCTCGCGCACGACCTTCGGCTGGTTCGCGACGATGCCGAGTTTCAACCTGCGCTCGCGAAGGCGACGCAGCAGGCCATCGATATCGGGTCGCAGCTGGAAGACATCGAGCTTGCCGACCATGGCGCGCACCCGCTGTTGGACCCGCTGCATCGATACCGGGTCGCCGCCGCACAGCCTCTCGACCATATGCATGTAGGCGTCCGGGGCGAAGGCAGCGACTGCGGCTTCCGATGCCGCCTCGATCATCGCCTGGTCGACGCGGATGCCTTCCATGCCGCAGGCAGCGGCAATCGCGCTGTCGACTGCGGCCTCCCAGGCGAATTCGAGATCGATCGGGCCGCCGATGTCGAACAGGACGGCGCTGTGAGGCATGCCGCGTCGTTACAGCAGCTTCAGATAGTAGGCCAGCGGATTGGACGGCGGATTGGACGAAGGTTCGCTCGAACCCTGGAGCGACGACAGGGCGAGCTCAAATCCCATGCTCTCGTAGAAGGCGTGGGTTCGCCGGTAGGGCTCGTACGGATCGCTGGGATGCAGCGTCGCGACGAAGAGGAATTTCGTCCCGTCATGCCGCAGTCGGTGTTCCGTCGCCTCGCACAGTCTCCGTCCGATGCCTCGGCGATGATGCTCGGGCTCGACGCCGAGCCAGTAGATCTCCGCGCTAACGTCGCTATGTCGCTTGAGCAGCAGCAGTCCGACGGCTCGCTTCCCGATCCGAGCAACCAGAGCTTCGAGCCGTTCGGCCTGCTCGGCGTAGTGCCGGTTGGCCTCGGGCCGGCCAAACCATTGCGGCAAGCGCGCCGTCAGTTTCTCGAGGATCTGCCGTCGCCGCCCCGGGTCCGTTTCCTCGGCGATCGCGAGCTCCATGCCGCCCGTCTAGTGCGCCGAGCCCTCCAGCGCCTTCACGATGTTCTCGCACATCACCTTGGCGTCGGCGAACAGCATCATGGTGTTGTCGCGGAAGAACAGCTCGTTGTCGACGCCGGCATAGCCCGAGGCCATGCCGCGCTTCACGAACAGCACGGTATGCGCCCTTTCGACGTCGAGGATCGGCATGCCGTAGATCGGGCTATGCGGATCGGTCTTGGCCGCCGGGTTGGTGACGTCGTTGGCGCCGATCACGAAGGCGACATCCGTCGAGGCGAAATCGCGGTTGATGTCGTCGAGCTCGAACACCTCGTCGTAGGGCACGTTGGCCTCGGCCAGCAGCACGTTCATGTGACCCGGCATGCGGCCGGCCACCGGATGGATGGCATAGCGGACCTGCACACCGTCCTTCTTCAGGATGTCGGCCATCTCGCGCAGCGCATGCTGGGCCTGCGCCACCGCCATGCCGTAACCCGGCACGATGATCACCGACTGGGCGTTCTTCATGACGAACGCCGCGTCTTCGGCGGAGCCCGCCTTGACCGGCCGGTCGGTCTTGGCCCGCGCGGCGCCCGCCGCCGAGGTGTCGGTGCCGAAGCCGCCCAGGATCACGTTGAAGATCGAGCGGTTCATGCCCTTGCACATGATGTAGCTCAGGATGGCGCCCGACGAGCCGACCAGCGCGCCGGTCACGATCAGCGCGGTGTTGCTCAAGGTGAAGCCGATGCCGGCCGCCGCCCAGCCCGAGTAGGAGTTGAGCATCGACACCACGACCGGCATGTCGGCGCCGCCGATCGGCAGGATCAGCAGGAAGCCCACCGCCAGCGACAGCACGATCAGCAGGACGAAGGTCGCCGCATGGCCGCGCGCGGCGAACCACACCAGCAGCACCAGCAGCAGCACCCCGATCAGCGCGTTCAGCGGATGCTGGCCGCGGAAGATGAGCGGCGCGCCCGAGACCAGGCCCTGCAGCTTGGCGAAGGCCACGACGGAGCCGGTGAACGTGATGGCGCCGATGATGGTGCCGAGCCCCATCTCGATCAGGCTGTGGGTCTGGATGCGGCCCGGCGTGCCGATGCCGAATGCTTCGGGCGAGACGAAGGCCGCCGCCGCCACGAACACGGCGGCCAGGCCGACCAGGGAGTGGAATGCCGCCACCAGCTGCGGCAGGGCCGTCATCTGGATTCGCAGGGCCACCCCGGTGCCGACGCTGCCGCCGATCAACAGGCCGACGATGATCAGCCACGGCGACAGCACGCCCGGCGTGGCCACCGTGACGATGATCGCCACCACCATGCCGACGATGCCGTAGAGATTGCCGCCGCGCGCCGTCTCCGGCGAGCTCAAGCCCCGCAGGGCCATGATGAAGCAGATGGCCGCGATCAGATAACCGTACGCGGCCAATTCGTGGCTGAGCATTCCGCCTGTCCCCCTGCCCGCCTACTTCCTGACCGGCTTTTTCTTGAACATCGACAGCATGCGATGCGTGACAATGAAGCCGCCGAAGATGTTGACCGCAGCCAGTGCGACGGCGATGCCGCCGAACAGCTGGGCGGCGCCCAGCCCGCGCAGGCCGGCGGCCAGCAGGGCGCCGACGATGATCACCGACGACACTGCGTTGGTCACCGCCATCAGCGGCGAATGCAGCGCGGGCGTCACCCGCCATACCACGTAGTAGCCCACGAAGCAGGCCAGCGCGAAGATGGTGAGCAGGGTGACGAACGGCATGTGGCCGTCGGACACCGCCGGCGTGGCCTGCGCCGCCATGTCGATCGCCTGCTGCGCCAGGGTCTTGAGATTGCTCGCGAGATCCTGCGCCTGTGAGGCGAGCTTGGCCGCTTCGCCGGCAAGCCTGTCATCCATCAGTGTCTCCTGGATTGTGGCCAGCCCACGCTGTCATCCCGAGCGCAGCGAGGGACCTTTCCTGATGCCTGAAAGGTCCCTCGGCCTTCGGCCTCGGGATGACAGAGGGGCTGGATTGAAAGGCAGCTCACGACGCCGCCTGCACGAGGGCCGGATGCACGATCTGGCCGCTCTGGGTCACCAGCGTGCCCTTCACGACCTCGTCCTTGGTGTCGATCCTGAGCGCCTTGGTCTCCTTGTCGACCAGGGGCGTGATGAAGTTCAAGAGGTTGCGCGCGAACAGGGCCGAAGAGTCGGTCGCGAGCTCGCCCGGCAGGTTGGCCGGGCCGATGACCTTCACGCCGCGCACGTCGACGATCACGTTGTACTGCGAGAGCGGGCAGTTGCCGCCCTGCTCGACCGCCATGTCGACGATCACCGAGCCCGGCTTCATGGTGCTCACCATCTCCTCGGTGACCAGCACGGGCGCCTTGCGGCCCGGGATCAGCGCGGTGGTGATGACGATGTCCTGGGTCTTGATGTGGTCGGCCACCAGCGCCGCCTGCTTGGCGCGATATTCCGCGCTCATCTCCTTGGCATAGCCGCCGGCGGTCTCGGCCGCCTTGAATTCCTCGTCCTCGACCGCCACGAACTTGGCGCCGAGCGACTGCACCTGCTCCTTGGTTGCCGGCCGCACGTCGGTCGCGGTCACGACGCAACCGAGCCGGCGTGCCGTGGCGATCGCCTGCAGACCGGCGACGCCGACACCCATGATGAAAGCGCGCGACGGGGCCAAGGTGCCGGCCGGCGTCATCATCTGGGGGAAGATGCGGCCGAAGTGGTTGGCCGCCAGCAGCACCGACTTGTAGCCGGCAAGATTCGCCTGCGAGGACAGGATGTCCATGGACTGGGCACGGGTGATGCGCGGGATCAGCTCCAGCGCGAAGGCCGTGACCCCCTTGCCGGCCAGGGCCTGGACCAGCTCGCGGTCGGTCAGGGCCGACAATGGCGACATCAGCACATGGCCCTGCCGCAGCAGGCTGAGCTCGTCGACGCCTTCCGCCGCCGCCATCGGCCGCTGGATCTTGAAGATGACGTCGGCCGCCTGTGCGGCCGCCGCCGCATCCGGCACGATGGTCGCTCCCGCTTCGCCGTAGGCTTGATCGGTGTAGGCAGCCGCTGTGCCGGCTCCCGCCTCGATCACGATCTCCTCGACGCCGAGACCCTTCAATTTCTTGACGGTCTCGGGGGTCGCGGCCACACGGGTCTCGTATGGCCGGCGTTCTTTGAAAATCGCAATTTTCATTGGAGTATTCGGTCGGATTGGGAAGCTTCCAGCTCGGGCGCGGCGGCACCTTGCACAGCACCGCCTTCTTTGCCAAGGCGGATTTTCGCCGCGTGCAAGAAGCAGATTTACCGCTGACGCAGGCCAGTCATACTACGAGACCATGTCCCAGCGTCCCGTCATCCTCACCGGCTTCCATTTCACCAAGACCACCCTCGCCGCGCTGACCGAGCGCTACGAGATCGCCGGGCACATGGACAAGCCCGACCCTGGGCTGGTTCCGCCTGCCGCCCAGCCGCACGTCCAGGCCCTGGTGACCACCGGCAGCGTCGGCGTCCGCGACGTGCTCATGGCCGCGATGCCGCGCCTGTCGCTGATCTGCTGCTACGGCACGGGCTACGAACGGATCGACCTCGAGGCTGCCCGGCGCCGCAACATCATGGTGACGCACGGCGCCGACGCCAATGCGCCCGACGTCGCCGAGATGGCGATCGGCATATTGCTCGCCTCGACGCGGCGCATCGTGCGCGCCGACAAGATGATCCGCCGCGGCGACTGGACCAAGCGCATCCCCAACCGCTTCGGGCCGATCGCCGGGCTGAGCGGCGGCAAGCTCGGTATCCTGGGGCTGGGCACCATCGGCATGGAGATCGCCAAGCGGATCAAGGGCTTCGATGTCGAGATCGGCTACTGCAACCGCACCAAGCGCAGCGACGTCGACTACCCCTACTTCGCCGACGTGATCGGGCTCGCGACCTGGGCCGACTACCTGATCGTGAGCCTGCGCTCCGACGCCTCCAACCGGCACATCATCGACGCCGCCGTCCTCGAGGCGCTGGGGCCGCGCGGCCATCTCGTCAACATCAGCCGCGGCTGGGCAGTCGACGAAGCCGCCCTGGCCGAGGCGCTGCGCAACAACGTCATCGAGGGCGCCGCGCTCGACGTGTTCGACGAGGAGCCGTACGAGGGACAGGAGCTGCTGCCGCTCGACAACCTGGTGATGACGCCGCATTTCGGCGGCGGCACCGAGCACGCGCAGCGGCGCATGACGAACCTGGTGCGGCGCAATCTCGACGCGCACTTCGCCGGCCTGCCGGTCGTCTCGCCGGTACCCGAGCTGCGCGACATGGCGGTCAAGCCGGAGGGTCGGCTCCGATAGTCACCTTGCGATCGGCCGGTGCCTTGGCGCTGGTCCAAACGTCGAAGTAGGCGCGCAACGCCGAGGGAAACCGGCGCAGCTCGGTGAAGATGCTGTAGGGCGAGTCGACGTCGCGGGCTTCCAGGCCTGCGGCGTCGAGGCCTTCGTGGCGGGCGATGAACAGCGCGCGATCGAGATGGAAGCGCTGCGAGACGATGACCAGCCGCTTCTGGCCGTACACGTCGCGAGCGCGCAGCACCGAATCCCAGGTGCGATAGCCGCGCGCATCGCGGTAGATCGCTTGTGCCGGCACGCCGCGCTCGATGAGGCCGGCGCGCATGGCGTCCGGCTCCTCGCCGCTGCCGCTCACGATGACGTATTTTATCTTGCCCGCCTTCCACAGCGCCGCGGCCGCGTCGAGCCGATAGACGAAGTAGCGGTTGGGGCCGCCCTCCGGCCCGATCGGCGCCGTGCCCAGCACCAGCGCGACGTCGGTCGCCGGCACCTGCGCGGCATCGGCAAAAGAGACCGACTGGGCGGTGCGATAGAGCTGGCGCTCGGCCAACCACGCCAGCAGCGACACGGCCAGCGCCACCGCGCCGATGCCCAGGATCGCGAACAGGATCAGCCGCACGCCCGCTGCCTTGCCCGCTGCCTTGCCCGCTGCCTTGCGCGCTGACTTGCCCACTGCCTTGATCGCGTCCGGTCACATCGGTAAATCGACGCGATGCCGCGCCTCAGTACGGCCGAAGCCACGGTCGAAACCCTCCTGCGCCATGGCCTCGACACGGTATACGCCCTGCCCGGCCTTCACAGCGATCCGCTGTTCGACGCCTTCTATCATGCCGGCGACCGGCTGCGCGTCATCCATCCGCGTCATGAGCAGACGGCAGCCTACATGGCGCTGGGCGCGGCGCTCGCCACCGGCAAGCCGCAGGCCTTCGCCGTCGTGCCCGGTCCCGGCATGCTGAATGCCGGCGCCGCGCTCTTGACGGCGTACGGCATGAACGCGCCGGTGGTCGGCCTTATCGGCCAGATCCCGCAGGCCGACATCGACAAAGGTCATGGGCACCTGCACGAGATCCACGACCAGCTCGGGCTCTTGCGGCACATCACCAAATGGGCCGAGCGCATCCGTAGCCCCCAGGAGGCGCCCACCCTCGTCTCGCAGGCGATCTGGCAGGCCACGTCCGGACGGCCCCGCCCGGTGGCACTGGAATGTGCGCTCGATACCTGGGCCAAGCGTTCCCAGGTCGCGCTGATCGACGAGCCCCTGGCCAAGGCCGTCGAGACAATCGACGACGAGATCATCGCGGCGGCGGCCAAGGTCCTGGGCGCCGCGCAGCGGCCGATGATCGTGCTGGGCGGCGGTGCCATCGAGGCCGGTACCGAGGTCCTGCAACTGGCCGAGATGCTGGAGGCACCGGTCTGCTCCTATCGGCGCGGCCGCGGCATCGTGCCGAGCTCGCATCGGCTGGCGGTCGACCTGCCGGTGGGGCATCGCCTGTGGAAGGAGACCGACGCCGTCCTGGCGGTCGGCACGCGCTTCTTCATCCAGAACGGTAGCTGGGGCATCGACGCCAACCTCAAGGTCGTGCGGCTGGACATCGACCCCGAGGAGCACGAGCGGCTGCGCAAGCCCGACGTCGCCATCGTCGGCGATGCCAAGCCGCAGCTGCGCGCATTGGTCGAGGCGCTGCCCAAATACATTCGCCCGCGCGCGTCGCGACAGCAGGAGTTCGCCGTTCACCGCGCGTGGCTCGCCGAGCGGCTGTCGCGACTGGAGCCGCAGGTTTCTTTCCTGAAGGCGATCCGCGCCGCGCTGCCGCAGGACGGCATCTTCGTCGACGAGGTGTCGCAGATCGGCTTCGCCTCGCGCGTCGCGCTGCCCATCGAGCAGCCGCGCACGTTCCTCTCGCCGGGCTATCAGGACAATCTCGGCTGGGGCTTCGGCACGGCACTCGGCGCCAAGGCCGCGATGCCGCACCGCAAGGTTTTAGCCATCGCCGGCGACGGCGGCTTTCTCTATCAGGTCGGCGAGCTCGCCACCGCGGCGCGCCACAAGCTCGCCGTCGTGGTCGTGGTGTTCGACAACGGCTCGTTCGGCAATGTGAAGCGCATCCAGCAGGAGCGCTACGGCAACCGCCTGATCGCCTCGGACCTGCAGAACCCCGATTTCTGCAAGCTCGCCGATTCATTTGGCGTCGCCTCGTTCAAGGCCTTGGACGCGCGCGAGCTGGAGGCGGCCCTGCACAAGGCCTTCGCCCTCGATGCCCCGGCGCTGGTCTGGGTGCCGCATGGCGACGTCCCCAGCCCCTGGGACTTGATCTTGATGCCGAGAGTCAGGGACTAGGATTTCGGTCGTCTTCGGACCGCGCGCGTCCCGCGCGCTCATGAAGCGCGCGGGACGCGCGCGGTCCGGGAGATTCGAGCTGATCGAGAATCTCCCCGAACCCGGTGCGGGACACGAATCCCAGCCGGCGCATCGCCTTGCCGGCGTCATAGACCCGGTCGATCGATTCGAACATGGTCCAGCCGCGCCGCGCATAGATCGCGCGATAGCGCGGATAGTAGTGCGCCACTACCGATGGCGCGTCGTGCATCAGCTCCTCGCAGTCGTCGGGATGGAACGGCGTCAAGGCCGAGATGATGAAGGTATCGAACCCGAGCTGGGGCGCGCGCTGCAGCGCGGCCACGTGGGCCTCGGCGGCGTCCTCGACGGTAAGCCGGCGATAGAGGAACTCGTTGGCCTTGGTGTTCTCGCCCGACTGAATGATCTCGTGCGCCATGTCGTCCTCTTCCGGGAAGAAGCGCGCGGTGCGCAGCACGACCACAGGCAGGCCGTGGCTTTCGTGGTACATGCGGCAGAGATGCTCGGCCGAGAGCTTGCTGACGCCGTAGATGTTGCGCGGCAGCAGCGGCGCCATCTCCTCGTCGATCCACACGGCGCGCGAAACGCCGCGGTCGCGTCCCGACCGGATCTCGTGGCTGATCATGAGCGAGGTGGTCGAGGTGAAGACGAAGCGATCGACCGCCGAGCCCGGCGCGCAGGCTTCTTCGAGCAGGTTCAGCGTGCCCTGCACGTTGACGGCGATGAACTGCGAGGGCGGGTGCGTCGCCACGTGCGGCTTGTGCAGGGCGCCGGCGTGCACGATGGCGTCGATGCCGTTGTTCTGCAGCGTCCGACGCACCAGCGCCCGGTCGACCACCGACCCGACGGCGTGGGTGGTCGACGCCGGAACGAGATCGAGGCCGACCACCGTGTGGCCTTCCTGCTGCAGCCTGGGCACCAGCGTCTGGCCGAGCCAGCCCGAGGAGCCCGTCACCAGGATGTTCATGCCACGGCTTCCCCGACGACGTTGGCCATCACCTCGTCGAGCACGTCGACCATCGCCTGGTCGGCGAGGCCATGGCGGTGCGACAGCCAGGCCGCATCGTTGTAGGCCGCTCTGGTCGCGCCGTTCTCGTCCTCCCAGACCAACACCTTGAGCGGCAGATCGATGGCCAACGTCGGCGCCCTCTTGATAGTCGGCGCGCCCGCCCCAGCGCTGCCGAACATCACCAGCACCGTGGGCCGCAGCTCCACACCCGCCACCTTGGCCGCCGCGCCGTGATCGATACGCGCCACGATTTTCAGCCCGTTCCGTAGGACGGCCGCCTCCAGACGCTCCAGCGTCTCGGCCGGGCCGTGCCTGCTCGGCAGGACCCGCAGACCTTCGACGTTCATAGCCGGGCCGCCCCCAATGCTTCCGCCTGGCGCTCGGCCAGTGCCTCCACGTCGAAATCGTGAATAAGGCTTTCGAACAGTCGATGCCAGTTGATCGATGCACGCAAGTGGATAAAGACCGCCCCCAATCCGATCGCCGCGCGATCCATGAAGACGAATTCCCGCGGCGGTCGCACACCGCCCATGCGGCGCAGCTCACCGAATACATTCTGCGCCATGTCGCGGCCATGCCCGTCGGCGATGCCTTCGGTCAGGCGGCGCGGCCGGTCGTCCATCAACGGCCCGTACAGGAAGGCGGCCCAGCGGTTCAGCACCACGATCATCTCGTGGCTGAGGCCGGTGAAGCCCCAATCCTCGTAGGCCGCCACGGCGCGTGGAAGGTCGTCGGTCATCAGCGCGCGGTAGAGCTCGATCGAGCCGCGCACGAAGCGAGGCGGGAAGATGCGCACGCAACCGAAATCCATCAGGTTCACCGAGCCGTCGGGCCGCACCGTGTAGTTGCCGAGATGCGGATCGCCGTGGATCACGCCGTAGAAGTAGAACGGCACGTACCAGGCGCGGAACATGTTGACGGCCAGCCTGTCTCGCTCCTCCTGCGAGCGCTCCTTCCACGTCAGCAGGGGCTCGCCCTTCAGCCATGTCATGCTGAGCAACCGCTCGGTCGACAGGCCGGGAATGACCTCGGGCACGTGCACGTCGGGCTCGTCGCGCAGCATATGGCGATAGAGCGCCACGTGCTTGGCCTCGCGGCGATAGTCGAGCTCCTCCCGCAGCCGATTGGTGATCTCGGCGTGGATCTCGTCGGTGCGGATGGCCGGGTCGAAGCGCTGGCCGACGGCGAACACCAGCTTCAGCTGGTTGAGGTCGGCCTCCAGCGCCGACGCCATGTCGGGATATTGCAGCTTAGCCGCCACTTCGGTGCCGTCCGGCAGCAGCGCGTGATGGACCTGGCCCAGCGACGCGGCAAACGAGGCTTCCTTGTCGAACTTCGCGAACTTCGAGGGCCAACCCGGCCCCAGCTCGCTCGTCATGCGGCGGCGCACGAAGGCCCAGCCCATCGCCGGCGCATTGGCCTGCAATTGCGCCAGCTCGCGCGCATACTCGGGCGGCAGGGCGTCGGGGATGGTGGCGATGAGCTGCGCGGCCTTCATCAGCGGCCCCTTCAGCCCGCCCAGCGCTGCCTTCAATTCCGATGCATGCCTGTCGCGGTCGAGGTTCCAGCCGAGATAACGCTGGCCGGCCAGCCTGGCCGCCAGGCCGCCGACCGAGGCGCCGACCTTGGCATAGCGGCCAAGCCGGCCCGTGAAGGAGTCGCTTTCGTCAGTCATGGCTGGGTTTTATGCTCATTGGAGCGCGGACCTCCCGGTCCGCGTCAGGCGCATTTGAATGCGCCGACATGCGCCATGAGCGGACCGGGAAGTCCGCGCTCCAGTCAGAGCGTCTCGAGCTCATCGACGAAGCCCGAGATCACGCCGAGGCCCCGGTCCCAGAATCCCGGGTCCGAGGCGTCGAGGCCGAACGGCGCCAAAAGCTCCTTGTGGCGCTTGACGCCGCCCGCCTTCAACATTTCGAGATACTTGCTCTGAAAATCCTTCTGGCCCGATTGGTAGGCGGCATAGAGCGAGTTCACAAGGCAGTCGCCGAAGGCGTAGGCGTAGACGTAGAACGGCGCATGGATGAAGTGGCCGATGTAGGACCAGTAGTGCCTGTACTCCTCGTCGAAGGTGAAGGCCGGCCCGAGGCTCTCGCTCTGCACGGCCATCCACACCTCGCCGATCGCCTCGGGCGTCAGCTCGCCCTTGCGCCGCTCCATGTGCAGCCGCGATTCGAATTCGTAGAAGGCGATCTGGCGCACCACGGTGTTCAGCATGTCCTCGACCTTGCCGGCCAGCATGGCCTTGCGCGCCGCCTTGTCCGGCGCCGTCTTCAGCAAGGACTGGAAGGTCAGCATCTCGCCGAACACCGACGCGGTCTCGGCCAGGGTCAGCGGCGTGTCGGCCATCAATGGCCCCTGTCGCGCCGCCAGCACCTGGTGCACGCCATGGCCGAGCTCGTGGGCGAGCGTCATGACATCCCTCACCTTGCCCTGGTAGTTCAGCAGCAGATAGGGATGTGCCGACGGCACCGTGGGATGGGCGAAAGCGCCCGGTGCCTTGCCCGGCCGCGGCGGCGCGTCGATCCAGCCCGTCCCGAAGAACTGTTGCCCGACATGGGCGAGCTCCGGCGAGAAGGCATGATAGGCGTCGAGCACGATGCGCTCGGCTTCGTTCCACGGAATGGTGCGATCGTCATGCTCGGGCAGCGGCGCGTTGCGATCCCAATAGGGCATGGTGTCGACGCCGAACCACTTGGCCTTGAGCTTGTAGTAGCGATGCGACAGGCGCGGATAGGCCGCCTTCACCGCCGAGGCCAGCGCATCGACGACCTCGTCCTCGACGACGTTCGCGAGGTTGCGATAGGACTGCGGCCGCTCGTAGCGGCGCCAACGGTCGCCGATCTCCTTGTCCTTGATCAAGGTGTTGGTGATCAGCGAGAAGACGCCGATGTTGTCGCCCTGCACCTTGCCGAACGACTTGGCGGCCTCCTTGCGGACGGCCACGTCCTTGTTGGAGAGCTTGTCGAGGATCTGCGGCTCGGTCAGCTGCTCGCCGCGGAATGGATAGCGCAGCCGAGCGATGGTCTCGTCGAACAGGCGCGACCACGTCGCGTCGACCACCGAGTGGTCGTGCAGGAACTTCTCCAGCTCGTCCGACAGATCATGCGGCCGGAAAATCCGTACGTCGCGCAGCCACGGCGCATACTTCTCGAGCGCAGGTTCCTGGAGCTTGGTCGCCAGAGCGTCGTCCTCGATCTTATTGATATCCAGCTTGAAGAACAGAAGCTTGGCCCAAATGTCGTTCAGCGCCTCGGAGACGTTCTGCGAGAAGCGGCCGCGTTCGGGATCAGCCATGTCCTGGGCATAATACAGCGAGGCATAGGAGCCGATGCGACCCGTCAGGTCGCTCAGCGCCTCGTACTGGGCGACCGCCTCGGCCAACGTCTTGCCGTCGAGTATCGTGACCTTGCCTTCGTACGCTTTGGCGAAGGCTTCAGCATTGGCTGCCGCGCGCTTGAGATCGGCGTCGAGATCCGACCCAGTCGGGCTGGAGTAGAGATCCGCCAGGTTCCAGGTCGGCAGCTCGCCCAACACGGCATTCATGCACTAACTCCTTGCTGGACTTCGGATATGGGGCGCTTACGGCGATCATGCCAGGAGCGGCTGCTGGTCCGTCTAGCACGCCCGGCGACTTGCGCGAAGGAACCCTCATAGCTAAGGGGAGTTGACAGCGCCGTCTGGATATCCATGCGCACCATCGACATTCTCGAGGCCGAGACCGAGCGCGCCGCAGTCGAGGGCGAAGGATTCATCATTGCAAGAGGCGGCATGCCACTGGTCAAGGTGATCCCGATTGCTACGGAAAATGTACGAGCGCCTCGCCGCCTCGGATTCCTGGCGGGAGAGATAGAAGTGCCGGACGATTTCGACCGTATGGGACAGGACGCGATCGAGCGTCAGTTCGGTATTCGCGCCTAAAGCTCTCTGAGCGCTCGCACGCTCCACCGGTCTTTGGCTCAGTCATCAACCCGGGTCGGCGGCGATGGCATCGAGGAATGGGCCGACGAGGAGCGCAGCGAAGGGCTCGATGCTGGCTGGGTCGGTCTCCTTGTAGTGGCCCGCGGCATCGAGCAGGTTCATGGTTCCAAGCACACGTCCTGCATAGACCACCGGCTGGTTGATCGCCGATTCACAGCCCAGCGAGCGGATCAGCTCGTGGTCGAAGAAGGCCCATTTGACGTCGTCATAATTGTAACCGACCCAGGCGCGCCGCTCGCCGATCACCCGCTTGTGCCAATCGCTTTCCGTCACCGGCTTGTAGCCGCCGACCGGATATTCCTTCGGCATGTTGGTATAGAGCCGCTTCACGCGCTTGCCGTCCGGTGCCACGTAGAGAAGCGTGAAGAGCTTGTGGCCG
>JAFAKN010000706.1 GCA_019235415.1 Alphaproteobacteria bacterium
GCGAGCAGGGCGGTGCGCATCGAGGTGAGCACCTCCTTCTGGCCATCCGGCTCGACGTCGCGAACTTGGGCTGGCGGGAGGTCGGCGAGCGTGGGCAGGATGACCAGCGGCCATTGCAGGAAGAAGGTCATCCAGCGCAACAGCAGCCCCTCGCGTTCGGTCAGGGCCGCGATGTAGGTCGCGAGGTCGACAGGTTGGTGGAGCGCAAGCCAGCCCTTCATGGACGCAATGCCGTCGGGATCGCCCAGCTTCTGCATCTGCGGCCACAGCCCGCCGAAGACGTCGGTGACGCAGATCATGTGCCAAAGCTCGACGCCGCGCTCCATGTCGGGCGGGGCGATCTCCTCGACGACGTAGCCGGCGCTTTGCAGATGCTTGCCGGCCTGCCGCACGGCGGCGGCTTGCGCGGCGTGCGTCGGCCCGCCCGGCGGCTCGGGCACGATCGCCACCTTGATGGGCCGCGCCGGCGGCGGACCTTGCATCGGCACGTCGTTCCACCGCCAGTCGCGGCGATCGCCGCGCGCCATCACCTCGAGCGCCAGCCGAGCGTCGCGCACGGTGCGGGTATGCGGACCTTGCACGGCCATCAAGACGGAGCCGATCGGCCGGCCCTGGGGCGCACTAGGATTGAAGCCGGGGATGCGCCCGAAGCCGGTACGCAGGCCGACCACGCCGTTGCAATAGGCCGGGATGCGCACCGAGCCGCCGATGTCGTTGCCATGGGCAATGGCGCCGATGCCGGTCGCGGTCGCAGCACCTGCGCCGCCGCTCGAGCCGCCCGGGGTCACCGACGGATCGCGCGGATTGAGCGTGCGGCCGTGCAGGGCGTTGTCGGTGAAGATGCGCATGGAGAAGGCCGGCGCATTGGTGCGGCCGACGATGATGGCGCCGGCCTGCTTGAGGTTGGCGACAACGGGACTGTCCTCGTGGGCGACGAAATCCTTCAGCGCGACGACGCCGTTGTCGGTCGGCAGGCCCGTCTGATCGACATTGACCTTGGTCGTCACCGGCACGCCGTGCAGCGGCGGCAACGCGTGGCCGCGCGCCCGGGCGGCATCGGCCGTCTCGGCGGCGGCATGGGCCTCCTGTTCGAGCACGCGCACGACTGCGTTGATCGCTGGATTGATCTTGTGCAGCCGGGTCAGCACCGAATCGACCGCCTCGCGGGCTGACGCTTGGCCGATGCGGATCAGGCGCGCCAGCTCGGTCGCGTCGTACTGCCAGAGTTCCATGAGGCTTTCCTTGCTCGGGTTCGGCGCATGTTAAGCTCGCGGCGAAGGAAGGCGAAAGATATGAATTGGCCCGATCGTCGTCTGCTCGACCTGTTTGCCATCGACCATCCCATCATCCAGGCGCCCATGGCCGGCGTGGCGCCACCGGCGATGGCCATCGCCGTCTCGGAAGCGGGCGGCCTGGGTTCGCTGGGAAGCGCCACGGCGACGCCCGACAGCTTGCGCGCCGATTTGCAGGTCCTGCGCCAAGGCACGGGGCGCGCCTACAACGTCAACTTCTTCGTCCATGAGGATCCCGAGACGGACGCCGAGCGCGAGAGCCGGTGGCGCGCCTGCCTTTCCTCGTACTATCGCGAGTTCGGCCTTGCTCCGCCGGCGCCGTCGGGACCGACGATTCGGCCGTTCAATGCGGCGCTGTGCGACGTGGTTCTGGAGCTCAGGCCCAAGGTTGTGAGCTTTCACTTCGGCCTGCCGGACGCGGCCCTGACGCAGCGCCTGAAGGACGTCGGCATCGTCCTCGTCGGCTGCGCCACGACCGTCAAGGAAGCCCGTTGGCTGGAGGCTCATGGCGCCGACGCGGTGGTTGCCCAAGGCGCCGAGGCGGGTGGGCATCGCGGCATGTTCCTGGCCGACCAGTTCGCCTGCCAGACAGGGACGATGGCGCTGGTGCCGCAGGTGGCCGACGCGGTGAAGATCCCGGTGATCGCGGCGGGTGGCATCGGCGACGGGCGCGGCATCGTCGCGGCGATGGCGCTCGGCGCCGCTGGCGTGCAGATGGGGACGGCCTTTCTCCTGACGCCGGAAGCGCGGACGGCGCCGTTGCATCGCGCCGCCCTGAAGGAAGCCGACGACGACAGCACGGCGCTCACCAACCTGTTCACCGGCCGGCCGGCGCGCGCCATTGTAAACCGCTACGTTCGGGAGGTGGGGCCGATCAGCAGCGATGCCCCGCCGTTCCCGCTGGCGATGGGTGCCGCGCATCCGCTGCGCGTCGCGGCGGAAGCGAAGGGGTCGGCCGATTTCACGCCGCTGTGGAGCGGCCAGGCGGCGTCGCTGACGCGCGAGCTGCCGGCCGGGGAGCTGGTCGCGACGCTGGTTGCGGAGACGGAGGCAGTGCTGGCTCGGGTCCAATAGTGTCATCCCGAGGGCGAAGGGCGAGGGACATTTCAGGCGACCGAAAAAGGTCCCTCGCTCCGCTCGGGATGACAGATGTTCGGCTAACCCACATTCTCCTCGATCCAGGCGGCGTAGGCCGGAAAGACGTGCTCCAGCGCGAAGGCGTGGATCGCCGGCAGCTCGTACGAATGCAGCTCGCGGATCGCCTGCTCGACCGCCGGATAGAGCGCGTCCGTGGTCTTGAGCAGGAGGCGGAGTTCCGGCTCCTGCTGCACGGCGCCTTTCCAGCGATAGAGGCTGGTGATCTCCGAGATCTGCGCGCAGGCGGCGAGCCGGCGCTCGACCAGCGTGCGCGCCAGCGTCTCGGCTTCGGCGCGGCTGCCGAGCGTCGTCACCACGGCAATAGGTTTCATGCCTCCGCGCTCGCGAGCCGCTCGGCGGGCACGATGACGACCTTGCGCAGCTCGGCGCCGGCGATCACCGAGAGGGTGACGTCGACTCCGATGCGGTGCGCCCCCAAGAGCCGCACGAGGTCGTCGGCGCCGGTCACCGGCTCGTCGTCGAGCGACAGGATGATGTTGCCGGCCTGCAAGCCGGCCGCGGCGGCCGGGCTGTCAGGCTCCAGGCTGGCGATTGCCACGCCGCTGGTCTGGCCGAGGCCCAGAGCGAGCGCCAGCCGTCGCGGCAGGGGCACCGTCTGGCCGGCCACGCCGATATAGGCGCGCCGCACGCGACCGTGGCGCACGATTTCGCTCACGACGTGGCTCGCGGTGTTGCTGGCGACGGCAAAACAGATGCCCTGGGCGCCGGCGATTACCGCGGTGTTGATGCCTATGACCTCGCCGCGCGAGGACACCAATGGACCGCCCGAGTTGCCGGGGTTGAGGGCGGCGTCGGTCTGGATGACGTCGTCGATCAGGCGGCCGGTGCTGGCCCGCAGCGAGCGCCCGAGCGCCGAGACGACGCCTGCCGTGACGGTCGATTCGAAGCCGAGCGGGTTGCCGATCGCCACGACCAGCTGGCCGCGGCGCAAGGTCTTGGAGTTGCCGAGCCGGGCCGCCGGCAGCGAGACGTCGTCGATGATGCGCAAGAGCGCGAGGTCGGTGTGCGGGTCGTCGCCCAGCACGCGGGCCTTGACGGTCCGCGTGTCGGGCAGCGCCAGCCGGACGGCCGCCGCGCCCTGCACGACATGGCTGTTGGTGAGCACCAAGCCGTCGGGCGAAATCACGACGCCGGAGCCGGTGCCGCCGCGTGTGCGCTTTTCGCGGTCGGGCGGCGTCTCGACGCGCACGACCGAGGGGCCGACGCGGTCGACGACGTCGACCACGGCCTGCGAGTAGGCGTCGAAGAGAGAACGATCGTTTGAAGTGGTTTCGGTCGGGAAACTGCCGTCGCCCGACTGATGCGGCTCGTCGAGGACGAGCGTGGGCTGGAAGTCGAACATCGGCCCCATATGGGGATTGTCGAGGCAAGACCAAGGATCCCCTCGCGGTGGCCGGGATGAGAGGGTGCAACACTCTCCGTCATCCCGACCGAAGCCTCGCGAAGCGAGGCGTAGCGGAGGGACCTGTCTTTGTCGGCGCCGAAGACAGGTCCCTCGACTTCGCTTCGCTTCGCTCGGGATGGCGGGGGGGGTCAGAACAGCGAAAAGTACTCGCGCTGCTCCCAGTCGCTGACCTCGAGGCTGAAGCGGTCGATCTCGGCCTGCTTGAGCTTCCGGTAGTAATCGACGAAGAAGTCGCCGAAGCCCGCGCGCAAAGCCTTGTCCTCGCCGAGCGCGGCGAGCGATTCCGCAAGCGAGCGCGGCAGCGGCGGGGCCTTGGCGTGATAGGGCAGATCGGACGACGGGCCGGGATCGAGCTTGGCGTCGATGCCGTCGAGCCCGCTCACGATCTGGCTCGCCATGTAGAGGTAGGGATTGGCGGCGGGTTCGCCCAGCCGGTTCTCGAGATGCGTCGTGGCATCGCCCGGCCCACCCAATACGCGCACCATGGCGCCGCGGTTGTCGCGACCCCAAAGGGCGCGGTCGGGGGCCAGCGAGAAGGGGCGGTATCGCTTGTAGCCGTTGAGCGTGGGCGTGCTGAAGGCCGCCGCGCCACGCGCATGGTGCAGCAGGCCCGCCATGTACTGCATGCCGAGCGGCGACAGCGGTTCTGTGGCGTCGACGAAGGCGTTGGCGTGCGTCTTGCGGTCCCTGAGCGACTGGTGCAGGTGCCAGCCGCTCGACATGACGTTGGGCAGCTTGGGTCGGCACATGAAGGTGGCGTGGTAGCCATGCCGCTGCGCCACCTGCTTGGCGGCGCTCCTGAACAGCACCATGGCGTCGGCCGGCTCCATGCCGGTGCCGGCGCGGAAGGTGAACTCGACCTGGCTGGGGCCGAACTCGACCTCGATCGAGCGCAGCGGCAGGCCGAGGTCGACGATGTTGGTGCGCAGGATCTCCAGGATGGGATCCATCTCGTCGTAGCGCTGCTCGGTCAGGTACTGATAGCCCTGGTTCAGCAGCGACACCTCGGGCGGCTCGCCCGGCGCGCCGGGTTGTCCCGCGTCGCCCGCGGCGAGGCGCGCCCTGTCGAGCTTGAAGAGATGGAACTCGACCTCGAGACCGGCCACGAAGTCGTAGCCGCGCTCGGCCAGCGCCTGCAGGGCGAGGCGGTAGACGTGCCGCGTGTCGAGCGGCATCGGCCGGCCGTCGGCGAAGTAGATGTCGCACAGCATCCAGCCCGAATGGGGCGCCCAGGGCAGGGCGCGGAAGGTGGTCGGGTCGGGCAGCATCAGCGCGTCGCCCGCCCCCTCGAGCTCCTTCATGCCGAAGCCCGCGCCTGGCTGCCAGACCGGGAACACCGTGCGGTGCGAGGTGTCCTTCAGCAGCATGGTGGCGGAAAAGCCGACGCCGTTTTTCAGCGCCGCGTCGACCTCGCCTGCCACTAGGGTCTTGCCACGCAGCACGCCGTGCTG
>JAFAKN010000266.1 GCA_019235415.1 Alphaproteobacteria bacterium
CAGCAGCTCCAGCAGCTCGGAGCGCAGGCGTGAAGGGAAGACCAGCTTCGCCTGCTTCTTCATTCCTCTCCCCCGCTAGGGGGAGAGGCAAGGAGAGGGGGTTGCACGGGCTGTCGAAGCCCCCTCTCCTAACCTCTCCCCCTAACGGGGGAGAGGAAAAAAGGACGCAGGATTCCCCCCTACGATGACCGCGCCCGCCAAAATCCTCGCGGTCGACGACGAGCCCGACTTCGAGCTCCTGATCAAGCAGCGCTTCCGCCAGCGCATCCGCAAGGGCGACCTTGCCTTCCGCTTCGCCCGCCACGGCGAGGAGGCGCTCGAGGCGTTGAAGCAGGAGCCCGACATCGGCCTGCTGCTGCTCGACATCAACATGCCGGTGATGGACGGCCTCACCTTGCTCGCCGAGCTGCGCGCCCGCCGTCTGCCGGCCCGGGCGGTGATCGTCTCGGCCTACGGCGACATGCAGAACATCCGCACCGCCATGAACCGCGGCGCCTTCGACTTCGTCACCAAGCCCGTCGACCTCAACGACCTCGAGCTCACGATCGACAAGACGCTCGAGACCATCGCCTTCGTCCGCCAGCTCGACCGCGAGCGCGCCGAGGCCGAGCGGGCGCGCGCCAACCTCGCGCGCTACTTCTCGCCCAACATCGTCGACCTCCTGGCCGAGCAGGACGAGCCGCTGGGCCCGGTGCGCCGCCAGCAGGTCGCCGTGCTGTTCGTCGACATCGTGGGTTTTACGCGCATGGCGGAAGCCATGCCGCCGGAGGCCGTCGTCGGCATGCTGCGCGAGTTCCACGAGCGCATGGCGCGCCAGATCTTCGCCTGCGGCGGCACCATCGAGAAGTACATCGGCGACGAGATCTTCGCGGTGTTCGGCCTGCCCGCCGCCTCGCCGCACGACGCCCTGAATGCGCTGCGCTCGGCCGGCCTGATGCTGCAGGAGCTGGCGGCCTGGAACGCGACGCGGGCGGAAAAGGGCGAGCCGCCGCTCGGCATCGGCATCGGCGTGAACTACGGCCCGGCGGTGATGGGCGATGTCGGCTCCCAGCACACGCTGTCCTTCACCGTGATCGGCGACACGGTGAACATCGCAAGCCGCCTGCAGGCCCTGACCCGCGAGCTCAAGACGCCGCTGATCGTCGCCGACCCGGTGCTGAAGCAGATCGGCGAGGCCCGGCTGCCCATCGCGTTGCTGGACGGCGGCGACCGCGAGTTGCGCGGCCGCACCGCCCCTATCCGGATTTGGACCGCGGCGCCGGGCGGCCTGTAGCCCCCGTCATCCCGAGTCGCGCGGATTTGATCCGCGCTGCAGCGAAGCGAAGTCGAGGGACCTTTCTTGTGTGTGACGACGCGAAAAAGGGTCCCTCCATTACGCCTCGCTTCGCTCGGCTCCGGTCGGGATGACGGATGGACTTGATCACGCTTTAGGCCGCCTCGCTGGCTTCCAGCTTTTGCCGTAGGGCAAGGATGGTCCGGTGGAACGCCGCGATGTCCTTGGCCGATAGCCCTTCGGAAAGGCGATTGATCCAGGGCGCCTGCAATCGCATGGCCGCGTCGAACGTCCTCTTGCCCTTGTCGGTCAGGACGACGAGCTGCGCCCGTCGGTGATGCGGATTGGCGGCGAAGGCCACGAGGCCCTCACGGTGCAGGTCGTTGACGATGCGCTGCACGTTCTGGCGGTTGGCGCCCATCTCGCGAGCGAGCCAAGCGACCGGCAGCGGCCGTTCCGCCGCGACGACCGCGCCCAGGGTCTGCCAGCGGGCGCTGGTCAGCCCGAGTCGCGCGACCAGGCGATCGCCGGCCGTCGCGAGCAGGTTGTTGAGCCTGAACAGGTCGAGGATCAGGTCGCTCAGGGCATCGCCCGCCGGCGTTCGCTTGAACTTGGTCATATGTCACCATATGTCACAGTTGACATCATTATGTCAAGATGGCATGTTCGCTGCCGCCGAGCCGACATCATGTCGCACGGACGCAAATCGATACGGAGCGCATCATGCTGGCTGGACATCTCGCTTTGATCGTTGCTGCGCTGTTCACCGGCGCGGCGCTCTACATCAACTGGGCCGAGCAGCCGGCGCGCTTGCAGCTGGACGATTGCGGCCTGTTGGTGGAATGGAAGCCCTCGTACAAACGCGGCTTTGCTATGCAGGCGAGCCTGGCGATCGCCGGTTTCCTGCTCGGGCTGATCGCCTGCTGGCAGTCCGGGCAGTGGCTGTGGCTCGTCGGGGCCGCGCTGATCATCGCGAATTGGCCCTACACGCTGCTCGGCATCATGCCCACGAACAACAAGCTGATGGCCATCGATCCCAAGGACGGCGGTCCCGACAGTCGGGCGCTGGTGCGGAAGTGGGGTTGGCTTCACGGCTGTCGCAGCGCCCTCGGCGGCCTGTCGACCGTGGCGTTTCTGGCCGCCCTGAACGCCTAGGACATGCGTCAACCTGCGATCCGGCGGAAGATCTCGTCGGCCGGCGCGGGCAAGGTCACGCCGAAGGTCTCGGCGACGATCTGGCGCAGCTCCTCGGCGCTGGCGATCGGGCGCTCGCCGAGGAATACTCCGTCGCGCGCCTCGACCAGGAACGTGCGATTGATCAGCTTGTAGCGCTTGTCGCGGCCGAGCCGTTCCATGATCAGCATGCTGGGGAACGGCACCAGCGGGCTGGTCGACGTGTACCAGTTGCCGAGCTCGTAATCGGCCTGGATCTGCGGCTGCAGATCGAACACGTACATCGTCCGCCAGCCCGCCGGCTGTCTTGCGCTCAGCGACAACAGGCCATCGGATTGGCTCAGCCGGAACGTCCCCATTGCGGTTCGCTGCTCGAGGTCGGTCCTGAATTGCAACGGCGCGTCGAGCAGGCAGGCCCCGAAGCCCACGTCGGCCAGATAGGCACCCTGGGCGAGATCGACCTTGAGCATCATGTGCTCGCGCGGGCCGAGCGGACTGTCGGGCCGCGACATCCAACGCACGCGCCCCGTCAGGCCGGTGACCGTGAAGCCAATGGCGTCGAGCACCGCCTTGAAAAGCAGATTCTGCTCGAAGCAGTATCCGCCGCGACGGCTGTCGACGAGCTTGGCCTGGAGGGAGGCAAGATCGAGAGGAACCGGGCGCCGCAGCAAGGGGTCGAAGCTCTCGAACGGGATCGCATCCACGTGCGCGGCATGGAGGCGCGCAAGCGTCGCAAGATCGGGCGCGATCTCTCCGCTGCGACCGATCCGCGCCAGATAATTATCGAGTCGCAGCGTATCCGACATTTTTCCTCCGGCTTCCCGGCCGGAATATTTCACGCCGCCGCTGAGCTTGCAGCCTCGAATGCAGCCGCGCTACGCTGCCGGCGCGTGCGGTGCATCGCGGGGTTGGCGCCATGATTCACGGCTTCGAAAC
>JAFAKN010000380.1 GCA_019235415.1 Alphaproteobacteria bacterium
CGCTTCGCCGACGGCCGCTTCGTGGTCTCGGGCACCGACCGCGCCGTCGGGCTGATCGAGGTCGCGGCGCTGGGCCGCGAGCAGGGCAAGCCGATCGACACCTATCACTTCTGGAAGCGCGAGCATCTGACCTTCCCCAACGGCACCCATGTCGTCGAGGTCGAGGTCGATCCCGAGACCGGCCAGGTCACGCTCGACCGCTACGTCGGCGTCGACGACTACGGCGTGATGATCAACCCGATGATCGTCGAAGGCCAGGCGCACGGCGCGATGGCGCAGGGCGCGGGCCAGGCGCTGCTCGAGCGCACGACCTACGATCCGCAGTCCGGCCAGCTTATAGCGGCGACCTTCATGGACTACGCCCTGCCGCGCGCCGACGACTTGCCGTCGTTCGATCTCGGCTTCAATGCCACCCGCTGCACGACCAACCCGCTGGGCGTGAAGGGCTGCGGCGAGGCAGGCGCCATTGCCGCCTTCCCGGCGATCGCCAACGCCATCCTCGACGCTCTGGCGCCGCTCGGCGTCACCGCCTTCGACGGCCCGGCGACGCCGGCAAATGTCTGGCAGGCGATCGCCGCGGTCACTTGCTCCGCGTCAGGTTCGAGCAGGAGAGATCGAACCGCTTGAAACCTTCCATCGGCGTGTGCGCCACGCAGAGCTGCATCTTGTTGTCGCTGACCTTGCCCCAGTAGTGGGCGCCCGACTCCGCGATGCCCATCACCTCGGCGTTGGGTCCGCTCAGCATGCCCATGAAGTTGACCTTGTAGCCGTTGGTGAACTCGCGCACGCCCCAGAAATAATTGCCTTGCTGCCCGGTCACGCGGGTGATGACCTTGCCCTCCTCCATGGCGGGCTTTTCCCACGTCCCATCGGTGCCGCGCGGCCCGGGTCCCTTGCCGGCGGACATGCCGTGCAGCTCGCCTTCCCAGGTGCCGACGAGATTGGGAACCTTGTCCTTGTCATCGGCCGACGCGGTGACCGGCAAAACGGCAAACGCTGCAACGATGGCAGCGACGACGGCTTTCCTCATGCTGGCTCTCCTCTGCCCCTTTCGGATGGCCGCACCCTGCCCGAGCACCGCCGCTGCCTGAAATATCGACTGCCTATGACATCCATGTGCAGGCGCTATCGGTCAGGCGCTATCGGCGCAGAGGCTTGCTGTCGACGCCTACGTCCTCATGGCTTGGGACTGCGGGCGTAGATGACGCCATAGGCGCGTGCTGCCGCTTTCAAGGTCTCGGCCTCTTCGACGGAACGCACTGCTGCGTGCCGCGACCCCTCCGAGTCGGCGGGATCGGCGATCCCCGCGGCCTCGATCAAGCGTTCCAGCCCGGCCGGCGCATAGAGGATGAGGACTTCGGCTGGAGCGGGGCCGACGGCCTCGAAGCGGTAGTCGAGTCCCGGCTCGAGATGAAGAAACGTGCCGGGCAGCAGGTTCATCGTCGGCTCGCCGACCACGGAAAAGTGCAGCTGCCCCGACAGGACGTAAAAGGCCTCGGCCTCACGTCCGTGGCGATGCTGGGCGGCGCCGCCGCCGACCGCAATGGTCGAATGGGACAAGGCGTAGCGGCCGCCGGTTTCGTTGGCGCCGGCGATCAGGGCCTGGCATTGGCCGCCGACCCAGTAGGTGCGGCGATCGGCGATGGTCACGAGGGCGAAGGAGGGCGATGAGGTGGTCATGCCGCAACCTAGCGGCGCGGCCGCGCGCCCGTCTTGGACAGAACTGATCTTGGCCAGATCTGATCCTGGGCAGAACCGATCAGTGGGCTGCCCAGGCCGATCGGAAGGTTCCCGGCGTCATGCCGAACGTCCGCACGAACTCGCGGTTGAGATGGGCTTGATCGTAGAAGCCGCCATCGAGGGCTGCTTCTGCAGGAGGAGCCCCCTCCTGCAACAGCGCCTTGGCCTTGCGAACCGCGAGCAGCACCTGGAAATTGTGCAAGCCGGTTCCCGTGGCACGGCGAAACGTCCGCGCCAGATGGCCGGAGGATACCGCACAGGCCTTGGCAATCGCTTCGACCTGCGTGCGCAGCGCCGGACGTTCGGCGAGCAGCAGTTTCACCTGCCTGACGAGGCCATCCGACTCTGCGTCCGAGCACCCTTGCCCCTGCGCTTGGGCCGGTCGCGGCATGAACTCGGACGAAAAAGCCCAGCCTTTCTCATCCACGGGCTCGAACCGATGGATGGCGCCGGCTGGCACGACGATCGTATCGCCTTGGCCCAGCTCGGCTGAGCTCGAGCCAAGGCGCAGCCGGGCACGGCCGGCAAGGATGCGCACAACCTCGTCGCCGGCGTGGAAATGCGGCCTGAACCGCCAGCAAGACTGGCCACCCGCGATCGCCTCGACCTTCGTTCCGCCAGCGTCGTGAAATGCCAGAGCCGTTCGCTGCATGCACCCGCTCAGTCCGCTTGTTTCGATCAGCATGAGACTTCGCCAGCGTGAATGCTAGCTGCAGCTTTGATCGAGCAGCTCCTCGGCAAAAGCCGGATTGTCCGCCGCATAGGTCGTGCTGAGAACGAAATACTCGCCGGCGCGCGACGATCCCACGACGGCGATGCTCTGGTTCGCCATGTTCGTGCGGCCGGCAGGACTGTCGTGGATCAGGACAAACGGGCTCAGCGATCCGCCGAGGCCATCGGCCCTGACGACCTGATAGATGTGCTGTTGTGGCGGCAACCGCAGGGTGATCGCTCGCCCCGGATAAGAGGAAATCTTGCTGCCCAGCAGGATGTCCTTCACGTCGTGCCTGACGCACGAAATATGGATGTGGAGCTGATTCTGGGTGCGCCCATCTGCGGAATTGATGGCGAGCGCCGTGTCGGACGCCGGTCGCCCGGGATAGGTGGCCGAGCGCGCCCAGCCATACTGCCAGAAATCGACGACGGGCCGGCTCAGGACCAACGGATCTTCGATGCCGGTGACCTTGACCGTGGGCACGATCAGGTAGGCTCGCGGCTTGTCCCGGGCGTTGTCCTTGATGATTACGTACTGGTTGGCCTGGTCATAGAGCCGGCAGCCTGGATTGCTGTCGAGGCGGGCCGCGCAGCACTCGGCGAGCTTGAGCAGCGTGTCGGGCGGCTTGGGCAACGCCAGGCACGCTTGCGCCTGCAGCGGCTCCGGTGTCTTGGTGGTGCAGCCGAGCGCCCCGAGATTCGCGGCGAGCGCAAATGCACCCAAGAGCATGGGCTTGATCGCAGCCATTGTTCTTGGCCCTCCCCGAGCGGCATCGCGGATCACCGGCGACGTCGGCCTGCCGTCAAGCCTGAGACAATCACCCGAACTCTTGCCCAGCGGTGACTATCACCCGTGTTGACTTCTGCGCCAGCCGTTTGCGTGACCCGAGATGTTGGACGCCCGCCTCCGGTGGCCAGGCAGCGCGACTAACATGTCGACGACGATTTCAGCATAAATTGACAATTAGTTTAGTATCACTATATACTCGTCTCATCGGGAGCCCTGCGCCGTCGCGCCGATCCCGCCCCTCGCCGCTCGCTCGCGCCAAGGGAGACCCGCCGTGACCGCCTATGCCGACGCATGCACTGCAAGCAGCCGTGTCCGAGTTTTTGCCTCGTATGGTCGGCAGAAACTCCCCGCACCGTGCAAGCGATGACTGCACTGCGGGACTCCTACAGGGCAGCCGGTAGCCGTAATTGCTCTAATTGGCCTAACGGCCCATCGGAGCGGGGCGCCGTGCGGCCGGGACCCCATCCGGGAAGGTCGCAAAGGTTGGAAAGGTTAGATGCAATGCATCCTCCGCTGAGGAAGCGCGCGGGATCGCTGCACGGAGTCATTCTGCGCCGCCCGGAAATCTCGTTGCCCGCTCCCGGAGCCCACTTATTCCGATTCGCACACCTATCGCGCCGCAAAGGCCGCGGGTCGCCGCCTTGACCCCCTGCGACCCCGTCCATAGATTGCCGGCCTCATGTTCACCGGGGCCCCGCAGGAGCGAATTATCCGCCCGGTCCGCTGACCGCGGCCGGGTCATCATGCCTGCTTGCGACTGCCGACTGGATTGTCCGGTGGGCAGCCGATGTTCGCTCCCTTTCGCGCCGAGTTTCCTGTGACAACCGATTACAAATCCAGCGTTTTCCTGCCGAAAACCGACTTCCCCATGCGCGCCGGGCTGCCCAAGAAGGAGCCCGAGCTTCTAAAGCGCTGGGCCGACATGCGCCTGTTCGAGCGCCTGCGGGCCGAGAGCAAGGGCCGCCCGAAGTTCGTGCTGCACGACGGCCCGCCCTACGCCAACGGCAACCTGCATATCGGCCACGCGCTCAACAAGATCCTCAAGGACCTCGTTACCCGCACCCAGCAGATGCTGGGCAAGGACAGCCACTACGTGCCGGGCTGGGACTGCCACGGCCTGCCGATCGAATGGAAGATCGAGGAGGAGTACCGCGCCCGCAACCAGGACAAGGACGCCGTGCCGGTCGGCGAGTTCCGCCGTCAGTGCCGCGCCTTCGCCAACCATTGGATCGGCGTGCAGCGCGAGGAGTTCAAGCGGCTGGGCATCGAGGGCGACTGGGAGCACTACTACTCGACCATGGCCTACGAGGCCGAGGCCGTGATCGAGAACGAGCTCGGCAAGTTTTTGATGAACGGCGGCCTCTACAAGGGCTCCAAGGCGGTGCTGTGGAGCGTGGTCGAGAAGACCGCGCTGGCCGAGGCCGAGATCGAGTACCACGACCACACCTCCGACACGGTCCACGTGCGCTTCCCCGTGCTCAAGTCGAAGGACGGCAAGCTCGACGGCGCCGCGATCGCGATCTGGACCACCACGCCGTGGACCATCCCCGGCAATCGCGCGCTGGCCTACGGACCCGACATCGCCTACGTGCTGGCCGAGGTCGAAGCCGCGGAGGAGGGCAGCCGCGCCAAGCCCGGCGAAAAGCTGATCGTCGCCAAGGAGCTCTTGGATGCCTTCGCCGCCGAGGCGAAGTTCACGCCCAAGGTGCTGGTCGATCTTGCGCCGGCCGACTTCGAGGGCCTCGTGGCGGCGCATCCGCTGCGCGGCCATCCCGACGCCAAGGGGGGCTACGACTTCGACGTTCGCCTGTTCCCCGCCGCCTTCGTGACCGCCGACGCCGGCACCGGCTTCGTGCACATCGCGCCGGGCCACGGTGCCGACGACTACGAGCTCGGCATCGCCAACGGTGTCGAAGTACCCGACACCGTGGCCGAGGACGGCAGCTACTACCCGCACGTGCCATTGTTCGCCGGCCGCCGCGTCTACACGAGCGAAGGCGTGAAGGGCGACGCCAACAAGGCCGTCACGCAGGCGCTGGATGCCGCCGGCAAGCTCTTGGCCACCGGCCGCATCCGTCACAGCTACCCGCACTCCTGGCGGTCGAAGGCGCCGGTGATCTTCCGCAACGCGCCGCAATGGTTCATCGCCATGGACAAGCCGATCGCGGCGATCGGCGGCACCTTGCGCGAGAAGGCGCTGGAGGCGATCGACGCCACGCGCTTCGTGCCGCCCGCCGGCTACAACCGCCTGCGCAGCATGATCGAGGCGCGGCCCGACTGGTGCGTGTCGCGCCAGCGCGCCTGGGGCGTGCCGATCGCGGTGTTCGTGAACAAGGCGACCGGCGAGCCGTTGCGCGACCCCGAGGTCATGAGCCGCATCGTCGAGGCGTTCCGCGCCGAGGGCGCGGACGTCTGGTTCGAGAGCCCGCCGGAACGCTTCCTCGGCAACAAGTACGAGGCCCACGACTTCGAGCAGGTGACGGACATTTTGGACGTCTGGTTCGATTCGGGCTCGACGCACGCCTTCACGCTCGAGGGCAATCCCGAGCTGAAATGGCCGGCTGACCTCTACCTCGAGGGCTCCGACCAGCATCGCGGCTGGTTCCATTCCTCGCTGCTCGAGAGCTGCGGCACGCGCGGCCGTGCGCCCTATGACGGCGTGCTGACGCACGGCTTCACGCTCGACGAGCAGGGCCGCAAGATGTCCAAGTCGCTGGGCAACATCACCGCCCCGCAAGAGGTCTGCGACCAGTACGGCGCCGACATCCTGCGGCTCTGGGTGGTCGGCACCGACTACACCGAGGACCAGCGGATCGGCCCGGAGATCCTGAAGCACCAGGCCGAGGCCTACCGCCGCCTGCGCAATACCTTGCGCTACCTTTTAGGCAGCCTTGCCGGCTACTTGGCCGAGGAGACGGTGGCCTATGCCGACATGCCCGAGCTCGAGCGCTGGGTGCTGCATCGGCTGGCCGAGCTCGACCAGGCGTTCCGGCCGGCGGTCGACGACTACGACTTCCACAAGATTGCGACCGAGCTGCACAACTTCTGTGCCATCGATCTCTCGGCCTTCTACTTCGACATCCGCAAGGACGCGATCTACTGCGACGCTGCCGGGGCGCTGCGCCGCCGGGCGGCGCGCACGGTGATGGCCGAGCTGTTCTCCTTCCTGACCGCGTGGCTCGCCCCCATCACCTGCTTCACCGCCGAGGAGGCCTGGCTGGCACGGCCCAAGCAGGTGCCCGACGGCGACAAGGAGAGCGTGCACCTCAGGCTCTATCCGAGCATCCCTGCGGTGTGGCTCGACCAGGGGCTGGGCGACAAGTGGAAGACCGTGCGCGCGCTGCGCCGTGTCGTGACCGGCGCGCTCGAGCTGGAGCGTGCCGAGAAGCGCATGGGATCGAGCCTGCAGGCCGCGCCGCGGGTTCACGTCGCGCCCGAGTACCTGAAGGCCATGGAGGGCGTCGACCTCGCCGAGATCTGCATCACCTCGGGCGGCGCGCTGGCCGAGGGAAAAGGTCCTCCCGGTGCCTTCACCTTGCCCGACGTGGCGGGCGTCGCCGTCGAGCCGCTGCTTGCCGCGGGCAACAAGTGCGCCCGCTGCTGGCAGGTCCTGGAGGAGGTCGGCAAGTCCAAGACCCATCCGCTCCTCTGCCGCCGCTGCGAGGAGGCTGTGAGTTCACCTCCCCTTCGCGGAGCCCGCGAAGGGGAGGTGTCCGCGAAGCGGACGGAGGGGTCATGAATCAAGTGAGGTCGCACGACCCCTCCGGCCCTGCGGGCCACCTCCCCACGCTTACGCGTAGGGAGGAGAAGAGATGAGGCGGGTCGAACGCCAGGCGATGGTGATCGTCGCCGCCACGCTGGTTGCCGACCAGGTGTCCAAGCAGCTGCTGCTGGACTACGTCGTGCACGCCGGCGGCATCGTGCCGGTGATCAACGGCTTCTTCCGCCTCGTCCAGGTCTGGAACACCGGCGTGAGCTTCGGCCTCATGGCCAGCTCGCCGCTGCCGCCTTGGGTGTTGTCGGCGGTCGCGATCGCCGTCTGCATCGGCCTGTTCATATGGCTGCGGCGCACCGATCGTCCACTGACCGGCTGGGGCATCGGCCTTGTCATGGGGGGCGCCATCGGCAATGTTATCGACCGTGCCCGTTGGGGAGCGGTGTTCGATTTCGCTGATTTCCATGTCGGCCGTTGGCACTATCCCGCCTTCAATGTCGCGGATTCGGCGATCGTCGTGGGGGTGGCGCTGATGCTGATCGATTCGCTGATCGGCGAACGAAAACGCGCGCCCTGATGCGGCCCAACTCGCGACGGAAAAATCGCCACACAAACAAGGTTCGCACCAGGACAAACAATGCCCCGCAGGAGTCTCTATTCGACGGCCTCCCTGACGCTGGTCGCCGGCCTGTTCGGGCTGGCGCTCGGCGGCTGCAGCGCACTGGAAAACATCGGCGGCGGCAAGAAGGTGTCGCCCGACGAGTTCAAGATCGTCTCGCACTCGCCGCTCACCATGCCGCCCAACGCCGAGTTGCGGCCGCCGACGCCCGGCGCGCCCCGGCCGCAGGAGCTGACGCCGGCCGAGCAGGCCAAGGAAGCGCTGTCGCCGGTGCTGGCCGGCCGCAACCAGCAAGCCAAGGCCCCCGGCGCGGGACCCGGCACCACCACGGCGGCCACCGGCTCGGAGCAGTCGCTGGTCGCCAAGATCAGCCAGGGCGGCACCATCGACCCCGACATCCGCAACCGCGTCAACAACGACACCAAGACCATCAACGACAACAACAAGTCGTTCGTCGACAGCCTGATCTTCTGGCAGGACAGCCCGCCGGCCGGCGTCGTCGTCGATCCCACCAAGGAGCAGCAGCGGCTGCGCGATTCGCAGGCCTCGGGCCAGCCCTCCTCGGGCGCCACGCCGACCATCACACGGCGCAAGCGCGGCCTGCTCGAAGGCATCTTCTGAGCGCGCCCGCATGATTTCCCGCCGCACCCTGATGGGTGCCGTCGCGCTCGCGCCGGCACTCGGCCCGACGCGCGCTTTCGCCAAGCTGTTCTCGGTCACGCCGCGACCGGTCGAGAGCTTCACGCTCGCCAACGGCCTCGAGGTCGTCGTGCTGCCCTCGCGCCGCGCGCCGATCGTGAGCCAGACCGTGATCTACAAGGCGGGCAGCGCCGACGAAGTGGTCGGCAAGACCGGCGTTGCCCACTTCCTCGAGCACATGATGTTCAAGGGTACCGGCGCGGTGGGCGCCGGCGAGTTCTCGCGCACCGTCTCGAGCCACGGCGGCCGCGACAACGCCTACACGACTTTCGACGTCACCGGCTACTACCAGACCGTCTCGCCCGACCGCCTCGACCTCGTGATGCGCATGGAAGCCGACCGCATGGCCGACCTGCGCATCACCGACAAGGAGCTGCAGCCCGAGCGCCAGGTGGTCCTGGAGGAGCGCCGCATGCGCACCGAGAGCTCGCCGGCCGCGCTGCTCGAGGAGGTGGTGCAGGAGAAGCTCTACGGCCGCGACCAGCCCTACGGCGTGCCGGTCATCGGCTATGTCGACGACATCAATCGCCTCGGCGTTGGCGACCTCGAGACCTTCTACCGGCAGCACTACGCGCCCAACAACGCCGTCCTGATCGTGGCCGGCGACGCCACGCCCGACGAGGTGCGCGCGCTGGCCGAGAAGAGCTACGCCCCGGTGCCGCGGCGTGAGGTCGGGCTGCGACAGCGACCCTCGCACGGCGCGGAGGACCTGCCGCAGCGCGTGGCGCGCGCCGACGTGCGCGTCGCCGAGCCCGCCTGGGGGCGCACCTGGCTCGCCCCGTCCTACCGCAGCGGGGAGACCCGGCATGCCTACGCCTTGCAGGTGCTGGCCCGGCTGCTGGGCGGCAACGAGACCAGCCGCCTGTCGCGCGCGCTGGTCGAGGAGAGCAAGGTCGCGCTGTCGGCCTGGGCCTCCTACAGCGCCGACAGCCTGGGGCTCAGCGCCTTCGAGATCGGCATCCATCCCGCGCGTTCGGCCAGCCTCGCCGAGGTCGAAGAGGCTGCCGGGCGGCAGCTCGGCCGCCTTCTCGACGATGGCGTGAAGGCCGACGAGGTCGAGCGGGCGCAGAACCAGCTCCTGGCTGCCGCAATCTACGGCCGGGATTCGCTGGCGACAGGCCCGCGCGTGTTCGCCTCGGCGCTGGGGACCGGCAGCACCGTCGCCGACGTCCAGGCCTGGCCGCAGCGAATCGCGGCCGTGACGGCGGCCGAGGTCGTCGCGGCGGCGCGCCACGTCTGGCGGCCGGACGGCCTGGTGACGGCCGAGCTGACCGGCACCGGAGGCGGCAAGTGAGGCGATCGTTCCTCGCCTACGTCGCAGCGCTGATCGCGCTGGTCCCAGTGCTGGTGGGGGTGCTGCCCGGGACCGCCGGCGCGGTCGAGATCAAGACCGTGACCACGCCGCTTGGCCTGAAAGCCTGGCTGGTGCAGGACAAGACCGCGCCGGCCGTGTCGCTTGCCTTCTCCTTCTCGGGCGGCACCGCTTCGGATCCCGCGGGCAAGCTTGGCGTCACGAGCCTGATGGCCGCCCTGCTGACCGACGGCGCGGCCGGCTTCGACGCCCAGACCTTTCGCCTGCGCGTCGAGGAGGCGGGCGCCTCGATCGGGTTCGGCGCCTCGCTCGACCGCCTGAACGGAGCGCTGCGGGTGCTGTCGGCCAACCGCGACGACGGCTTCGAGCTCTTGCGGCTGGCGCTCACCGAACCGCGCTTCGATCGCGACATGCTCGACCAGCGCCGCGCCCAGATGCTGTCCGGGCTCAACCGGGCGAAACAGAGCCCGGGTGCGGTCGCGGCCCGCACCTTCGTCGAGGCCGAGTTCGCCGGCCATCCCTATGCCAACGATCCCGACGGCACGCCCGAGGACTTGAAGGGCCTCGCGACTGAAGACGTGCGCCAGCGCGCCAAGGCGTTGCTGACGCGCAATGGCCTGATCATCGCCGCGGTCGGCGACATCGACGAAGCCGAGCTGGCGCGCCTGCTCGATCGCACCTTCGGCGGACTGCCCCAAGAGGCGCCGGATGGCACGCCGCCCGCCTTGCCGCCGGATTGGCGCCCGCCCGCCAAGGCGCGCACCATCGTGGTCGAGCGCCCGGTGCCGCAGAGTACCGCGCTGCTCGGCCTGCCCTCGCTCACCCGTGACGATCCCGACTGGTACGCGCTCCTGGTGCTGAACCATGTGCTGGGCGGCGGCGGCCAGCAGTCGCGGTTGTTCAACGAGGTGCGCGAGAAGCGCGGTCTCGCTTATGGCGCATCGTCCAGCCTGCGCACCTATCGCAAGGCCGGCCTGCTGGTGATCTCGACCGCGAGCGCCAACGAACGCGTTGCCGAGGCGCTGAAGGTGGTGCGCGACGTGCTCAGCCGGCTGCGCGATGAGGGTCCGACGGAGGAGGAGTTCGCCGAGGCCAAGACCTATTTGACCGGGTCGCTGGCGCTCGCGCTCGATTCCTCCGGCGCGATCGCGGGGCTCCTGCATTCCATGCAGGTCGACCAGCTGCCGCCCAACCAGCTCGAGAGGCGCGCCGCCTTGATCGACGCGGTGACGATCGGGGACGTGCAGCGGCTGGCGCGGCGGCTCTTGGATCAGGACCGCATGATCACCGTGGTGGTCGGCCAGCCGGTCGGGCTTTCGCCGTGAGCGGCTTGCGCCGGCTGCCCTCGACGCTCGTCAACCGCATTGCGGCGGGCGAGGTGGTCGAGCGGCCGGCCAGCGCGGTGAAAGAGCTGGTCGAGAACGCCATCGACGCCGGTGCGGGGCGCATCGCCGTGACCCTCAAGGAAGGCGGCCGCAGCCTGATCGTCGTGATCGACGATGGCGTCGGCATGACCGCCGAGGAGCTGGCGCTCGCCGTCGAGCGGCACTGCACCTCCAAGCTGCCGTCCGATGACCTCAGCGACATCCGGACCTTGGGCTTCCGCGGCGAGGCGTTGCCCTCGATCGCCTCGGTGAGCCGCTTCGCCATCAGCTCGCGGCCGGCGGGGGCGCGCGAGGCCTGGACGCTCGAGATCGACGGCGGCGTGAAGGGTACGCCCAAGCCCGCCGCCCATCCGGCCGGCACGCGTGTCGAGGTGCGCGACCTGTTCTTCGCCACGCCGGCCAGGCTGAAGTTCCTCAAGGAGCCGCGCACCGAGGCGGCACACGTGGCCGATGCCCTGCGGCGACTCGCCATGGCGCATCCCGAGGTCGCCTTCCGGCTGGAGAGCGAGGAGCGGGCGCTGATCGATCTGCCGGCGGCCGCGCCATCGCTCATCGAGCAGCCCGACGAGGCGCGCCTTGCCCGGTTGGCGGCGATCATGGGCCGCGACTTCGCCGACAATGCGCTGGCGATCGACGCCAACCGCGAGGGTTTCAGGCTCACCGGCTTCGCCGGCCTGCCGACGCTCAACCGGCCGACCGGCCAGCACCAGTACCTGTTTGTCAACGGCCGGCCGGTGCGCGACAAGCTTCTGGCCGGCGCGGTGCGCGGCGCCTACCAGGATTTTTTGGCGCGCGAGCGCCATCCCATGGTGGCGCTGTTCCTCGAGGCGCCGGCCGCGCTGGTCGACGTCAACGTGCATCCCGCCAAGACCGAGGTGCGCTTCCGCGATTCAGGCCTGGTGCGCGGCCTGATCGTGGGTGCGCTGCGCACCGCGCTGTCGGCCGCCGGCCATCGCGCCAGCACGACCGTGGCGCATGCCGCGCTGGGCGCCCTGCGCCCGCACACCGGCTACGCCACGCCGCTGCCCATGGGCTTCGCGCAGCGCCCGTCACTGCCGCCGCGAGGATTGGCCGAAGCCGCGGCCGAATTCATGGCGCCGCTCGATATGCCGTCGGCGCGGGTCGAGGCGCCCGTCGAGGCGCCGGTCGAGGCTGGCAATGGTGGCGCCGCGAGCTATCCGTTGGGTGTGGCGCGCGCCCAGCTGCACGAGACCTACATTGTCGCCCAGACGCCGCACGGCGTGGTGATCGTCGACCAGCACGCCGCCCACGAGCGCCTCGTGCACGAGCGGCTGAAGGACCAATTGCAGGCCGAGGGCGTCAAACGCCAGGCCCTGCTTCTGCCCGAGGTCGTCGAGGTCGGCGAGGACGCCGCGCGCCGGCTGGTGGCGCGGGCCGGCGAGCTGGGCGAGATGGGGCTGGTGCTGGAGCCGTTCGGGCTGGGCGCCGTGGTGGTGCGCGAGACTCCCGCGGTGCTGGGCGAGCTCGACGTGCAGGGCCTGGTGCGCGATCTCGCCGACGAGCTCGGCGAGATGGGCGAGCATTTGTCTTTGAAGGAGAAGGTCGAGGAGGTGTGTGGCACGCTCGCCTGCCACACCTCGGTGCGCGCCGGCCGGCGGCTCACGGTCGACGAGATGAACGCGCTGCTGCGCCAAATGGAAGCGACGCCGCATTCCGGGCAGTGCAACCATGGCCGGCCGACCTATGTCGAGCTGAAGCTCGCCGACATCGAGCGCCTGTTCGGCCGGCGATGAAGGCACTGCTTGCTTTGCTGGCAGTGCCGTCACTGGTGCTGCCCTTGGCCGGCGCCGCGTATGCGCAGCCTGCCTCGCCACTCGACGGCGACTGGCGCGGCCGCAGCGACGGTGGCTCGTGCAACGCCCCGCTCGATTACGTGCTCACGATCGAGGCGGGCATCGTCGACGGCTCGGCCACCGACACCACCGCGCACGGCCCGGTGCCCAACACCAAGCACGCCCCGCCGCCGCCGCCGATGGCCGGCCTGTGGCAGATCCACGGGCTGGCCCGTCCCAATGGCGACTTCCCGCTGTTGAGCGTCGCTTCGGTGACGGGCACCAATCGCCTCGAAGGCAAGCTCACCGCCCGCAGCGACGGCGGCGCGCTCCTGGTGCGCGAGACCGGCGGCTGCCGCCGCACCGCGCGGCTCACACGCTAGCGCGATGCGTTAAAGTCCATTCCGTCATCCTGACCGGAGCACGCAACTGCAATCCCGTCATCCCGAGCGGAGCGAAGCGCAATCGAGGGACCTTTCTTGACGCGTGAGTTTATTCCGAGCGAAGTCAAGGGGCGCTCTGGTCCGGATGACGAGATAAGACTCCTAGTCGCAGCTGATGCGGACCTCGACGCCGGCGAGCAGGCGGAAGAAGGCATCCTGCGGCTTTTCCAGGACGAACATGGCGCGGGCATCGAGGCCGAGATGCAGGCCGCGCAGCACCGCGCCGCTGACCCCGTGGCCGACGACGACGGTACGCCGGCCGGAGGCTGCGATCTCGGCCAGCAGCGCTTGGGACCGACGGCGCAGCTCGACGTGCGTCTCGCCGCCCGGCGGGCAGTAGGCGTGCGGATCGGCCCGCCAGTCGGCAAGTGCGGTGGGATGCGTGACCTCGATCTCCTTCCAGCTGAAGCCTTCCCATTGGCCGTAGCCCAGCTCGGCGAGACGCGGATCGTCGCGCCATTCGTTTTCGTCGAGGCCGAGCCCGCGGCCGACGATGTCGGCGGTCTCGCGTGCCCGCCCGAGCGGGCTGCGCAGGAAGCACGTCGGCTTCGGCGCGTTTTCGAGCTCGCGCCGGAGCGTGCGGCCCATGGCGATCGCCTGTTGCCGGCCACGCTCGGTGAGCGCGGAGTCCTTGCTGCCTTGCATGCGCCGTTCGGTGTTCCACGCAGTCTCGCCGTGGCGCAGGACGTAAAGCGGAGCGGTGAGGATCATGGCGTCTTGCGCAGGATCACGATCTTTGCGGCGCCATAGCGGCGCTCGTCGATCGCTTCGAATCCGGCCGGCGCGGCAAGGTCCTCGTTGTGCGCCAGCTCGCCCGCGACGATCGCCGCGGGCGCGATCCAGCCTGCGTCGTTCAATGCCTCGATCGCCTGTCTCGCCATGCCCGAACGATAAGGCGGATCGAGGAAAACGAGGTTACAGCCCGCGCGCGTCGTCGGCGGCCGCGTCGCGTCGCCGCGCACCACCTTGGCCGCGCCGGTCTCGCCGAGCTTGCGCAGGTTCTCGCCGATCGAGCGGATCGCCTGGCCGTCGTTGTCGAGGAAGGTGACGTGGCTGGCGCCGCGCGACAGCGCCTCCAGACCGAGCGCGCCCGAGCCCGCGAAGGCATCGAGCACACGCGCCTCGAGGAGCGGCGAGGTGCCGTCGTCGCGCCAATTCGCATGGGCCAGGACGTTGAACAGCGATTCGCGCGCCCGGCTCGAGGTCGGCCGCGTGGCCAGGCCTTCCGGTGCGACGATGGTGCGGCCGCGATGCTTGCCGCCAACGATGCGCAGCATCAGCGCCGCCTCTTGTGTCCGCTCTGATGCGGCCTGGCCTGATGCGCCCTGCCTTGATGCGGTCTGGGCTGATGCGGCCGGGCCCAGCCCGGCTTGCGCGGCGGCGGCTTGAGGCCGAGCAGGTTGTCGAGCGCCTGGGTCGGCACTTCGACGACCTCGCCGCGTTCCAGCTCGCCGAGATAGAACGGGCCGAAGGCGATGCGGATCAGCCGCATCACCGGCAGGTCGAGATGGGCGAGCACGCGGCGCACCTCGCGGTTCTTGCCTTCGGCGAGCGCGATCTCGAGCCAGGCGTTGGTGCGCTGCTGGCGCTCCAGCTTGGCCTCGATGGCGCCGTAGCGCACGCCTTCGATGGTGATGCCCTTGGCCAGTGCGGCGAGCCTGCCCTCGTCGACGAGCCCGTGCACGCGGGCACGGTAGCGGCGGGTCCAGCCGTTGGCCGGCAGCTCCAGCCGGCGCGCCAGACCGCCGTCGTTGGTGAGCAGCAGCAGGCCCTCCGACATGAAGTCGAGCCGGCCCACGGTGACGACGCGCGGCATCGACCGCGGCAGCGAATCGAAGATCGTCGGCCGGCTCTGCGGGTCGCGCGCCGTCACCAGCTCGCCGGTCGGCTTGTGGTAGCGCCACAGCCGCGGCCGGTCGGCGTCGGCCAGCGGCTTGCCGTCGACCTCGATGCGGCTCTTGTCGGTGACGGTGAAGGCGGGCGATTCGAGCACCTGGCCGTCGACCTTCACGCGGCCTTGCGCGATCCAGCGCTCGGCGTCGCGCCGCGAGCAGAGGCCGGCGCGCGCCAGGCGCTTGGCGATGCGCTCGGCCCCGATCATGGAACTCGTCTCACCGTTGCGTGGCCGCGTCCAGGAAGGCGCGGAACAGGCGTTTGTCGCCGTCGGAGATCAGGAACTCCGGATGCCACTGAACGCCGATGCAGAAGCGGTAGCGCGGCGCCTCGATGCCCTCGATCACGCCGTCGGGCGCCAGCGCGTTTACGACGACGCCGTCCGGCTCGTCGGCCGCCGCCTGATGGTGCGCGCTGTTCACGGCGAGCTCGTCGCTGCCCACGATGCCATGCAGCTGCGTGCCTTTGGCGACCTTGACGATGTGGCCGGGCTCGTTGCGCGGATTGGGCTGCTCGTGCGCCAGGGCACCGGCCACGGCGTCGGGGATGTGCTGGATCAGCTTGCCGCCCAGCACGACGTGCAAGAGCTGCTGGCCGCCGCAGATGCCCAGCACCGGCTTGTCGTGGGCGAGCGCGCCCTGCGTGACGGCGAACTCGAAGGCGGTGCGGCGGTCCTTGGTGACGACGGTGGCATGCGCCGGCCCGCCGCCGTAGTACGTCGGGTCGACGTCGAAGGCGCCACCGGTCACGACCAGCGCATCGATGCGCTCGAGGTAGTCGCCGACCCGGTCGGGTTCATGCGGCAGGGCGATCGGCAGGCCGCCGGCCGCGTCGATGGCATCGAGATAGTTCTGGCGTAGCGCGTACCAGGGGAACTTGGAGTAGCCGCCCGGCTTTTCCGCATCCAGGGTCACTCCGATCAGGGGGCGAGGCATGGCGGCGAAGATACGCGCTGGCCTTTGCGCACGCTATAGTTGGTCATGCCGGACGCGTTACATAGCTCGCCCATGGCGTTGGCCCTGGCTGCCGCCCGCGCCGCGGCGGCGCGGGGCGAGGTGCCGGTTGGCGCGGTGGTCGTGAGCGCCGACGGCGAGGTGCTGGCCGAGGCGGGCAATCGGACCGAGGATCTCAGCGATCCCACCGCGCACGCCGAGATGCTGGCGATCCGCGCTGCGGCCCACAAGCTCGGCGCGGCGCGGCTGGTCGAGTGCGATCTCTACGTCACGCTCGAGCCGTGCCCGATGTGCGCCCAGGCGATTTCATTCGCGCGCATCCGTCGGCTCTATTGGGGGGCGTCCGATCCCAAGGGCGGCGGCGTCGAGCACGGTCCGCGCATCTTCGACCAGCCGACCTGCCACCACCGGCCCGAGCTCTATCCCGGGCTGTCAGAACGCGAATCCGCCGAGCTCTTGCGCGCCTTCTTCAAGGCCCGACGCTGACCGGCCGTGTCGAGGCGCGCGAGCGCCCACCGGGCGGCATCGCGCACAACACCTGAACGATCCCGCAGCAGAGGCTCCAGCGCCGGCAGGGCGATGTCGCGTCGGTCGCTGTTGCCCAGCGCATAGGCGACGTTGCGCACGAAGCGGTCGCGGCCGATGCGCTTGATGGCGTTGCCGGCGAAGCGCTTGCGGAACGCCGCGTCGTCGAGGGCCGCGAGCTCGGCGAGCAGGGGCGGCTCGGGTGCCGGCCGCGGCACCAGCGACCGATCGCGCGCGGCTTGCGCGAACTTGTTCCACGGGCAGACGGCGAGGCAATCGTCGCAACCGTAGATGCGGTTGCCGAGCAGGGGGCGAAGCTCGAGCGGGACCGGGCCCTCGTGCTCGATGGTGAGATAGGAGATGCAGCGCCGCGCCTCGAGCCTGTACGGCGCGGGGAAGGCGCGGGTCGGACAGACGTCGAGGCAGGCACGGCAATGGCCGCAATGATCGGTCTCGGCCGTGTCGACCGGCAGCTCGATCGACAGCAACAGCTCGCCCAGGAACAGCCAAGAGCCGAAGCGACGCGACACCAGGTTGGTATGCTTGCCTTGCCAACCCACGCCCGCCTGCTGTGCGGCGGGTTTTTCCATCACAGGCGCGGTGTCGACGAAGACCTTCAGGTCGCAGCGATAGTCGTCCCAGATGAAGCGACCGAGCGCCTTGAGCTTGCTTTTGACGACGTCGTGGTAGTCGCGGCCTTGGGCGTAGACGGAGACCGCCGCTCGGTCGGTTTGTTGCAGCACCGCGAGTGGATCGTGACCGGGGCCGTAATTCATCGCCACGCTCACGATGGTCTTCGCGTCGGGCCACAGCCCTTGTGGATCGGTGCGCTCCTCGTAGCGGTCGGCCAGCCAACCCATGTCACCGTGGAACCCCGATGCCAAAAGCTCGGCGAGCTGGGCGCGCCGATGGCCGCGCGCGTCGGCGGTCAGCGCGGCGGAGGCAAAGCCCACCGCATCGAAACCGAGCCGCAATGCCTCGTTGCGGATTGCGTCGCGCAACGCGCTCGGCGTCGCGGCGCGCGGCGGGCGTTTGGGAGCAGGCGGGGTGCGGCTCATCCCCGGCCGCGATAGGGCGCGACGCCCTGCTCGGGCAGCCACAGGCCGCTGGGCGGCGCGCCGGTCTGCCAGAAGACGTCGATCGGCATGCCGCCGCGGGGGTACCAGTAGCCGCCGATCCGCAGCCAGCGCGGGGCCAGCACCTCGGCCAGGCGATGGCCGATCGCCAAGGTGCAGGCCTCGTGGAAGTCGGCATGGTTGCGGAAGCTGCCGAGATAGAGTTTTAGCGACTTGCTCTCGACCAGCTTTGCGCGCGGCGCATAGTCGATCACGAGATGGGCGAAATCGGGCTGGGCGGTCATCGGACAGAGCGTGGTGAACTCGGGAGCGGTGAAGCGCACCAGATACAACGCCCGCGGCCGGGGATTGGGCACCGTCTCCAGCACGGCCTTGTCCGGCGATTCGGGCAGGGCGACCGCATGGCCGAGCTGCGTGAGACGAGGGTATTTAGCGGAGTATTTAGCCATTGGGCGGCATCATATGCTAAGCGGGCCGCCATGACTCATCGCGTCGCCATCGTGGGCGCGGGTCCATCGGGTTTCTACGCTGCCGACGGGCTGCTGCGCGCCAATCCCGATCTGCACATCGACGTCATCGATCGCCTGCCGACGCCGTTCGGCCTGGTGCGCGCCGGCGTGGCGCCCGACCATCAGGGCACCAAGGCCGTGGTGCGCCAGTTCGACCGCCTGCTCGCCCAGCCCGACCTGCGCTTCGCCGGCAACATCGAAGTCGGCCGCGATCTTTCCTGGGAGGAGCTGGGCGAGGCCTACGATGCGGTGATCGTCGCCATCGGCATGGTGATCGACAAGAAGCTCGGCGTGCCGGGCGAGGACCTGCCGCACGTCTGGGGCTCGTGGCGCTTCGTCGGCTGGCTGAACGGGCATCCCGATTTCCGCACAGGACCCGACCTTTCGAAGGTCGAGCGCGTGGCCATCATCGGCAACGGCAACGTCGCGCTCGACGTGGCGCGCGTGCTCGCCAAGAGCGCCGACGAGATGGCCAAGAGCGACATCGTGCCGGAAGCGGGTTCGGCGATCGCAAGCGCGCCGATCAAGGACATCCACGTCATCGGCCGTCGCGGCCCGGAGAATGCCTCGTTCACCAACAACGAGCTGGGCGAGATGGGACGGCTGATGCGCGCCGTCGCCGTCACAGACGCCAACGGTCTCGACACAATACCACCGGCGTCGGATTCGACGCCCGAGAAGCTGCGCAAGACGAAGAACCTGCAGATTCTAAAGGGCTTCGCCGGCAACAAGCCGGGGTCCAAGTCGCTCACCGTGCGTTTCCTGTTCAATTCGGCGCCGGTCGCCTTTGCGCCGGGCGTGGTCGACCTCACGTCCGGCAAGCTCGAGGCCGACCTGGTGATCACCTGCATCGGCTACGCCGGCGAGGCGTTCCCCCGGCGCGAGGACTTCTTCGCGGTCGGTTGGGCCAAGCGCGGCCCAACGGGCACCATCCCGACCAACCGCGCCGAAGGCCATGCCGTCGCCAAGCAGGTCATCGACTGGCTGGCCGAGCGCGATCCCAAGAGCGGCCCCGACATCCTTCCCGCGGCAGTCGACGCGGCCGGCTGGCATCGCATCGACAAGCATGAGGTCGCCGCCGGCAGCGCCAGCGGCCGCCCTCGCGTGAAGTTGACGGATTGGCAGGCGCTGTTGGATGTCGCACAGGGCGGCTGACCGCCCTATGGTGGCGCTCCGGGGGGACCATCGAAGGGAGTGATCATGCTGAAGATTGGCCGTCGTCTTGCCTGCGCCGCGCTGGCCCTTGCGGCGTTCGCGGCGCCCGCCTGGGCCGAGACGACGCTGAAGGTGGCGTTGCATTCGGACCTCAAGATCGTCGATCCGATCTGGACCACGGCGCTCATCTCCACGCATCACGGCAACATGGTCTACGACACGCTGTTTGCGCTCGACGACAAGCTGCAGGTCAAGCCGCAGATGGTCGACAAGTGGGACGTCTCGCCCGACAAGCTCACCTGGACCTTCACCCTGCGCGACGGGCTGGAATGGCACGACGGCACCCCGGTGACGGCGGCCGACTGCGTCTCCTCGATCAAGCGCTGGGGCGCCAAGGACTCGATGGGCCAGAAGCTCATGGGGGTGGTGGCCGACTTGAGCGCACCCGACGCCAAGACCATCAAGATGGTGCTGAAGCAGCCGTACGGGATGGTGCTGGAATCGCTCGGCAAGTCGAGCTCCAACGTGGCCTTCATGATGCCCAAGCGCATCGCCGACACCGATCCCAACACCCAGATCACCGACGCCACCGGCTCCGGGCCGTTCATCTTCAAGAAGGACGAATGGAAGCCGGGCGAGAAGGCGGTCTACGTCAAGAACACCAAGTACGAGCCGCGGCCCGAGCCCGCGTCCGGCCTCGCCGGCGGCAAGGTGGTCAAGGTCGACCGCGTCGAGTGGGTCTGGATCGCCGACGTGCAGACGCAGATGAACGCCATCATCGCCGGCGAGATCGACATGATCGAATCGCCCGGCCATGACCTGTTGCCGGTGCTGGCGAAGGAGAAGAGCATCAAGCTCTTCAACGCCAACCCGACCGGCAACCAGTACACATTCCGCTTCAATGTGCTGCACAAGCCGT
>JAFAKN010000676.1 GCA_019235415.1 Alphaproteobacteria bacterium
CAGCGGCACGGTGCCCAGCCACAGGAAGCCCAGCGCCGCGGCGAAGATCAGCACCGAGGCCGCCGACACGGGCGTCAGGACGAACACCAGGAAGACCAGCGAGCGCGTCAGGTAGAGCAGCGCCAAAAGGTTCTTGCGCTTGTAGTAGGCGCCCATCAGGCCCCACAGGATGGTGCCGGCGATGTTGAACAGGCCGACCATGCCGATCGCCCAGCCGCCGAGCTCGGCCGGCGACAGGTCGACGCCGAACAGCGACAGGCCGACGCCCTTGTCGGAAATATAGGCCGGCAGATGGCCACCAACGAAGGCGACGTGGAAGCCGCACACGAAATACGCGACCGCCAGCAGCACGAAGCTTTTCTGCCCGAAGGCCTCCGACAGGGCTTCGCCGGCCGACTGGTGGCCGCCCCGCGCGCGACGGCCGGCCGCGATTTGCGCGCTGTCGTTGAGGCCGAACGCCAGCAGGATGATCAGCGCCGCCAAGATCGTCAGCGCCCACATGGTGGGCCGCCAATCGCCGAACTGGTGCTGCAGCACCGCTGCCAGAGGCACGATGAAGAACTGGCCGAACGACCCGCCGGCCGAGCAAATGCCGACCGCCAGCGCCTGCTTGGCCGGCGGCGCCACGCGCAGCACGACGCCCAGCACCGGTCCGAAGGTCGCGGCCGAGAGGCCGATGCCGACTAAAATGTTGCCCAGCAGCAGCATGAAGCCGTCGTGCATGGTGGCGGTGACGACCATGCCCAGCACGTAGATCGCACCGCCGGCGGCGATGGTCGGCGCCGAGCCGAAACGGTCGCACAGGCGGCCGCTCAACGGCGCCATGACACCCATCAGCAGCATGGACAGCGCGGTGCCGAGCGAGAACAGCTCACGCCCGACATGCAGCTCGGCCGAGACCGGCTTCAGGAAGATGCCGAAGCTCTGGCGCACGCCGAGCCCGATGGCCAGCACAAGGAAGCCGCACCACACGGCGGTCCAGTACGAACGCGAAGAGAGGGAGCCCGAGGACAGGGAACTGGCAGACATGGCGGCAAATTGTGGTCGGCTTTGTGTGCTGGCAAGCCGGCGCACGACTCCTTTCCAATGAATTACCTCATGCCGTCACAAGCCATGATGTGGCACAAAGTGTCCATGGCGGGCGGCTGGATTCGCGTTGGGTTGGCAGCAATCCTGATCACTTTGGCAGGCGGCGCTTGGACGGGCAGCGCTGGCGCGGGGCAGAGCGTGCCGCGCCTGGAGCGCGAGCGCTGCAGCTTCCGGCCGCCGCGGGGCGAACGCCTGGAATGCTTCGTGCTGGTGGTGCTGGAAAACCGCGAGCAGCCGGACGGCCGCGAGGTCCGCGTGAAGATCGCCGTGCTCAAGGCCAAGCGCCGCGCCGGCGCGGAGCCGTTGTTCTACCTTTCCGGCGGCCCCGGCGACGCGCCGCTGGTCGCCACCTCGCCCGGCACCGACGCGCTGGCCGAGGGCGACTGGTGGAACGAGACCGCGGGCATCCGCCGCCATCGCGACGTGGTCGTCGTGAGCGAGCGCGGCGCGGGCGGCACCAGCCCCAATCTCGATTGCTTCGATCCGCGCACCAGCGATCCGGCGAAGGCGCGCCGCCGCGCCGTCACCGAGCAGCAGGAGCGCGACATCCTGGTGCGTTGCCGAGCCGGCTTCGACAAGCGCAAGGTCGACCTGTCGATGTATTCGACGCCGGCGCTGGCCGACGACGTCGCCGACCTCGCCAAGACGATGGGTGTGGAGCGCATCAACATCTATGGCGTGTCCTACGGCACGCGATGGGCACTCGAGGTGATGCGCCGCCATCCCGAGCTGGTGCGCGCTGCCGTGCTCGACGGCGTCTACCCGCCGGAGGTCAACGGCGAGCAGAACGAGCCGGAGATCGATCGCAAGGCCTTCGAGCAGCTCTATGCCGAATGCGCCGCCGATTCGGGCTGCCGCGAACGGCATCCCAACCTGCGCAGCGTCGTCGAGGGCGCGCTCGAGGCAGCCGAGCGCAAGCCGGTCGAGGTCACCCTGCAGCTCGACGACGGCCCGCAGCCGGCGCGACTCGATGGCGCCAAGTACCTGATGGTGCTGCTGCACATGATGCGGGAGGGCGAGGCGGCGCTGATCCCGGATGCGGTCGCCATGGCGCAGCATGGCGACCTGCGGCTGATCAGGATGTTCGCCGAGGACCTCGAGAGCAGCGACGGCGGGCTCTTGGAAGAGAACGCCCAGCAGTTCGACGGGCTCTACAACAGCGTCGAATGCCGCGAGACTTGGCCGTTCGTCGATCGCGCCGCGCGGCAGAAGTCGATCGAGCAGAACGGCGTCTACGGCTACAACGCCCGCACCAGCAAGTCGCCGGCCTACTGCCCGCTGTGGCGCGTGCCGGCGGCGCCCGCCGCCGAGCGCCAGCCGGTGCAGTCCGCCGTGCCGACGCTACTGCTCAGCGGCACCTTCGACTGGCTGACGCCGCCCGCTTGGGCGCGCGATGCAGCCCGTCATCTCAGCACGTCGCGGCATGTGGTGTTCCGCGCGCAGGGCCACGGGGTGGTCGTGCAGGATGACTGTGCGGCACGTCTGCGCGACCGCTTCATCGAGGAACCCGATCCCAAGCGCGCCTTGCCCTGCCGCTCCGATACGCCACTCAACTTCGCAGCGGCCTACGAGCGAGCACGCGACCTGCAGTAGGCCACACCTATGCCGAACCGAAGGCTGTCATCCCGAGGCTGAAGGCCGAGGGACCTTTGAGGCAACAATAAAGGTCCCTCGCTGCGCTCGGGATGACAGCGACGCTCGCAATCGAAGCATCCCTTTCTTGATCTGACTCAATTTGAGCCGCGGCCGTCTTTTGCTACACTGGAGGAGATTAGACACAAATTTTATGTGATATCGTCATCGACGAAAGGTTGTGGTGCCCGAATTGTCCGCGTTAGGCGTCGCCTTGGGGGCACTGACTGCCGCTGCGTTGCTGGCCGCCTTGCTGCGCGGCCGCGTGCTGGCCTTGGTCTATCCGGTGTGCGCAGCGGCCGCCGGACTGATCGCCATTGTCGACCTCACCGTGCTGCTGGGCGGCGGCGATCTCAAGGCAGCGCTGCCGATCGGCCTGCCGGCGATCGGCCTGCACCTTCGGCTCGACGCACTGTCGGCGTTCTTCGGCATCGTCGTGAACGGCGGCATTGTCGCGGCCAGCGTCTACGGCATGGGCTTGGACGCCGATCACGACCTGACGCCGCGGGTGGAACCGCTGTTTCCGCTGTTCGCCGCGGCGATGAACCTCGTGCTGGTCGCCGACGATGCCTACGCCTTCCTGCTTTCCTGGGAACTGATGTCGCTCGCCTCGTGGGCGCTGGTCCTGGCGCGCCACACAGATCCGGAGAGCCAGCGGGCGGCGCACCTCTACTTGGTCATGGCGGCGATCGGCACGGCGGCGCTGCTGTTCGCCTTCGGCGGCCTGGCCGGCCCGGCCGGCGGCTATGCCTTCGACACCATCCGCGCCCATCATCCGGCACCGCTGGTCGCCGCCTTGATCCTGACCGCCGCTTTGGTCGGCTGCGGCTCCAAGGGTGGGCTCGTGCCGTTGCACGCGTGGCTGCCGCTCGCCCATCCCGCCGCGCCGAGCCACGTGTCGGCGCTGATGAGCGGCGTGATGACCAAGGTCGCGATCTACGGTTTCGTGCGCATCGCGCTCGACCTTTTGGGACCGCCGTCCTGGTGGTGGGCGCTGCCGCCCATCGTGCTGGGCGCGGTGAGCGCCGTGCTCGGCCTGCTCTACGCGGTGCTCGATCGCGATCTCAAGCGCGTGCTGGCCTATTCCACGATCGAGAATGTCGGCGTGATCTTCGTGGCGCTGGGACTGGCGCTCGCCTTCCGCGCCAACGGCAAGAACGAGGCCGCCGCCGTCGCCATGGCGGCGGGCCTGCTGCACGTGCTGAACCACTCATGGTTCAAGTCGCTGCTGTTCCTTGGCGCCGGCGCCATCCTGCACGCGACCGGCCGGCGCGATCTCGAAGGTTTGGGCGGGCTTATACACCGCATGCCGCGAACCGCCTTCTTCTGCCTAGTCGGTGCGCTCGCGATCTCGGCCCTGCCGCCGCTCAACGGCTTCGTGTCGGAGTGGCTCTTGTTCCAGGCGGTGATCGCCGCTCCCGAGCTGCCGCAGCCGGCATTGCAGTTCGCCTCGCCGGCGGTCGGCGCCATGCTGGCCCTGGCGGCGGCGCTGGCCGCCGCCTGCTTCGTGCGCGTCTACGGCATCGCCTTCCTTGGCCGGCCGCGCAGTCTCGAGGCGGCAAACGCCCACGACGTCCCGCTGATCCAGCAGGCCGCCCTGGGCGGCCTCGCCCTGCTGTGCGTGCTGGGCGGCCTTTTGGGCAGCGTCCTGACTTGGGCCATCGCGCCGGTCCTGCGCGCGCTGGTCGATGGCGCGCTGCCGGCGGGCGATGGGCCGACGCCCTTGTCACTGGTCGCCTTCGATCCGGCCCGCAGCATCTACGACGCGCCGATCCTCGCGCTTTTCATCACCATCTCGTCGCTGGCCACGGCCTTCATTGTCCATCGCGTGTCGGAGCGCCGCACGCGGCGCGCGCCGGCCTGGGACTGCGGCTTTCCCGATCCGTCGCCCGCCACCCAGTACACCGCGGCAAGCTTCGCCCAACCGCTGCGCCGCGTGTACGGCGCGCTCGCCTTCTCGGCGCGCGACACGGTCGAGATGCCGCCACCGGGCGACCTGCGCCCGGCGCGGTTGTCGGTCGTGCTGGTCGACCATCTGTGGCGCATTTTCTACACTGCACCCGGCCGGATGGTGCTCGCCGTGTCGCTGCGGCTCAACGTGCTGCAGTTCCTCACCATCCGGCGCTACCTCGTGTTGATGTTCGGCGCGCTCGTCATCCTGCTCTCGATCGCAGCGGTGACGACATGACCGGCCACGACATGACAGGCAGCCTGCTCGTCCAGTTCCTGGCGCAGGGCGTGCAGATGACCCTGGTGCTGCTGATCTCGCCGCTGGCCGTCGGAGTCGTGCGGCGCGTCAAGGCGGTGTTGATGCGCCGGCAGGGCGCGCCGCTGCTGCAGGCCTATCGCGACCTGGTGAAGCTCGTGCGCAAGGAAGCGATTGTCGCCGAAAGCGCCTCCTGGCTGTTCCGCACCGCGCCCTATCTGATCTTCGCCCTGACCTGGGTCGCCGCCGCGCTGGTGCCAAGCTTCGCCTCCGGGCTGATGTTCAACTGGGCCGCCGACGTGGTGGCGCTGGTGGCGCTGCTGGGCGCCGCCCGGGCGCTGCTGGCGCTGGCCGGAATGGATGTCGGCACGAGCTTCGGCGGCATCGGCTCGTCGCGCGAGATGATGATCGCCACTTTGGCCGAGCCCGCGATGATGCTGATCGTGCTGACCCTCGCCATCGCCGCCGGCACGACGCGGCTGGCCGGCGTCGCCGACTTCTTCATCGCCCAGCCGTTCGCCGTGCGCGTCTCGATGGCGCTGTCACTGATCGCGCTCCTGATCGTGGCGCTGGCCGAGAACGCGCGCATTCCGGTCGACAACCCGATCACCCATCTCGAGCTCACCATGGTGCACGAGGCGATGGTTCTGGAATATTCCGGCCGGCATCTCGCCCTGATCGAGTCGGCCAGCCACCTGAAGCTGGTGCTGTATTTCTCGCTGCTGGTCTGCCTGTTCGCGCCGTTCGGCATGGCGCCCGCCGCTGCGGGCCTCGCCGGCTGGCTGGTCGGGCTTTTAGCCTGGATCGCCAAGATCATGCTGTGCGCCGCCCTGCTCGGCGTCTGGGAGGTAAGCATCGCCAAAATGCGTGTGTTCCGCCTGCCCGATTTCCTCGGCATCGCCTTCGTGTTCGGCTTCATCGCCATCCTGCTCGCCTTCCTGAGCCGCGGGGTATTGGCGTGAACGGCTACGACATCTCGCATCTGTTGGCCGGCGCGATGCTGGTGACGAGCTTCGCGCTGCTCTACCAGGACCGCATCGCCGCCGTGCTCAACGCCTTCGCCATGCAATCGATCACGCTGGCGCTGGCCGTCGCCTGGGCGGCGTGGTCGGACGACCGGCCGGACCTCTACATCACCGCCCTGATCGCGCTCGCGCTGAAGGGCATCGTCATCCCGCTGGCTTTGCACCGAACGGTCGAGCGCCTCGGCATCCATCATTCGGTCGAGAAGGTCGTGGGCGTGGGCGTCGCCCTGATGGTCGGGCTGGCGCTGACCGGCCTCGCCCAGGCGCTGGTCGTGAAGGTCGCCAGCGGCACGGCGAGCCACGCCCGCGAGCAGCTGGCGCTGGCGCTCGCCATCGTGCTGCTGGGCTTCCTGATGATGATCGTGCGGCGCAATGCCGTGACCCAGGTGGTCGGCTTCATGTCGATGGAGAACGGCCTGATCCTGGCCGCGACCGGCGCGCGCGGCATGCCGCTGGTGGTCGAGGTCAGCGTCGCCTTCTCGGTGCTGATCGCGCTGTTCGTGTTCGCCGTGTTCGTGTTCCGCATCCGCGAGCGCTTCGACACGGTCGACATCGAGGCGCTGGACCGCATGCGCGGGGACAGCCGATGATCCACGCCTACCAGCTGGTCGTCCTGGTGCCCTACATGGCGGCCCTGCTGCTGGTCGCCATCCCGGGATATCGGCTGGGCGCCGTCGTGAACGTCGTGGCGTCGGCTCTGACCTTGGCGATCGGTCTCGGGCTGATCGCGGGCGGGCAGTTCGTCGGCGACTATGCCATCGTCGACGAGTTCAACATCGTCTTCATCGTCATCAATACCGTGGTCGGCTTCACGACGGCGTTGTTCAGCGCCTCCTACATCGGCCACGAGATCGAGATCGGCCGCCTGCCGGCCGGCTTCCTGCGGTTCTACCATGCCATGTTCCAGGCGATGATGGGCTCGATGAACCTCGCCCTGGTCGCCAACAACATTGGCGTCATGTGGGTCGGGCTGGAGCTCGCCACGCTCATCACCGTGGTCATGGTCGGCCTCTACCGTACGCCGCAGTCGATCGAGGCGGCGTGGAAGTACTTCATCCTGGCGAGCGTGGGCATCTCGCTCGCCTTCTTCGGCACCATCCTGATCTATCTCGCCGGCCAGCCGGCGCTGGGCGAAGGCCTGCCGGCGATGACCTGGAGCCTGCTGCAGCGCTCCGCCGCCAGCATGGACGCGGCGATCCTCGATCTTGCCTTCATCTTCCTGCTGGTCGGCTACGGCACCAAGGTCGGCCTGGCGCCGCTGCATGCCTGGCTGCCCGATGCGCACGCCGAAGGCCCGACGCCGGTGTCGGCGGTCCTGTCCGGCCTGCTGCTCAACGTCGCGCTCTACGCCCTGCTGCGCTTCAAGATGGTCGTGGCCGGCCAGCCCGCCGCGCTCGATCCCGGCCCGATCATGGTGGTGATGGGCCTGGTGTCGCTGATCTTCGCCGCCTTCATGCTCTACCAGCGGCGCGACATAAAGCGGCTGTTCGCCTACTCCTCGATCGAGCACATGGGGCTGATCGTGTTCGCGTTCGGCATGGGCGGCGCGCTCGCCAACTTCGCGGGCCTGCTGCACATGGCGATGCACAGCCTGACCAAGTCGGGCATCTTCTTCGCCGTCGGTCACATCGCGCAGGCCAAGGGCACGCAACGCATCGCCGAGATCAAAGGCTTGAGCGTGACGCATCCGCGGCTGGCGGTGGCGTTCGCGCTGGCGGTGCTGGCAATCTGCGGCATGCCGCCGTTCGGGGTCTTCGCCAGCGAATTCCTGATCTTGACCACGACCTTCGCCCGCCATCCTTGGCTCGCCTTGCTGCCCGCCTTCGGCCTGCTGGTCGGCTTCGGCGCGCTGCTGCTGCGCCTGCAGGAGACGGTGTTCGGCGAGCCGGTCGGGCCGGCGCATCGCGTCGATGCCTCCTCGGTGCCGATGGTCCTGCATCTGGCGCTGGTGTTCGTATCCGGCATTTTCCTGCCGCCGGCCCTGGTCGGCTGGTTCCAGCGTGCCGCGGAGCTGCTGGGATGACCGCCGCCTTCCTTGCCCTCGCGCAGCTCGCCGCCGAACGGCGGCCCGGCCCCGACGGTTACGTGCGCCTCACCGTCGACTCTGGCACGTGGACCGCCTTGGCCGCCGGGCTGGCGCAAGGCCGGCACGAGCTCAGCGCCTTGTGGGTCGACGAGGGCGTCGTGCGCATGGCGCTGAACGACAACGAGCGCGCGCTGCGTGCCATCGTCTCGGTCGAGACTGAAGCTGGCCGCTTCCCGTCCGTCTCGGCGCATCATCCGCCGGCGCTGCGGCTGGAGCGGGCGATGCGCGATCTGCACGGTGTGCAGCCGGTTGGCCTGCCGGACCTGCGGCCGTGGCTCGACCATGGGCGCTGGCCGGGACGGCCGGAGACCGGCGCCTACACGTTCTTGCCGGTCGAAGGCGACGGGTTGCACCAGATCCCCGTAGGGCCGGTGCATGCCGGCATCATCGAGCCCGGCCATTTCCGCTTCACCGCCAACGGCGAGACCGTCGTGCGCCTGGAGGAGCGGCTGGGCTACCTGCACAAGGGCGTCGAGCGCCTGCTCGAGGGTGCCGCGATCGAACAGGCGGCCCGCCTCATGGGGCGCATCTCGGGCGACAGCACGGTGGCCTACGCCTGGGCCTTCGCGCGCGCCGTCGAGGCGGCGCTGGGTTGGACGCCGCCGCCGCGCGCCATCCTGCTGCGCGCGGTGATGGCCGAGTTGGAGCGCATCGCCCATCACATCAACGATGTCGGCGCGATTTGCAACGACGCCAGCGTGATTTCCATCAGCGCCCGCTGCACCTTGCAGCGCGAGGACGCGCTGGCGGCGGCCGATGCCTGCTTCGGCCATCGCCTGATGATGGACCGCATCGTGCCGGGTGGCGTTGCCGTCGATTTGACGCCGGAAGGCGTCGGCCGGATGCGCAGCTTGCTGGCGCGGGTCGAGGAGACGCGGGTCGAGATCGGCCGGGTCTACGACGCCATGCCGTCGCTGCAGGATCGCACCGTCGCGACCGGCACGGTGCGCGCCGAGCTGGCCAAGCAGTACGCTGCCGGCGGCTATGTCGGCCGCGCCTGCGGCCGCGCCTTCGATGCCCGCAAGTCGTTCGCCTATGCGCCTTACGACCAGCTCGACTTCGACCTGAAGACCCGCGCGACAGGCGACGTCGACGGCCGCCTGCTGGTCCGCCTCGACGAGATCGGCGAAAGCCTTCGTATCCTGTCGCAGCTGCTCGGCCGGCTTATTGCCGGGCCGATTCGCAGCGAACCTCCGCCGGCGCGAGCGGGCGAAGGCGCGGCTCTGGTCGAGGCCTTTCGCGGCGACGTGTTCGTGACCGTCCGGCTGGGCCGGGACGGCCGCGTCGCCCATGCGCATGCACGCGATGCCAGCTGGTTCCAGTGGCCACTGCTCGAAGCGGCGATCGAGGGCAACATCGTTGCCGACTTCCCGCTGTGCAATAAGTCGTTCAACTGCTCCTACTCGGGGCACGACCTGTGAGGAACTTCCTGTCCGACGCCCTGTTCAAGGGCAAGGCGACCATCGCGGCGCCGGGACCGGATGCCGCGGCGCTGACGCAGGCGGCCCAGGCCCTGGCCGATCGCGCCCGTCGCCGGCTCGGCCGGTCGCTGGCGATCCGCGAGGTCGACGCCGGATCGTGCAACGGCTGCGAGCTCGAGATCAACGCGCTGAACAATCCGGTCTACGACGTCGAGCGCTTCGGCCTGAAGTTCGTCGCCTCGCCGCGCCATGCCGATGTGCTGCTGGTGACCGGCCCGGTGGCCTGGAACATGCGCGAGGCGCTGCTGCGCACTTATAATGCCGCGCCTGACCCGAAATGGGTCGTGGCGCTGGGTGACTGCGCGATCGATTGCGGCGTTTTCGCCGGGTCGCCCGTGATTGTCGGGCCGTTGGCCGATGTCCTGCCGGTCGATCTGCACGTGCCGGGTTGCCCGCCGTCGCCGCTGGCGATCCTCCGTGCATTGCTTGGCCTCATGGACGTCCAGGCCTCGGGCCGGCGCTAGCTGTGAGCTTTCAATAGGCAGACGCGAGGCAATCCTCGATCCGGATCGGAAGGTGGCGAACGCGCCTGCCGATGGCGTCATGGAGCGCGTTGGCGATCCCCGCCTGGATGCCGGCAGTGCCCAGCATGCCGATGCCCTTCACGCCGCCCGGAAGGTGCGGATCGTCCTCCTCGATCATGGCGATGTCGAACTCGGGCATGTCGGCATGCACCGGAATGAGATAGTCGGTGAACGACTTGCCCAGGATGCAGCCGGTGGCCCGATCGGTCACGGTCTGCTCGTGGAGCGCCATGCCGATGCCGCCAATCAGCCCGCCAATGAATTGGCTGCGGGCCAACAGCGGATTGAGGATCCGTCCGGCGGCGAAGGTGCCGCACACCCGACGGACCCGTATCTCCCCGAGCTCGGCGTCGACGCCGATCTCGACAAAGATCGCCCCGTAGCCCATGCCGGTGGCCGCAAGCGCCTGATGATCGGTCGCCGCGCATTCGCCTTCCGCCGCGAGGCCATCCGCGGGCCCTCGCGCGAGCAGGTCGACAAGCCTTTCGGCGACGTTGCTCGAGCGGCCGCGGACCATCTCGTCGCGGAACTCGATCTCTTGCGGCCGTCTGCCTCCAAGAGGCGCGCCGGGATCGCCGACGGCGAGGTTCGCCAGCATGGCGCGCAGCTTCGATGTCGCCGCCTCGACGGCGGGAAATATGCTCGCCGTGACCTGCGAGCCCCCGGAGAACGGCCCGTCCGGCAGCCAGGTGTCTCCGAGCTCGACCGTGACCTTCGCCATGGGGATGCCGAGCGCATCGGCCGCGATCTGCCCCAAGGCGGTGTAGGTGCCCGACCCCATGTCCTGGGTGCCGCATTGGACGACGAGCGATCCGTCCAGGCTCAGACGCACGCGCGCCTTGCACGCCTGGCGGATCGCCGGATAGAGTGTGGTGGCCATGCCGAAGCCGACGGTCCAGCGGCCGACCTTGCTTTTCGCTCGCTCGTGGCGACGCGCCCAGCCGAAGCGCTCCGCACCGACGCGATAGCATTCGAGAAGGCGGTTGCTGCTCCACGGCCGGCCGCTCTCCTGATCGTGGGCGGCGAAATTGCGCATGCGCAATTCGAGTGGATCGATGCCGAGTTGCCCGGCCGCTTCGTCCATGGCCGATTCGAGGGCAAAGGTGCCTGGCGCCGTCCCCGGGGCCCGCATCGGCACCGGATGGGGCTCGTTGGTTCGCACGAGCTTGTGCGCCGTGCTGACGTTGGGGCAGGCATAGAGCAGCCTGGTGTAGACCGCGGTCGAATCGGAAAAGTCCGCGTGCGTCGACGTCTGCGCCACGACGTCGTGCTCGATGGCCGTGAGGCGGCCATCGACGAATCCCAGGGAGAGATCCTGCGTCGTCGCCTGGCGTCGTCCCACCAGCGTAAACATCTGGGCGCGAGAAAGCTCCAGCCGTACCGGACGGCCCGCCTTTCGCGATGCCAGCATCGCCCAGAACATCCAGGGCCACCACAGTTGCCCCTTGCAGCCAAATCCGCCGCCGAGGAAGCGCGACAGCACGCGGATGTCGCCGGCCGGCATGTCGAACGCATGCGCAATGCTTGCCCGCGTGGCGAAGACCGCCTGCGTGGACGTGTGGACCACGGCCCTGTGATCCTCCCACCAGCACACGACGGCGTGCGGCTCCATCGGATGATGATTGTTGACGTCCGTCGTGTATCGATTGCGAACGATGAGCTCGGCTTCGCTCAATGCCCTGGAGGGATCGCCACGACGGGACGCTGCCGGAAAGCGCCCCACGGCCGCGGGGGCAAAGGCAGCACCGGCGGCCTGGTCCAAGTGCGTCACCGCAGGTTGCACCCTCGTCGCAACGTGAACCGCTCGTGCCGCTTCGCGCGCCTGGGATCCTGTCGACGCGGCGACCAGCGCAACGGGCTGGCCGTGAAAATGGATGGCTTTTTCCCGGATCAGTGCCGTCGCGCCCGATGGTCGCAACGACTCCGAATCGGCGCGAGTGACGATCGTCGCGAAGCCTGGAACCGTTTCGGCCCGCGCCGCGTCCACCGACAGCACTTCACCGCAAGCGACTGGTGACTCGACCAAGGCCGCGTGCAGCATGCCGGGCGGCATGACCTCGCCTTCGTATCGGGCCTGGCCGGTGACCTTGAGAGCGGCTTCGTAGCGGACATGGGTTTGCGGGTTCACGAGCCTTCTCCAACCGTCTGCAGGGCACGGATGACGGCGTTGTGCAGCAAGGGGACCTTGAAGGCGTTGCCTGCCAAGGGCGTGGCCCCCTCGACGGCCAGCTCGCCTGCGAGGGCGAATGCCTCGCCGGTCGGCGCCCGGCCAATCAGTGCCGCTTCGCTGCGGCCGAGGCGCCACGGCAGCGGCGCAACCCCGCCGGCTGCCAGTCGCGCCTCGGCAATGACGCCGCGCTCGATCCGTAACGCGGCCGCGACGGAGACGACCGCGAACTCGAACGACGCGCGGTCCCTTACCTTCAAATAGGTCGATTGCGCTGCGAACCGGGCAGCGCCGTCGATATGCACGGCCGTGATCATCTCGCCGTCGGCGAGGGAAGTATCGGGTGCGGTGGTTGCGCCCGGGAGCGGGTAGAGATCCTGCAAGGCCAGACGCCTTTCGCCGGTCAGGCCCCTGCAACTGATCTCGGCATCAAGCGCGGCGAGCGCCACCGCCAAGTCCGAGGCGTGCGTCGCCACGCAGCCGACACTGCCACCGAACAGGGCCGCATGGCGACTCTCGCCGCGTCGGGCACCGCATCCGGAACCCGGATCGCGCTTGTTGCAGGCCAGTCCGTCGGTGCGAAAATAGGTGCACCTCGTGCGTTGCAGCAGATTGCCGCCGATCGTCGCCAGGTTTCGCACCTGTCCGCTCGCACTGGCCAGGATCGCCTCGGCGATCATCGGATGATGCCTCTTCACGACGGGATGGGCGGAAACGTCGCTCAACCGCGCCAATGCGCCGACGGCGAGGGCGTCACCGGCGTAGGAGACCTGCGAGAGCGGCAGGCGAGAGATGTCGATGACCTCGGTCGGCGCCGCGAGCCCGGCCTTCCAGAGCGGCAGCAAGTCCGCCCCGCCGGCGAGATAGGTCGCACCTTGCCTCGCGCCCTGCGAAAGGGCGTCGTCCAGCCGGGCGGCGCGAATGTAACGGAACGAGGGACCGCTCACAGGCCCGCGACCTCTGCAATGGCCGCGACAATGCCTGGGTAGGCGCCGCAGCGGCAGAGATTGCCGCTCATGCCTTCGCGGATTTCCTCGAAGGACCGTGGATTTTCCGACAGCAGGGCAATGCCGGACAGGATCTGGCCCGGCGTGCAGTAGCCGCATTGCAGTGCATCATGCCGAATGAAGGCAGCCTGCAAAGGATGCAGGCGGTCTGCTGTTCCAATGCCTTCGATAGTCGTGAGGACGGCGTCGCTGAAGGAGGCCGCCAGCGCCAGGCACGACGCGATGCGGCGCCCCTCGACGAGGACCGTGCAGGCGCCGCAGCCGCCCATGTCGCATCCCTTCTTGGTGCCTGTAAGGCCCAGTTGATCCCGGATCACGTCGAGAAGCGTCGCGGTCGACGCCGTCTCGATATCGTATCGCGCGCCGTTGATGGTCATCGAAAGCGCGATGCGTGGCATCGGGAGATGCTTCTCGTCGGCAAGCGGCAGTGCTGTCGTATCGGGGTTCATGGGTGCGCTCCGGTTTCTCGTCGTCAGTATGCCGGGCTGGGCGCTGCCGGGAAGGCATGGTATTATCCTAGGACTAGCAAGTCCCCGCAAAGAGGCCGCCACGCCCGTGATCGAGACAGACCGCAGCGAGCTCGGCGATTTCCTGAGGTCACGCCGCGAGAAGCTGCGCCCGCGGGACGTGGGGCTGGCCGAGGGCCGCAGGCGCCGGACCGCCGGACTGAGGCGCGGGGAAGTGGCCGAGCTCGCGGGCATCGGCGTCGACTGGTACATCCGCCTCGAGCAGGGTCGCTCGGTCAATCCGTCCATCACGACGATCGATGCGCTGGCCCGCGCGCTTCGCCTGAGCAAGGTCGAGCACGCCCACTTGAAGGCCATGACGCGCTCGGGCGACCGGCGCGCCTTCCAGCGGGAGACCGTACCGGATTCGCTCAGGCGCATGATCGACGCCATGAAGCAACCCGCCTACGTCACGGGGCGACGATGGGATGTCCTGGCGTGGAACAAGGCGGCGAACGACATTTTCGCGTTCGAGCGGTTGCCGGGCGAGGATCGCAATATTTTGATTTCGGTCCTGACGCGCCCCGCGGGGCGACGGTTGTTCGGCGCCGCGTGGGCCGATGAAGCCAAGCGCATCGTCGCGCAATTTCGCGCCGTGCACGATCTATGGGCGGATGATCCGGAGTTCCTCGACCTGCTTTCGAAGCTGCGAAAGGGCTGTCCGGAATTCTCGGGGTGGTGGAAGGCTCACGACGTCCGAGGAACGGCGGCAGGGATCAAGCGGCTCTATCATCCCAAGAAGGGCCGGATGTCCTTCGAGCACGCGAGCTTTCAGTCGAACGACGATCCGTCGCTCAAGGTCGTCGTCTACACGCCCGTCTAGCCTGCCGTCCGTTTTTCGGGACCGCGGGATCAACTCTTGGCGGCCAGGCTGCGGAACAGCGCATCGCTGCGGTCATCCGCCGGGAAGAAGCATTCTATGCGGACTTCTTGCAGCGTGATGTCCTGCGGGGTGCCGAGCGTGGCGATGGTCGTGAACACCGACAGCGACTTGCCGCCCACGATGTAGTCGACCGTGAGCACCGGCGGCGGCCGATCCTCGAAGCGCAGCTTGCGGAACGAGGCCGGCACGTCGGGATAGGCCATGATCTCCTCGATGTACGCCAGCGCCTTGGGCTCGCCGCCGTCGGCCAGGATCTCGGCGTACGTGGTCGAAACGAGGTAGCGGGCCACCTCTTCCCAGTTCGCGATCTTGCTGCGCAACGCGTTGGGATCGAGCAACCAGCGCAGGATGTTGGGCTGCTTGCCGGGCGGTGAATCGGGTGGCGGGCCCTCGAACAGGAAGATCGTGAAGGCCTGGGCGGCCTCGTTGCCCTGGAGGAAGTTCCACAGCCGGTCGATCACGATCGCAGGATAGGGCTCCTGTTGCTTCAGCATGCGGTCGATGGCCTGGCGCACCGGCATCAGCTCGGGCGCGGCGAGGTTGCTTTCGCGATAGACCGGCGCGAAGCCTGCCGCCAGCAGCATGGCGTTGCGCTGCCGGAGCGGCACGTCGAGTGCGGTGGCAAGCTGCACCACCATCTCGCGACTGGGCTTGGCGCGGCCCGATTCCAGGAAGCTGACATGGCGCTGCGACACGCCGGACTGCAGCGCAAGCGACAACTGGCTGGCACCGCGCCGGCGACGCCAGGTACGCAGCATGGGGCCGAACATGTCGGGCTGCGCGGGCAGGGTTTGGCTGAGCGTCGAGGCCGACGCAGGAGATGTGCGCATCATGGTGCGTACAGTAGCACTCGCGTGCAGGTCCGCCGATTACCTGGAGCGTAATTGTCGGCCTCGTGCGGCAATGCGAGTTCTGCGGCGTCCAGACCCGCCACGGAGAACCTCATGACCATTTCATCCGACCGACTGCTGCGCCGCACCTTGTGGGGCAATGCGATCTTCTCGATCCTGTCCGGCGCCGTGCTGACGATCTTCGCCGGGCCGTTCGCCGCCATCGCTGCGCACGAGCCAAGCACCGGACTGGGCCTCGAGCTTGCCGTCGTGTTCGAGCTTCTCGGCGTGGGCGTCATCGCGTTCGGCGTGCTGTGCGTATGGATCGCCTCGCGCGAGACGATGCCGGCGGGCTGGGCACGCGTGATCTTTGCCGCCGACCTCGCCTGGGTCCTGGGCAGCGTCATGGTGCTGTTGATGCCGGCGTCATGGACCCCGGCCGGAATCGTCGGCATCGTAGTCGTGGCCCTGATCGTGGCCGACCTCGCGATCCTCGAGTATCTCGGCCTGCGTCGGCTGGGCAGCGCGAGCTGAATCTTCTCCTCCCCATCGCGGAACACGCGATGGGGAGGTGTCGCGGTCATACCGCGACGGAGGGGTCATGGTCTTGAAGCACATGACCCTTCCGGCCCTTGGGGCCACCTCCCCTTTGCGGGGTCCGCAAAGGGGAGGAAAAGACCACCATCGAAAGGAACCACCTCATGGACAAGCTCCAGTTCCTCAATGACAACCAACTGCCCTTCGCCAAGCTCCTGGCGCTGAAGTTCGTCGCGGCGAGCGAGACGGGCGTCAAAGCCGAGATGGTGGTTCGGCCCGAGCTCTGCACCCGGCCCGACATCCTGCACGGTGGCGCCGTCATGGCGTTTGCCGACACGCTGGGCGCGGCCGCCACGATCCTCAATCTCCCCGAGGGCAAGGGCACGACGACCATCGAGAGCAAGACCAACTTCGTCGGGCCGGCGCCCGTCGGCGCGACGGTGATCGGCGAGACGACGCCGATTCACCGCGGCCGCCGCATCATGGTGTGGCAGACGCGTGTAGCGACGACGGAAGGCAAGCTGGTCGCCGTCGTCACCCAGACGCAGATGGTGCTGTAGCGCTTTCCTCCTCAACGCAGTTGTCAACGCAGTTGGGGAGGTGTCCGCGCAGCGGACGGAGGGGTCATGGATGATGAATTTGACCCCTCCGTCGCCGTAAGACGGCGACACCTCCCAAGGCAAGCTTGACAAGCAAGCTTGGGGAGGCGAACTCAAGTCAATGCAGCAGCGCCGGAACGAACGCCTGCAGAGCGGCGTCCGCTTCGCCGGCGCTGGGCTGCATGGACTGGCCCCAGTCGATGCGGATCTTCATGAAGTTGCCTTGGTATCCGGTCAGCAGCAGCTTGCTGTAGACGCGGGTGTTGGCCGGCGTCTGCGCGCTGTAGGTGATGCAGCGGAAGGTGAACGAGCCGTAGGTGCAGCTCGATGGCACTGAAGGCAGCTGCAGGTTGGTAAAGCCGGTACCCTTGATCTCCTGCGCGATGGCCTCGAGCTCGTTCGCGAATTGCTCGGTGATGATCGGGCTGCTGCTGCCCGAGGGCACCCGCTTGCCGCCGGTGAACACATGCACGGTGATGAGCATGTGCTTGGGCGTGGTGTAGAAATAGCTCGAACCCAGGTCGGGCCGATTGCTCGGTGGACCGGCGTAGTTGACGGTCCTTTCCAGGGTGGCGCCGCCGACGCTCGAACCGAAGCTGAGCTTGGTCCCGGGGTCGACCGTGGGACCGGCGGGCGGGCCAGCGGTTTGGGCGCCCGCCAGCGACGGCGCGGCCGACAACACCAGCGCGAGCAGCAGCTGCAGGCTTTTAGACATCGAGGTTGGCGACCTTGAGGGCGTTGTCCTGGATGAAGTCGCGACGCGGCTCGACCACGTCGCCCATCAGGGTGGCGAAGATCTCGTCGGCCTCGTCGGCATGGTTGATCTTGACCTGCAACAGGGTACGCGCCTCGGGATCGAGCGTGGTCTCCCACAGCTGGTCAGGATTCATTTCGCCTAGGCCCTTGTAGCGCTGGATGGTGACGCCTTTGCGGCCGGCCTCCAGGACGCCGGCGAACAGCTCGGTCGGCGAGGAGATCGCGGTCTCCTTGCCGTCCTTGGCGACGAACGTGCCGGGCCGCATGTAGACGGCCTGCAGGTCGCCCGCCAGCGCGTCGAGCTTGCGCGCTTCGGCGCTCTTGATCAGCGGGCCGTCGATCACATGCCGCTCCAGCACGCCACGTACCCGCCGCGTGAAGACCAAGCCGCCGTCCGATGTCGGCTCGCCGGCCCAGCCGCGTTCGGTCAGGATGCTGACCGCATCCAGCCGCCGGGCGATATAGTCCGCGGTCTGCCGCGCCAGGTCCCCGTCGGCCAGGATATCGGGATTGAGCCCACCGGCGATCGCCGTCTGCTCGACCACCGCCTGGCTCGTGACGCGTCGCGACAGGCTGAGCGGCTTCACGAGGTTCGTCACCGACCGCGCGATGTCGACCGTGCGGCGCAGGTCGTCGTGCGACTGTACCGTGCCGTCGCCCAGTCGGAAGGCAGCGCCTTCCAGGCCGCTCGAGATCAGGTGGTCGTCCAGAGAACGCTCGTCCTTAAGGTAGATCGCCGACTTGCCCTTGGCGGCTTTGAAGAGCGGCGGCTGGGCAATGTAGAGGTATCCGTGCTCGATCAGGTCGCGCATCTGGCGGTAGAAGAACGTCATCAGCAGCGTGCGGATGTGACTGCCGTCCACGTCGGCGTCGGTCATGATGATGATCTTGTGGTAGCGTAGCTTCGAAAGATCGAAGTCGTCGGCGCCGATGCCGGTGCCGAGCGCGGTGATCAGAGTGCCGATTTCCTGCGACGACAGCATCTTGTCGAACCGTGCCCGCTCGACGTTCAGGATCTTGCCGCGCAGCGGCAGGATTGCCTGGTTGGCGCGGTTGCGACCCTGCTTGGCCGAGCCGCCCGCTGAATCGCCCTCGACGATGAACAGCTCGCTGAGCGCCGGGTCCCGTTCCTGGCAGTCGGCGAGCTTGCCCGGCAGCGAGCTGACGTCGAGCGCGCCTTTGCGGCGCGTGAGCTCGCGCGCCTTGCGAGCGGCTTCGCGCGCAGCCGCCGCCTCGACCACCTTGGTAACGATCTTCTTCGCTTCCGAGGGATGCTCCTCGAACCATTGGCCGAGCTTGTCGGCCACCACCGACTCCACCACCGGCCGGACCTCGGACGAAACCAGCTTTTCCTTGGTCTGCGACGAGAACTTGGGATCCGGCGCCTTGACCGACAGCACGCAGGTCAGGCCTTCGCGCATGTCGTCGCCGGTCAGGCTCACCTTCTCCTTCTTGGAGACTCCGGATTCGTCGGCGTACTTGTTCAAGGTGCGGGTCAGCGCCCCGCGGAAGCCGGCCAGATGCGTGCCGCCGTCGCGTTGCGGGATGTTGTTGGTGAAACACAGCATCGTCTCGTGATAGCTGTCGTTCCACTGCAAGGCGACTTCCACCGTGATGCCGTCCTTTTCGCCGCGAATCAGCACTGGCGGCGCATGCAGCACCTGCTTGTTGCGGTCGAGGTACTTGGCGAAGGCCTCGACACCGCCCTCGTAGTAAAGATCGGAGACCTTCGACTCGGCGGCACCTCGCTCGTCGGTCAGCACGATGCGCACCCGGGAGTTCAGGAAGGCGAGCTCGCGCAGCCGATGCTCGAGCGTCGCGAAATCGAACTCCGTCCTGGAGAAGATCTGGTTCGAAGGCAGGAAGCTCACCTCGGTGCCGTGCTTGTCGGCCGGCGCGTCGCCCACGACCTGCAGGTCGCCTTCCGGTTCGCCGCGCCGGAAGCGCAGGAAGTGCTCGCCGCCGTTGCGCCAGATGCGGAGGTCGAGATGCTCGGACAGGGCGTTGACCACAGCGGCACCCACGCCGTGCAGGCCGCCGGACACCTTGTAGGAGTTCTGGTCGAACTTCCCGCCGGCATGCAGCTGGGTGAAGATGACGTTGGCGGCCGAGATGCCCTCTTCCTTGTGGATGTCGACCGGCACGCCACGGCCGTTGTCGCGGACGGTGACGGCGCCGTCGCCGTGCAGCACGACCTCGACGCGGTCGCAGTAGCCGGCAAGCGCCTCGTCGATGGCGTTGTCGACGATCTCGTAGACCATGTGGTGCAGGCCGGTGCCGTCGTCGGTGTCGCCGATGTACATGCCCGGCCGCTTGCGCACGGCCTCGAGCCCGCGCAGGACCTTGATGGAGTCCGCGTCGTAAGCCTCGGAACCGGGTGCCTCGGGGGCGGGGGTCATGTCGCCGTTGTCGTCACTCATCAGGTGGCCTTCGAAGGGGCTTTTGAGGAAGAGGGGTTCACGCCGCGGAGATCGTGCCGTCTGCAACGCGCAGCAGCTGGGCGCGGCCAGCGAGCGGCGCGAACAGCTCGGCGTCCGTCCCGGTCATCCAGCTCTGCACGCCGAGCGCGAGGACTTCGTCGAACAGGGCGGCCCGCCGCTCGGCGTCGAGGTGGGCTGCGATCTCGTCCAGCAGCAACAGCGGCGCTGAGCCGCGCAAAAGGGCGACGAGACGGGCATGGGCGAGGGCAATCGACACCAGGAGGGCTTTCTGCTGCCCGGTAGATCCTTCGGCCGCCGGCAGGTCGAGATCGAGATGGCGCACCGCGAGGTCGCTGCGATGCGGCCCATAGGATGTGGTGCCTGACTCGCCGTCACGCAAGCGGCTGGCGGCCAGCCGCGCGCGAAGGCGATCCTCCGCATCGATGGCCGGCAGCGAGGCAACCCAGTCGTCGATCTCGCCTGCCATGGCGAGCGAGGCGCGCGGGAAGGGCCCTACGCCCAACCGCGCGGCAGCATCCAGGCGTTGCACGGTGTCGGCCCGGTTGGCGGCGAGCGCCACGCCATGCCGGGCCATGGTGTCCTCTAGAGCAGTGGCCCAATGCCGATCGCCATTGCCCTCGGCCAAAAGCCGGCTGCGCTGGCGCATGGCGTTGTCGTAGGCCGCCGCGTCGCCGGCGTGCTGAGGATGCAAGGCCGTCACAAGGCGGTCGAGGAACCGCCGCCGCTCGCCCGGACCGTCGAGAAACAACCGGTCGAGCTGTGGCGTCAGCCACACCGCTGCGACATGCAAGCCGAGCACCGTCTGGCTGGCGGCCGGCCGCCCGTCGATGCGCACGGCACGGCGAAGAGTACCGCTGTTGCGCGCTGGTTCGAGCCCGGTGCCGATGGCGATCCGGCCGTCCGGGGTGTCCAGTGTGGCGGCGACGGCCCAGGTGGTGGTGGCTGGGACCGCGGCCGCCTGTCCTGAGCCAGGTCGAAGGATCTCGCCCGC
>JAFAKN010000186.1 GCA_019235415.1 Alphaproteobacteria bacterium
TTGGTCGGCAGCTCCTCGTAGCTGCCATGCAGCTCGGGCAGCAGCCAGCAATACCAGCCGCCGCGGCGCAGGAACGCCGCCTCGACGAAGTCGTGGCTGAGAATCTCGCCGCCGAGCGGCGGCTTGCCGCTTAGCACCGGCAGGCGGCAGCATTCGGCGAAGGCTTTTACGCGGATGATGGCGTTGTGGCCGAAGTAGTTGGCTTCGCTCGTCTGCCAAAAACTGTTGCCCATCGACAGCACGACGCCGGTGAGCCGCGAGGAGAATTGCAGCGCGCGGGCGAACAGGGTTTCGCGGCCGGCCGGCACGATGTGCGTCTGCACGAGCCCGGTGCGCGGATTGGCCTGCATCAGCGCCGCCAGCCGCACCATGGTGTCGCCCTGCAGCAGGCTGTCGGCATCGAGCACGATCATGAAAGCGTATTCCGGCCCACGCGCGTGGACCCATTGCAGGATGTTGCCGGCCTTCTTGCCGGTGTTCTTCTCACGCCGGCGATAGAACAGCCGCGCGCCCTCGCCCAGCCGCTGGCGCAACGCGTCGTAGGCCTGCTCCTCCTGCCGGGCGAGCTCGGGGTTCATCGTGTCGCTCAGCAGGAAGAAGTCGAACGCGGCGAGCCGTTCGGTCGCGGTGAGCGCGCGATGCATCGCGACGACGCGCCCCGACACCTCGCCGGGATCCTCGTTGTAGACCGGGATCAGGATCGCCGTCCGTTCGGTGAGCGTCGGCAGCGGTCCATCGCTCGGTCCGCGGCGCTTCAGGGTCACGGGATGGCGGCGCAGCAGGCCGAGCAGGAAGCCGAACACGCCGCTCCAGAAGGAGAGCGCGATCCAGGCGAAGACCAGCGCAAAGCAGGGCAGGAAGATCGGCTTCAGGATGTCGGGCCCGCGCGCCGCGACGATGGTCCACATCAGCATGAGGCCGAGCGTCGTCGTGGCCAGCACCAGCACCAGCAGCAGCGCGCGCCGCCAGCCGGCGCGGCCGGCGTAGCCGTCGAGCTGCCACGCTTGGCTGATGGATCGGCTCATGGCCGATGGAGCGATGTCCAGGTTTCCGTGAGCGGCGCGCCGCGCAGGGTCAGCTTGGCCCGCATGTCGACCGGGTTCTTGCCGTCCGGCTCGAAGTCGATGAACAGGCGCCAGTTCCGGGTCCATGGCAGGGCCTCGACGTAGGTCCGCGCCATCTTGGCGTTGGTGAGCGAAACGTCGGACTCGACCGGTTGTTGCGGCTCGAGCGTGGGCAGTGTGCCGCCGGCGAACTCGATCACCATGCGCCGCTGCTTGGGGGCATAGGGCACTGCGCTCGTGCGGGTGGCGACGACCCGGCCGGCGGGCGACAGCGCCGGCTCGTCCTTCAGCGCCGAGAGCCTGTAGAGGTACTGCTTGCGCTCGCCTTTTCTGGCCGGCGCGTGCGACACCCAGAAGGCGGCGATATTGTCGTTGGTCTCCGACTGCGAGGGGATCTCGATCAGCCGCACCTCGCCGTCGCCCCAATTCTCCGATGGCTCGACCCACAGGCTGGGGCGCGATTGCAGGTTGGCGGAGGTGTCCTGGAAGCGCTCGAAGTCGCGCTCGCGCTGCAGCAGGCCGAAGCCCTTGGGATTGTTGTCCTGCAGGGCCGAGACGTTGAGCGCGCTGGGGTTCTGCAGCGCTCGCCAGATCGGCTCGCCCTGGCCGGTCGACTGGAACAGCCCGTCGGAATCGTGGATCTCGGGCCGGTAGTCGTCCGGCGTCGGCCGAGATTTGCCGGAAAAGTACATCGAGGTGAGCGGTGCGACGCCCAGCACCTGGACGTCGTTGCGCAGGTAGAGGACGGCCTTGGTGTCGACCACCATGCGGGCCCCCGGCTTGATCGTGAAGCCGTAGGCACCGGCCACACCGGGAGAATCGAGCAGCGCCCAGACGGTCATCTCCAGGGCGTCGTCGGCCGGCTTCAGCAGCCAGAAGGCCTTGAAGAAGGGAAACTCCTCCGGCTTGCCGATGCCGGTGTCGATCGCCAGCCCGCGCGCCGAGGCGCCGTAGACCTGACCGCGGCCGATCACTCGGAAGTAGGTGGCGCCGAGGAAGGAAGCGACCTCGTCGAACTTGTCCGGCAGGTTGATGGGATGGGTGAGCTTGAAGCCCGCGAGGTCGATCTTCTGCGGCGGCTGCTTCAACCCGGTGTCGGAGAAGTCGAACTGGTCCGGCCCGACCGCGACCGGCGTCGCCTTGTCGTTCTCGACCACGTAGATCTGCACCGGCTTCTCGTAGATGAACCCCGCGGGGAAGAACTCCACGCGGAACAGGCTCTTGCCCTCGCGCCACAACGCAGTGTCGGGTTTCGCACGCAACGCACGGTACTGGTCGTAGCTCAGCCGCCGCATGTCGCCTTGGATCGACGGCGTCTCCTTGTACGGTTGTGCTGCGAGGGCGGCGGCCATGGTCTCGACGGCGTCGAACGAGGCCGGCACGTCCTGCGCCCGCGCCACCGACGTCGATACGAGCCAAAGCAATCCGAGAAGCAGAGCCCCGCGCATGCCGGTGTGAAACGACGAGCGGGCGATTTAGTTCCCTTGGAGCGCGAGCGTTGTAAGCGGTAAGCTTGTCATCCCGAGGCCGCAGGCCGAGGGACCTTTAGGCAACATTAAAGGTCCCTCGCTGCGCTCGGGATGACAGATGCGCTCCGACTACAAGAACCCGAGCATCTTCGCCACGCGCTGCACGCCGACCCAAACCGGGTCGAGGAGCGAGATCGTGCGGGCCATCTCGTTGGCGTCCGCCAGCAGCGCTTTGAGCTTGACGCCGTTGGGCTCGTGCTTCGCCGCCTCGTGGCGGGCCTCTTCGAGCAGGAGCTTGAGCTCGCGTCCCTCCTCTTTGTAGGCGCCTTCGATCGCCTTGATCGAGGTGCCGAGCTCGTGGACCAGGTCCCGATGGCCCTGATTTTGTTCTTCGGCCATGGGTCACGCCGCCTTCTTCTGCCGGTGCGCCTCGATCAGCGCCCACAAGCTCGCCGCGGTCACCGGCATGTCGACATGCTTGACGCCGGTGTGCGGATAGATCGCGTCGACGATGGCGTTGACCACCGCCGGCGGCGCGCCGATGGCGCCCGCTTCGCCCGCGCCCTTCACGCCCAAGGGATTGGTCGTGCACGGGCTGTTGTGCAGGTCGAAGTGCACGTGCGGCACGACGTCGGCCCGCGGGAAGGCGTAGTCCATGAAGCTGCCGCTCAAAAGCTGGCCGGTCTCCTGGTCGTACACCGTATGCTCGGTCAGCGCCTGGCCGACGCCCTGGCCGATGCCGCCGTGCACCTGGCCCTGCAGCAGCAGCGGGTTCAGCGCCGCGCCAAAATCGTCCATCACCGTGTAGTTCACGATCTCGATCGTGCCGGTGTCGGGGTCGACCTCGAGCTCGCAGACGTGGCAGCCGTTGGGGAAGGTGTCGGCCTGCGGCATGCGGGTGAACTCGTCGTCCAGCCCGGGCTTCTCGCCGGCCGGGACGTGCTTGGGATCCTTGGCCGCCTTGGCGACGTCGAACAAGGTCAAGTAGCGATCGGTGCCGACGATCTTGAAGGCGCCGTCGCCGTAGTCGATGTCCGAAGCGCTTGCCTCGAGCGCGCTCGCCGCGACAAGCTTGCCCTTGGCGATGATCTTGTCGGCCACGCCCAGGGTCGCCACGCCCGCCACCGAGACCATGCGGCTGCCGCCGGTAAAGCCTTCCGGCACGACGTCGGAATCGCCCTGCACGAAGCGGATGCGGTCGGCGTCGATGCCGAGCCGCGCGGAAGCGATCTGGCGGATCGCCGTCTCCTGGCCCTGGCCGTTGGTCTGGTTGCCGATGTAGATCGTGAGCGTGTCGTCGTCGTTGAACTTGGCGACTGCGGTCTCGGGCATCCCGCCGCCGCCGCACTTCTCGACATAGGTCGCCACGCCGATGCCGCGCCACTTGCCCTTGGCGAGGGACGCCGCTTTGCGCGCCGGAAAGCCCTTGTAGTCGGCCTTGTCCAGGCCCCGGCGCATGACGCCTTCAAAGTCGCCCGAGTCATAGGTGTCGCCGAGCGAGGTCTTCCACGGGATCTGGCTCGGCTTCACGAAGTTGCGGGCGCGGATCTCGTCGGGGCTGAGGCCGGTCTCGCGCGCGATGTGGTCGACGAAACGTTCCAGCAGATAGGCCGCCTCGGGCCGCCCGGCGCCGCGATAGGCGTCGGTCGGCACTGTGTTTGTCATCACGCCCTTGACGTTCACGTAGGCCGCCGGCGTCTGGTACAGCCCGACCAGCATCGAGCTGCCGGCCATGGTCGGGATGAACACGCTGAAATGGTTGAGATAGGCGCCCAGCGCGGCATAGGTCGTGATGCGGCAGCCGAGGAAATGCGCGTCCTTGTCGAGCGCCATCTCGGCGATCGAGACGTGGTCGCGGCCCTGCACGTCGGACTGGAAGGCCTCCTGGCGGTCGGGGATCCACTTCACGGTGCGCCTGAGCGCACGCGAGGCCCAGACGATCAGCGGATACTCCGGATGCACGAAGATCTTCATGCCGAAGCCGCCGCCCACGTCGCCGGTGCGCACCCTGAGCTTGGGCGAGCCGATCTTCAGGATCATGTCGGCCACCACCGGCCGGATCATGTGCACGCCCTGCGAGCTCAGCCACAGGGTCGAGCGGTCGTCCTTGGCGTCATACGTGCAGATGGCGCCGCGCGGCTCCATCGAGTTCACCACC
>JAFAKN010000640.1 GCA_019235415.1 Alphaproteobacteria bacterium
CAGCAGCGCGTCGACAAGATGAAGGGTCCGATCCTCTGCCTGGTCGGCCCTCCGGGCGTCGGCAAGACCTCGCTCGGCAAGTCGATCGCCAAGGCGACCGGCCGCAACTTCGTGCGCATGTCGCTGGGCGGCGTGCGCGACGAGGCCGAGATCCGCGGCCATCGCCGGACCTACATCGGCTCGCTGCCGGGCAAGGTCATCCAGAGCATGAAGAAGGCGAAGTCGTCGAACCCGCTGTTCCTGCTCGACGAGATCGACAAGCTCGGCGCCGACTTCCGCGGCGATCCGTCGTCGGCGTTGCTCGAGGTGCTCGACCCCGAGCAGAACTCGACCTTCAACGACCACTATCTCGAGGTCGACTACGACCTCTCCAACGTGATGTTCATCACCACGGCGAACTCGCTGCGCATGGCGCAGCCGCTGATGGACCGCATGGAGATCATCCGGCTCGCCGGCTACACCGAGGACGAGAAGGTGGCGATCGCCCGCAAGCACCTGATCCCCAAGCAGATGGAAGCCAACGGGCTGAAAGAAGGCGAGCTCGACATCGGCGACGATGCGGTGCGCGACCTGGTGCGCTACTACACGCGTGAAGCAGGTGTGCGTAACCTCGAGCGCGAGATCGCCAACCTGGCGCGCAAGGCCACCAAGGAAATCCTCATGAAGGGAACGGCCAAGGTGAAGGTGCGTGCCAAGAACCTCGACAAGTACGCGGGCGTCCGTCGCTTCCGCTACGGCGAGGCGGAGCTCGAGGACCTGGTCGGCATCACCACCGGTCTCGCTTGGACCGAAGTCGGCGGCGAGCTGTTGCAAGTCGAAGCCGTGCTGGTGCCCGGCCGCGGCCGCATGAGCGTCACCGGCAAGCTCGGCGACGTCATGCAGGAATCGGTGCAGGCGGCCAACGCCTATGTCCGCAGCCGCGCCCATTCGTTCGGCATCAAGCCGGTGCTGTTCGAGAAGCGCGACATCCACATCCACGTGCCCGAGGGCGCCACGCCCAAGGACGGGCCGTCGGCCGGCGTCGCCATGGTGACGTCGATCGTCTCGGCGCTGACCGGCGTCGCGGTGCGCAAGGAAGTGGCCATGACCGGCGAGATCAGCCTGCGCGGCCGGGTTCTGCCGATCGGCGGTCTCAAGGAGAAGCTGCTCGCCGCGTTGCGCGGTGGGCTGAAGACCGTGCTGATCCCCAAGGAGAACGAGCGCGATCTGCCGGAAATTCCGGACAACGTGAAGAAAGGGCTGGAGATCGTGCCGGTCGCGACGGTCGACGAAGTGCTGGCCCGAGCGCTGGTCAAGCCGCTGGTCGCCATCGAATGGCCCAACGACCTCGAGGCCGTCCCGGCGAAGCCCGCCGAGGCCCCCGAAGTCCGCGCGCACTAAGCGCGACTCCCTGTCATCCCGAGCGAGAGCGAGGGACCTTTTGGAAGCCCCGGGACAACCCCGGGGCTTCGTCTTTTTGGAGCCCGGACCTTCCGCTTCTGTCATCCCGAGGCCGCAGGCCGAGGGATCCTTCGCATTGCCTCAAGGATCCCTCGCTGCGCTCGGGATGAGAAAGCCGCAGGACACCTGCACTGCCTGTGAATCGCAATAACTGTGGCCCCAGGGCCGCTGTCACACAAAATATGGTATTCAACGTTGACGCAGTTTCGCCGCGGACCTTACACTGCACCGGCCGACCAGCCAGGGGCTCGACCTTTGAACAAGCACGACCTGATCGCCGCCGTTGCCGCTTCGACCAATCTCTCCAAGACCGACGCCGCCGGGGCTATCGAGGCGATGCTGACCGTCATCACCAAGAGCCTGAAGAAAAAAGAAAAAGTCCTGCTGGTCGGGTTCGGGACCTTCCAGGTCTCCAAGCGCAAGGCGGGCGAGGGCCGCAACCCCCAGACCGGCGAAAAGATCAAGATCGCCGCCGCCAACGTCCCCCGTTTCCGCGCCAGCAAGCAACTGCGCGACGCAATCAATTAGCAAGGAAGGGGGAGCGAGGCCGACCGGCACTCCTGTCATCCCGAGCGAAGCGAGGGATCCTTCGGCGATAGGAAAGTTCCCTCGCTAGGCTCGGGATGACAGGGGACTTGTGCTACAAGCCACAACGGCCCGGGCGATTAGCTCAGTTGGTAGAGCATCTCGTTTACACCGAGGGGGTCGGCGGTTCGAGTCCGTCATCGCCCACCAGCCTACGCTCGCAGCGAGCGTAGGCTGCCGCGCCGAAGCCCAAAGGGCGAAGGCGGGCCGGTTGCCGCGCGAGCTACGGCTCGGCAAGCCAGCTAAGTAGCTTGTCTATGACGTACGTCTACACATTGCAGAGCCAACAGTACCCGGATGTGACTGCCCTTCCTTGACCATCCGCGCGATCGAAAGTTTCATTATTGCGGAGATGGCACGCAAATATTCCGCGGACCCGCCGATTCGCCCTGAAGGGTCATTCCCGGATCGCAGGCAACCCTGTGGAACGATCCTCGTTCGCCGCCCGAAAGCGCTGATTTTCCTGACACTTACGTGCGTTTTCGCGGGTGCGGTATGCTTGACTTGCGGGAGGGGGTCCTATATCAGTCGCCGCGCCGTTGGGGGCTTATGCGGGCGTAGTTCAGTTGGTTAGAACGCCGGCCTGTCACGCCGGAGGTCGCGGGTTCGAGTCCCGTCGCTCGCGCCAGCCCCAACGCTGGCGGCGCCGGAGAGCGAAGGGGTGACCATGGAAGAGCTTCTGAGGGAATACCTTCCGATCCTGATCTTCCTCGGTCTCGCCTTGGCGCTGGTGGGCGCCATGCTGGGTGGATCGTACCTGATCGCCCGTCAGGCTCCCAACTCCGAGAAGCTCTCCCCGTTTGAATGCGGCTTCGCGCCGTTCGACGATGCGCGGGGACAGTTCGATGTTCGCTTCTACCTCGTCGCCATCCTCTTCATCATCTTCGACCTCGAGGTCGCCTTTCTCTTTCCCTGGGCGGTGGCGCTGGGCGACATAGGCATCTTCGGCTTCTGGTCGATGATGCTGTTCCTCGCCGTGCTGACCGTGGGCTTCATCTACGAATGGCGCAAAGGAGCATTGGAATGGGAGTGATCACCCCGACCAAGCCCGACATCGTCGGTGCCGAGCAGGCGCTGCAGCGCGCACTCACTGACGAGCTTGCCGACAAGGGCTTCGTCGTCTCGAAGCTCGAGAAGCTTGTCACCTGGGCGCGCACCGGTTCGATGTGGGGGCTGACATTCGGTCTCGCCTGCTGCGGCGTCGAGATGATCCATTGCTGGATGAGTCGTTACGACCTTGACCGCTTCGGCTTTGCCCCGATGCCGAGCCCACGCTCGGCCGACGTCATGATCGTGGCCGGCACGCTCACCAACAAGATGGCGCCGGCGCTGCGCAAGATCTACGACCAGATGGCCGAGCCGCGCTACGTGATCTCGATGGGCTCGTGCGCCAACGGCGGCGGGTATTACCACTACAGCTACTCCGTCGTGCGCGGCTGCGACCGAATCATCCCGGTCGACGTCTACGTGCCCGGCTGCCCACCGACCGCCGAGGCGCTGCTCTACGGCGTGCTGCAGCTGCAGAAGAAGGTGCGCCGCACCGGAACGTTGGTGCGATGAAGGGGCGCGCGATGAGGGGGGGCCTGGATGGCTGAGCCGCTGCCGGAGCTCGGCGAGCACATCGCTAAGGCTAACGCCGCGGTCGTC
>JAFAKN010000435.1 GCA_019235415.1 Alphaproteobacteria bacterium
TCGCCAGCACCATTGTTTTGTCGGGTATGTAGGAATTGCCGCCGGTGTTGTCATCGTAGCGGGCCCGGAGGGCGCCGTTGTGCGCGTGGAAGGGCGTCTCGGTAACCAGCACGGAGTGCGTCTCCTCGCCCGCCACCGGCGAGCCCATTGGGCGCGGGGTGAGGCCGGCACCCTTGCCCTGCCCGATTGGCGTGCAGCCGCGCATGTCAGGCAATGCGAAGGTCGTCAGGCCGTTGCCTCCGAACGTGGTCCCGATGACGCTGAACAATTCCCGGTTCTGGTCGATCGACAGGAGTTGTCCGGCGCAAATCGCCCAGCCGCTGGGTGCGAAATTGAAGCCGAAAATCTCGATTTGGCCAACATATGGCATTGTCGGGGGGATCAGGTCGGACATGGAAGCGGCCTCCTTAGGACGCGTTTGGCATTATGCCGGTGAGGCAGATGCAGTAGCGCAGAACGACTGACGGCTGCATGTTGTTGTGCGGTTGCGTGGGGCCGGGGCCGCCCTGGCCGTCAGACCCGCCGGCGGGGTTTAAATATTGCAGTTGCACGTTGGGCTGACCCGCGCTGTAGATATTGCCCTTGCTTGGGGCTTCCAGGTCGCCCCCTGAGACCTGGGCCAATATGTTTCCCTTTGGCGTGTTGGTCGTGCCCTGCGCGTTGATTGCGGTCAGGAGATGCTGGTGGAATGGCATCGTGGCATCGGTCAACGCCACGTACTCCGAGCCGTCCTTCTGGGCGATGCCATAGGTCCCGCCGCCGGGTAGGGTGCCGAAGCCAAGCGCCGCGCGCCCCTGAAGGTCCGGCAGGCCGAAGTTCCTCTGTCCGTCACCGCCATAGGCGGTGCCAATCAGCGAGAACAGGTCGGAGTACTGACCGATCGGGACGGTTTGACCGGCGCACTCCGCCCAGCCCGCAGGGGCAAACGAGTAAGGGAACTGCGCGATCTGGCCAGTGAAATAGTTGTCGGGCATGGCGGAGACACTCCGGATCTTTGGATGGCAGCACTATTGCGTCGGATAGATCCCGTTCATGGAGATGATGTAGTTGATCACCTGGAAGGGCTGGCGGTTCTCATGCGGCCTGCTACCGCCCTGGTACGGGTCAATCGCGGACGGCGAGAGGGTCACGTTCGGTGGCCCCGGATTGTACATGCTGACAGCCGCCTGAGTGTTTTGGGCCAGGAGGTAATAAGAACCTGCTGGACCGGGCGGATACGGCCCCTTCTGCGGATCCGGTGTGGTAGGTCGACCGGGCAGGTCGATCGCGGTCAGCGCGTGTGTGTGCGGCTGCATCTGCTGCACATTGAGGGTCACATTCTCCACGCCGCCGGTCTGGCCGAGGACATAGTTCGAGCGTCCGGGACCCTGGCCCTGGCTGACCACGAGGCGGCCGCGAAGGTCCGGCAGCCCGAACGTGGACGCGCCGTCGCCACCATAGGTAGTTCCCAGCAGGTTGAACAACGCTTGGTATTCCGAGATGAAAACGAGCGACCCATCGCAGAGGCGCCAGCCATCGGGTACCATCTTGAAGCTGACCGCAATGATCTGGCCGAGATACGACTCAATCATCAACGCCTCCCGCTTGTTCCGACGCTGGCAAACCCCGTCACGATGCTCGCTCTGATGAGCGTCATTACATGCTATGGATCGGCGGAAGTCGTGAAGCCGCCGTGAAAAATCCCGAAAAAAGTTCCGAATAGGCGATAGAGACTGCGAGCCGCGGCAACCCAGCCGAAATCTCCTCGCCCAGAGCGCGCGTTGCACCGGGCGGCCCGTCCGCATCAACGTGCCAAGTTGCAACCACCGCGCGTTTTCGCGCCGTTTAGGTCGGGCGCGTCGTCGGCCGTTCAAAGTTTTGTGATGCCGGACGCACCCTCCCGTCCCATCGGTGCGCCACAGGTCTCAGGTTGCAAGCCGTCACAGGACCTATCGCTTTTTAGAATAGTTTTGGAAGTTATTCATGGCCTCTTCACGACTTCCGGCGAAACGAAGTGCATATTGGGCTGAAGTAGTATACCGCTAGTTGTGGGTTTGTTCCGGGGATACCAACAGGAGGCGCTCCATGGAAGACGGCAGCGAACGCCGCAAAGTGGCATGGTCAGATTTGGCTTATGCCGGCGCGTTCGACAGCAGCCAGGCGCAACCCGCCGGCGGAACGGGCGACACCCTACCTGACGGCCTCCAGATCGTCTTCATCGACGGGTCGATTGCCGGCGCAGCGGCGCTGGCCGCCGGCGTCCGCCCCGGCCTCGTCGCGGTCATCCTCGATCCCGGCCAGGACGGCGTGCGCCAGATCGCCGACTATCTCGCGAGCCACGACATCGAGGGCGCCGCCAACATCAGCATCGTCGCCCACGGCGCCGACGGCGTCGTCGAGATCGGCAGCACGATGCTGAGCGCCGCCACCATCGACCAGCATCTGCCGCAACTCGCGGAGATCGGCGCCGCGCTGCGCCCGGGCGGCGACATCCAGCTGTATGGCTGCGACGTCGCCCAGGACGCGTCAGGCCAGGCGTTCCTGCAGCAGCTCTCGCAGGCGACCGGCGGGACGGCCATCGCCGCGTCGAGCCACGTGATCGGCGCCGCTTCGGCCGGCGGCAACTGGAACCTCGATGTCGACGTCGGCGCGGTCGAGGCCGCGCAGCCATTCACGGCGCAGGCGCTCAGCACCTTCGCCGGCGCGCTGCCGCTCGTGAACAACCAGCTGTTCGTGAGCTTCTTCGCCACCAAGGGAGACCCTGAAACCCGCCTCGAGCAGCTGGGCGTCAGCGGCAGTTCGCTGGTGGGAACCCCGGTCGACATCCAGGACGGTTCGCAGACCTCGGACTTCTCCCAGCTGCAGGGCGTCGTCGTCGATGCGCCGCGCGGCAAGTATTTCATGGTCAACAGCGACTTCAGCACGGTCAACCAGATCGTTGCCGGGAGCGTCACGAGCGGCACGCCCACCGTCATCTACAGTCCCGCCACCGCCACGGGCAGCATCGAGTTCGGCGGCCTGGCGATCGACCAGCCGAACCACACGCTCTATTTCATAGAGCTCAGCACGAACACGGCTAATGACGGCATCTACAAGATCGACGAGAGCGGCGCGAGCGCCGGCACCGCGACCGCGGTCGCGATCGGCCAGGGCGTCAAAAGTCCGCTGAACCTGTCCCTCGATCTCGGTCACGGCCTGGCGTTCTTCACCGACAACCACGGTATCGGCAGCAACGTCAACAACCTCGATGTCGCCAACCTGTCGACCGGCACGATCACCGTGCTCAACAGCCAGCTCAGCGCCATCTCGGCCGACATCGCCACCGCTGCGGGCCAGCTCGACGGCGTCGCGGTCGATGCCGCCAACCAGCTGCTGTACTTCACGGCGCTGAACGGCAAGACCCTCGCCGACAATTTCATCTTCCGTGTCCATTACACGGTGTCCGGCGCCGGTGCCGTCACGCTGGACAGCTTGACGACGCTTTATTCCGGCTCGGGCACCGGCAGCAATCTCGGCGCCGGCAGTCCCGGCGTCATCGCCGTCGATGCCGCCGACAGCGTCTTCTATGTCGGCGACCGGGGCACCCAGTCGGTCGACAGCGGCAGCGTGAACGGCGGCAGCAACGTCTCGCCATTGTATCAGCTCACCACAACGGTCGGCGTGCAGCCCAGGGGTATATACTTGCTGTCGACCCCGACGGTGACCGTGAGCGGCAACGTCGCCTACAATGCGGGCGGCTCTGCGGCCGTGCTGGCGAGCGGACTCACGCTCGCCAACCCCGACGGCCAGAATCTCGCCTCGGCCACCGTGGCGATCGCCGGCGGCACCGCCGCCAACGGCGAGACGCTGGCAGCCACCACCACAGGCACCTCGATCACCGCGAGCTACAACAGCGCGAACGAGACCCTCACGCTCAGCGGCAACGACACGCTCGCCCATTACCAGAGCGTGCTGCGCTCGGTGACGTTCTCCTCGACCGGCGCCACCACCGGCAGCCGCACGATCGACTGGACGGTCAGCGACGGCATCATCACCAGCGCCACGCCGACCACTACGGTGATGGTGAGCGACAACCTGACCTTCACCGCCACTACCGGGGTCGACGACTTCGTGGGCGGTGGCGGCAACAACACGATCATCATCCCGGCCACGAACACGGTGAACGCCGGCGACACGTTCAACGGCGGCGTCGGCGGCACCAACACCATCCGGATCGGCACCGGCGGCGCCGGCACGAGCATCGATCTCAGCGGCGCGGCGACCGACGGCGTGCACGGCTTCCTCAACATCGAGGACATCGCGTTCACCAACACATCGGGTTTATCGAGCGCGACCTTCAGCAGCGCCCAGTTCGGGACCGGCCTGATCTCGAGCCCGGCGACCGTCACGGGGAGCACCGCGACCGACTTCCTCAACATCAACATGGCGGCGAACGGCTCGCTCGACATGTCGGGCTGGACCTTCGCCAACTGGAGCGGCAACGACCAGGTCTTCATCACCGGCTCGACGGGCAGCGAAACGATCAAAGGCGGCAGCGAGTCCGACACCTTCATCGTCGACAGCACGGCCGAGGTCGACTCTGGCGACACGTACGACGGCGGTGGCGGCCTCAACTTCCTTCAGATCGGCAACGGCGGCGCCGGGAGCATCGATCTCAGCGGCGCGGCGGTCGACGGCGTCCACGGCTTCCTCAACATCGGGGTCGTCGAGTTCTCGAATCCGTCGGGCATCCAGACTGCGACCTTCAACAGTGCCCAGTTCGGCACCGGCAAGATCTCCAGCTCGGTCACCTTCGCCGGCAGCGGCGGAACCAACGCGCTCGTCGTCAAGATGGCGACCAATGGCTCGCTCGACATGTCGGGCTGGGGCTTCGCCAACTGGACCGGCGCGAATAGCATCACCATTGCCGGCGTGACAGGCCTCAACCAGACGATCAAGGGCAGCAGCCAGGCTGACACCTTCATCGTCACCAAGGACATCGCGGCTGGCGACACGTGGGACGGCGGCGGCGGCTTCAACACAATTCAGGTCGGCGCGGCCGGCCTTGGCACGCCGGTCCATTTGGACAGCCCGACTGCCAGCGTCCTCAACTTCCAGGGCATTGCCTTCGCCAACACGTCGGGCACCTCGGCGGTGTTCCTCAACAGCAGCCAGTTCGGTGCCGGCAAGATCTCGAACACGCTTGCTGTCACCGGCAGTGCCGCCACCAACGCCATCGACGCCATCACCATCAAGATGGCGATCGGGGGATCGATCGACCTGTCGGGCTGGACCTTCACCAACTGGACCAGCTCGGACACGATCACGGTGCAGGGGACCAGCAGCGGTAATACTTTCACCGGCAGCACGGTGACCGACACCCTCCTCGGCGGCCCGGGCAACGACACCTTCATCGTCACCAACTCCAATCAAGTGCTGGCCGGCGACACGTTCGACGGCGGTGGCGGCAACAATATCATCCAGATCGGCACCGCCGGTGCCGGCACGAGCATCGATCTCAGCGGTGCGGCGTCCAATGGCGTCAAGGGCTTCCTCAACATCACGGGCATCGCCTTCGCCAACACGTCGGGCACTTCGACCGCGACCTTCAGCAGCGCCCAGTTCGGCGTCCACAAGATCTCGAACACGGTCGCCATCACCGGCAGCGCCGCGGCCAACGCCCTGGTCGTCGACATGGCGGCGAATGGATCGCTCGACATGTCGGCCTGGACGTTCGCCAACTGGACCAGCTCGGACACGCTCGTGGTGCAAGGGGCCAGCAGCGGCAACACCTTCACCGGCAGCAGGGTGACCGACACCATCGTCGGCGGCTCGGGCAACGACACCTTCATCGTCACCAACACCAATCAAGTGCTGGCCGGCGACACGTTCGACGGCGGTGGCGGCAACAATATCATCCAGATCGGCGCCGCCGGCGCCGGCACGAGCATCGATCTCAGCGGCGCGGCGTCCGATGGCGTCAAGGGCTTCCTCAACATCGGGGGCATCGCCTTCGCCAACACGTCGGGCACCTCGACGGCGACGCTCGGCAGCGCCCAGTTCGGCAGCGGCAAGATCTCGAATGCGCTCGCGGTCACCGCCGGCACGGCGGCCGACGCGCTGGTCATCGACATGGCGGCGAACGGCTCGCTCGACCTGTCGGGCTGGACCTTCACCAGCTGGACCAGCTCAGACACGATCGACCTCATGTTCGCCGCGGGCGTCAGCACGGTCGTCGGCAGCAGCCAGGCCGACACCTTCGTCTTCACCAACACCAATCAGGTCGCGGCCGGCAGCAAGTTCGATGGCGGCGGCGGCACCAACGTCATCCAGGTCGGCAATGGCGGCGCCGGCTCGAGCATCGATTTCAGTGGTGCCTCGTCCGACGGCGTGAACGGCTTCCTCAACATCGCGGGCATCACCTTCACCAACACGTCGGGCACCTCGACCGCGACCTTCAGCAGCGCCCAGTTCGGCGCCGGCAAGATCTCGAATTCGGTCACCATCACCGGCAGCGCCGCGGCCGACGCCCTCGTCGTCAACATGGCGGCGGGCGGATCGCTCGACATGTCGGGCTGGAGCTTCGCCAACTGGACCAGCGGCACGGACACCATCACCGTCACAGCGTCGACAGGGATCGAATCGATTGTCGGCAGCAGCCAGGCCGACACCTTCGTCTTCACCAACACCAATCAGGTCGTGGCCGGCAGCAAGTTCGATGGCGGCGGCGGCA
>JAFAKN010000732.1 GCA_019235415.1 Alphaproteobacteria bacterium
CACGCCCGTGGCCAATCGCATCGGCCCGGAGAATGCCGGCTGGACCGTCGCCAAGTACCTGCTGGAGTTCGAGCGCGGCGGCGAGGCCTACACGCCCAACCTCTACGCGCGCATCGGCGACGTGCGCCGCCTCGCCCGCGAGGAGGCGGCCGACGGCAGCGGCCGGCTTTTAGACGAGCCGGGCTTCGCCCAGAGGCTGGCCGAGGCGGAACTGGAGGTGCAGGCGCTGGAGATGATCGAGCTTCAGGTGCTGTCCGACCTGAGCCGGGGCAAGAATCCGGGCGCCGTCTCGTCGGCCATGAAGATCCGCGGCAGCGAGAGCTTGCAGAAGCTCGACCATCTCGGTGTCGAGGCGCTTGCCTGGTATGCCGCTCCCTTCGAGCCGGAGGCGCGCATGCTCGGCCACAACGAGCCGACCGTGACGCCGGAATGGGGTATCACCACCATGCCGCTCTACCTCAACAATCGCGCCGCGACGATCTACGCCGGCTCCAACGAGATCCAGCGCAACATCATCGCCAAGGCGGTGCTCGGCCTATGACCGGCGTCTATACGCTGCACGGCCTCGATCCTTCGCCCTACTCGGTGAAGATGCGGGGCCTGCTGCGCTATCGCCGCATCGCCTTCGTCTGGGACAACACCGGCTCGCCGCGCGACATCGCGGTCGCAGCCGGCCTGCCGCCGGTCATCCCGGTGCTGCGCTTTCCCGATGGCCGGCTCATGAACGATTCGACGCCGCTCGCCTGGCTGCTCGAGCAAGAGCATCCCGGCGAGCGCTCGATCGTGCCGGACGACCCGGCGCTCGCGTTCCTCTCCGACCTGTTCGAGGATTTCGGCGATGAGTGGATCACCAAGATGATGTTCCACTATCGCTGGTATTATGCCGCCGACCGCGCCTTCGCCCAGAGCTGGATCATCAACGCCCGCGATCCGGTCATGGAAGAGACTGCGCGCCAGAAGGCGATGAAGGCGTTCAACGACCGCCAGGTCGGCCGCATGGCGCTGGTCGGCTGCACCGAGCAGAACCGGCCGACCATCGAGCAGAGCTACCGCTTCGTGATCGAGACGCTGGACCGCCATGTCCGCAGCGTGCCGTTCCTGCTCGGCTCCAGGCCGTGCCTCGGCGATTTCGGCCTGTTCGGCCAGCTGCAGATCCTGTCGATCGATCCGACGCCGGCGGCCGAGATGCGGGCGCTCGCGCCCAACCTGTTCGTCTGGCTGATCCGGCTCGAGGATGCCTCGGGCGTCGAAGGCACCTGGGCTGATGCCGCCGATCCGTTGCCCGAGACCATCACCTTGCTGTTGAAGCATATGGGCGAGACGTACCTGCCGTTCCTCGCCGCCAATGCGCGTGCCGTGCGAAACGGCACCGAGAAGGTCGAGCTCACCCTGCTCGGACGCGACTGGGCGCAGGCACCGTTCCGCTACCAGGCCAAGTGCTACGACGCCCTGTGCAAGAAATGGCAGGGCCTGCCGGTCGCGGCGCGGCAGCAGCTTGACCCGGTCCTGGAGGAGGCCGGCTGCCACCACTTCATCGGCTGAGGGAAGGGGCCGATTGGGCCAGGCCCTTGCAACAGCCTGAAATGGCATCAAATTGGCGGTCATGAAAGACCCCTACGAAGTGCTGGGCGTCGCCAAGACGGCCTCGGAAGACGACATCCGCAGGGCCTTCCGCAAGCTCGCCAAGAAGAACCATCCCGATCTCAATCCTGGCGACAAGGCGGCCGAGGCCAGGTTCAAGGAGATCTCGCAAGCCAACGAGATCCTGTCCGACCCCGAGAAGCGCCGCCGCTACGATGCCGGCGAGATCGACGCCTCGGGACAGGAGATGCCGCCGCGCGGATTCTATCGCGATCAGGCCGGCGGCTTCGGCGGTGCCAAGTACGAGCATTCCGGCGAGCACGAGTCCTTCGTCGACATGGGTGGAATCTTTTCGGAAATGTTCGGACAACGAGGCGGCGGCGGCTTCCGCTATCGCGGCGGCGAGGACTTCGACATGGGTGGACTACCGGTCACCTACACGCTTCGGGTGCCGTTCCTGGTGGCCGCGCGCGGCGGCAAGCAGCGCGTCAACCTGCCCGACGGCAAGACGCTCGACATCGACGTTCCCGAGGGCACGACCGACGGCCAGACGCTGCGGCTGAAGGGCCAGGGCATGCCGGGCAAGAAAGGGCGGCCGGCCGGCGACGCCTATGTCGAGATCCACGTCGAGCCGCACGCCTTCTTCGAGCCGCGCGACAACGACATCCATGTCGAGGTGCCGGTGACCCTCACCGAGGCGGTGCTGGGCGGGCGCATCCGCGTGCCGACCGTGGGCGGGGCGGTGATGCTGAACGTGCCCGCCGGCTCCAACTCCGGCACCTCGCTTCGCCTGAAAAACCGCGGCCTGCTCGACCGCAAGACCAAGCAGCGCGGCGATCAGTACGTCAAGCTCAAGGTCGTGCTGCCCGATGCGCCCGATCCGGCGCTGAAGGAATTCCTCGAGAAATGGGAGGCGGGCAAGCGCTACGATCCGCGCCAGGCGATGGAGCAGTTCACATGACCAGGCTCGACGAGCTCCTGCAGATGCACCACCATCTCACTTTGGTGCATGTCGAGCGCTGGGTGCAGCGCGGCTTGCTGCGCCCCGCCGGCCACGAAGACGGCTGGACGTTCGAGGACGTCGACGTGGCGCGGGCGCGTCTGCTGGCCGAGCTCAGCGGCGATCTGGGCTTCGACGAGGAGTCGCTCGACACGGTGATCGATCTCCTGGACCAGGTGCACACGTTGCGCCGCCAGCTGCACCAGATCGGCCTGGCGATCGGCTGCCAGCCGACCGAGACCCGCGAAGCGATTGCCATCGCGCTGAAGGAACTGCGCCAACGGTGATCTCGACGGGACTGCGGGCACCTGCCTTCGCCGAAAGAGGTCCGCGCTCCGTCTGAGCGGCCGGGACGGCCGCGGTCCTATGAACACGACAGATGGATCGCCCGCCACACCTTCTCCGCCGTGAACGGCATGTCGAGATGGCGCACGCCGTACGGCCGCAGCGCGTCGAGGACGGCGTTGGCGACCGCGGCTGGTGCTCCATTGGTTGGCAGCTCGCCGACGCCTTTGAATCCGAGGAAATTGTTGGGCGAGGGG
>JAFAKN010000457.1 GCA_019235415.1 Alphaproteobacteria bacterium
GCGCTGGCCTTCGTCGCGCCGCTCTCCGGCGTGCTGCACTGGCTCGAATCCTGGATGGCGCACGACATGGCCTTCCGCCTGCTGGCCGAGATGCGCATCGACGCCTATCGCAAGCTCGAGGCGCTGGCGCCGGCCTATCTGGTGCGCCGCCGCACCGGCGACCTGATGGCGCTCGCCACCCACGACATCGAGCTCATCGAATATTTCTTCGCCCACACCGTGGCGCCGGCCTTCGTCGCCATGCTGGTGCCGGCGGTGGTGATGATCGTGCTGGCATCGGAAAGCGGCTGGCTGGCGCTTGTGCTGCTGCCCTTCCTGCTCGCCGTCGCCATAAGCCCGTTCCTGATGCGCAAGCGGGTCGATCGCCTCGGCAGCAAGGCGCGCGAGGCGGCCGGCGAGCTCGGCGCCTTCGCCGTCGATTCGGTGCAGGGCCTGGGCGAGATCGTCGCCAACCAGCAGGAGTCTTCCCGCGGCAACAAGCTGGACGAGCTATCGCAACGCCACATCACCTTGCGCCTGCCGTTCTTCCGCGAGCTCACCCTGCAGCATGCCATGCTGGAGGTGATGACCGGCCTCGGCGGCCTCGCCGTCGTCGTCTCGGGCGCGGCGCTCGCCGCCGGCGGCAAGCTCGACTCCGGCCTGCTGCCCTTGCTCACCATCCTCGCCATGGCGGCCTTCCTGCCGGTCTCCGAGATCGCCCAGATCGGCCGCCAGCTCGCCGACACGCTGGGCGCCACCCGTCGCGTCTATGCGCTCTACAACGAGCCCATCCCGGTGCGCGACGGCCCCGGCGTGCCCTTCCGGAAAGGCGCTGCGGCGCTGAAACTCGAGCGGGTGAACTTCGTCTATCCCGGCCAGACCCGCCGCGCGCTTTCCGACGTGAGCTTCGACATCCCGGCCGGCAAGACGGTGGCGCTGGTCGGCACCTCGGGCGCCGGCAAGACCACGACCGCGCAGCTTTTGATGCGCTTCTGGGATCCCGAGTCGGGCCGCATCCTGCTGAACGGCGCCGATCTCCGCGACTACAAGCTCGACGATCTCCGCCGTATGGTCGCGCTGGTGGCGCAGGACACCTATCTCTTCAACGACTCGCTGCGCGCCAACATCCTGATCGCGCGGCCCGATGCCAGCGAGGCCGAGCTTTTGGCCGCCGTCGAGCACGCCTCGCTGTCGGAGCTGGTCGAGACCTTGCCCGAAGGCCTCGGCTCGGCCGTGGGCGAGCGCGGCACCAGCCTGTCGGGCGGCCAGCGCCAGCGCGTCGCCATCGCGCGGGCGTTCCTCAAGGATGCGCCGATCCTGGTGCTCGACGAGGCGACCTCGCATCTCGACGCGGTCAACGAGCAGGCGGTGCGCCGCGCCCTCGACCTCTTGCAGGCCGACCGCACCACCATCGTCATCGCCCATCGCCTGTCGACGGTGCGCGACGCCGACCTGATCGTGGTGCTGGACGAAGGCCGCGTCGTCGAGACCGGCACGCATGCGTCGCTGTTGGCCCGAGGCGGCATGTACGCCCGCCTGGTGTCGCGGCAGCTCGCGTCGGTCTATGCTCCTGCAGCATCTTGAGGGGCAGCGTCCTGAGGGGCAGCGTCTTGAGGGAGGAACGAGATGTTCAGCCACGTCACCGTCGGCAGCAACGACGTCGCCAAGGCCAAGACCTTCTACGACGGCGTCACCCAGGCGCTGGGGCTGACCTGCCAAGCCGACTACCCGGGCAATGCCGCGGGCTATGGCGTGCCCGGGGACCGGCCGCGGCTCTGGATCGTGACGCCAATCGACAAGAACAAGGCGAGCGCCGGCAACGGGATCACCATCGGGCTCGACGCACCCGATCGCAAGACCGTCGACGCCGCCTACAAGGCAGGCATGCAGGCCGGCGGCAAGGACGAAGGTGCGCCGGGTATCCGCGCGCACTATCATCCCAACTACTACGGTGCCTACCTGCGCGACCTCGACGGCAACAAGGTCTGCATCGTGTGCCACAAGGCGGCGTGCTGATATGCTGTCATCCCGAGCGCAGCGAGGGACCTTTGAGGCAACAGGAAAGGTCCCTCGCTTCGCGCGGGATGACAGAGGGATAAGGAGCGAAAGATGACCGAGCCCTACAAGGTCTACTGGCAGCCTGGTTGAACCAGCTGTCTGAGACTCAAGGAGTTTCTATCGGTCCGTGGGATCGACTTCGTTTCGGTTAATGTGCTCGAGGATCCGAACGGCATGGCGGAGCTGCAGAAGCTCGGCCTGCGCTCGGTGCCCGTTTTAGCGCGCGGCGCCAAGTATACGTTCGGCCAGAGCACCAAGCAGATCGTCGACTTTCTCGGCCTGAACGAGAAGGCCGGCCCGCAACTCTCCGCCGACGAGCTGGCGGCCAGGGTCGACAAGTTCATGGGCGCAGCGCTGGAGCTGATCCCGCTGATGCCGGCCGACCGCCTGGACACGCACGTGCCCGGCCGGCCGCGCAGCTATCGCACGCTCGCCTTCCACCTGTTCCGCGTCGTCGACGCCTTCGTCGGCGCCAACGACGGCACGACCCTGGTGCAGGACATGTTCCGCGAGGAGCCCGCCCCCGACGCCGACACCGCGATCTTGGTGGCGTGGGGCGAGAAGGTGCGCCAGCGCTTCCGCGACTGGTGGCAGAAGGGCGACACGGCGCCGTCGAAATCGTTGCCCACCTACTACGGTCCGCAGACCCTGCACGAGCTTTTGGAACGCACGACCTGGCACTGCGGTCAGCACGTCCGCCAGTACATGATGCTGCTGGAGAAGGAAGGCGTGAAACATCACGCGCCGCTCGGCCCACCCGACTTCGCCAAGCTCCCCATGCCGCAGAACGTGTGGGACGGTTGACGTGCGATGCTGGGAG
>JAFAKN010000007.1 GCA_019235415.1 Alphaproteobacteria bacterium
CGGATCAGCTTTACGCCCATCTCGCGCGCCGCCGCGATCAGCGCCTGGCTGATGACGGCATAGTCGATCGGGCTCAAGAGGCTCATGACGCTCTCCGCAGGATTAGATTGTCGGCAGCATCGAGCGCCGCCGTCCAGCCCGGCGGTACCCAGGTCGTGGCGGTATAGCCCTCGATCACGGCGGGACCCGCCAGCCGCTGGCCGGCGGTGAGTGTCTCCGCCGTGTAGCGCTGGCAGCCGATGAATTGTTCGCCGTCAAAGACCTGCGCGGCTGCCGGCGTGTTCGGCTCGAGCGCCTCGCGGTCGAGCCGCGGCGGCGTGCCGATGGGCAGCGTCGCGCCGACCCTGAGGGTCACGATCTCGACCGGCCGGTCGAGCGTCGCACCGTGCATGAAGGTGCGGTGATGCGCGTCGGCGAACAGCTCGGCGAGATAGGCGGCATCGAGCGAGGCGAGCCGGGGGGCCGGTATTTCGACGCCGACCTCGAAGGCCTGGCCCACGAAACGCATGTCGAGAGTGTGGGCGTATAAAAGATCGCCGGGCAGCTTCATGTCCGCGAACTGCTGCGCCAGCCGCGTGCGCATTTCCGCGAAGAGGCGCCCTGTCTCCAGCGCGCTGGTCTCGTCGAGCTTCATCTTGCGTGTGACGGCGTCGAACTTGGTGTAGTCGGACGCGACAAGGCCGTAGGCCGAGATCACGCCGGCGTTGGGCGGTACGACGATGGTAGCGATGCCGAGCTCCTCGGCGATGCGCGCCGCGTGCAAGGGACCGGCGCCGCCAAACGGCACCAGCGCGTAGTCGCGCGGGTCGCGGCCGCGCTCGGTGGACACCAGCTGGATGGCCCGCACGATATTGGCGTCGGCGAGCTGCAGGGCCTGGGACGCCGCTTGCTCAACGCTGAGCTCGAAGCGCTCGGCCAGCGGCTCGAAGGCGCGGCGAGCGGCGTCACCGTCGAGGTTCATGCGGCCGCCCAAAAAGGCGCCGGGCCGGATCGTGCCGATGACGATGTGCGCGTCGGTCGTGGTTGGCGCCTGGCCGCCTTTGCCGTAGCAGGCGGGTCCGGGATCGGCACCGGCGCTCTGCGGGCCGATCCGCAGCATGCCGCCATCGTCGACCCAGGCGATCGAGCCGCCGCCAGCACCCACCGACACGATGTCGAGCACCGGCGTGCGGATCGGCAGGCCGTCGATCTCGCTCTCCGAGGCGAGCGACGGCCGGCCCTCCTGCACCAGGCAGACATCGGTCGAAGTGCCGCCCATGTCGAACGTGATCAGGTCGTGGAAGCCCGAACGGGCCGCCTGGCGCGTGGCACCGACCACGCCGGCGGCCGGTCCCGAGTAGAGCGCGGTGATGGCGCTCTGGCGCATCGCTTCGGCGGGCAAGCGGCCGCCATTCGACTGCATGACCGTGAAGCGGCCGGCGAAGCCTGCCTCGGCGAGCTTTCTCTCGAAGCGTTGCAGATAGCCGTCGATCACCGGTTGCACGTAGGCCGACAACAGCGTGGTCGAGGCGCGCTCGAACTCGCGGAATTCGCGCACCACCTGATGGCTGCAGGTGACGAGCGCGTCGCTGAGCGCCTCGGCTAGAAGCTCGGCCAGCCGCTTTTCGTGCACCGGATTGGCGTAGGCATTGAGCAGGCAGATCGCGATTGCGCGATAGCCGCCTGCCTTCAGCGCGGGGATCAGCTCGGCGCGGACCTTCCCTTCATCCAGAGGACGCTCGACCGAGCCGTCGGCCTGCAGCCGCTCGGATACTTCGAAACAGTCCTTGCGCCGCACCGGCGGCGCAGGCTTGGCGTAGAAAAGGTCGTAGATGTTGCGCCGGTCGTGGCGCTGCGTGAACAGCAGATCGCGGAAGCCCGCCGTCGCGACGAACGCCACCGCCGCGCCCTTGCGTTCCAGCACCGCGTTGGTCGCGACCGTCGAGCCGTGGCCGAGGTCCTCGATGCGGGCGAGATCGACGCCGGAGGCGGTGAGCGCCGCGAAGGCACCGATATCGGGGCTGCGCGGCGTGCTCGGCACCTTGGTGACGACGACGCGGCCACCCTCCACCGCCACGAGATCGGTGAAGGTTCCACCCACTTCCACGCCCACGCGCATGAACCACACTCCGCTTTGCGCCTCCATGCTAGAGGGGCGCTCATGCGCACTCTACACGCTCGTGCCGCAGGGGATCGCATGAAGAAACACGCCCCCGTCCTAGCCGGTCGCTCGATCGTGCAGCCAGTCCTCGATATAGAACCGGAGCAACGCGACGCGCCCCAGGGCGAGCAGGGGAGCGGCGAGCGCCACGCCCAGGATGCCGAACATCGCCCCCAACAGGACGATGGCAAACAGCGTCCACGCAGGCGGCACGTCGACGACCTCCTTCTGGATCAGCGGCGCCACGACGAACCCCTCGATCGTCTGGATGCAGAAGTAGATCGCCATCACCCAGGCGAGCGACGACAGGCCGAGCGGCATGGCCGCGAGCGCGATAGGAAACGCTGCGATCAACGGCCCGAGATAGGGGACGAAATTGGCGATGCCGGCCTGCAGCCCGAGCAGAGGCGCGCCCGGCACGCCCAGCACCTGCAGCACCAGCCACAGCACGACGGTCACCACGACACTGCGCGCGAGCTGACTCAGCAGCCAGCTGCGCAGGATGCTGCCCATCTCGTCGACGACCTCGCGCACACGGGGGCGTGCGGCGATCGGCACGAGGCGCAAAGCCCCATCGCGATAGGCGCCGGGATGGGCCGCGAAGAACAGCCCCAGGCAGACGATGACCACGGTGTTCATGATGACGACGTAGGCGCCGCTCACCGCATACTGGACATGGCCGAACAGCCGGCCCGGATCGGTGATGAACTGCGACAGGTCCTGCCGCCCGTTGGGACCGAACAGGTCGATGCCGAAGGCCGCGAGTTGGCGTTCGAGCACGTCGAGCTGCGCGTTCATCACCTGCATCAGCAGTGCGGCTTGGGCGGGCAGCCGGACGAGTCCCAGGCCGATCGCGAATCCGGCAACGCTCATGAAGGTCAGCACGACCAGCGCATAGCGCCAGGGACGCGATAGCGGCGCGATGCGTCCAAGACCATGCGTGCCGGCGTCGAGAAACGCTGCGAACAGGATGCCGGCGAACAACAGCAGCAGGCTGCTGGCGTAGTACCAGGCGAACGCCAGGCCGGCGGCGACGGCAAGGACGATGAGCGGCAGGGCCAGCGAACCGGGCTTGGGCTTCATCGCAGGGATGCTCGATCGACCATCCCGTCCCTCTCTGGCGGTCGGCGCTTGGTTCAGGCATTGTATCGCAGGTTGCATAGGCTGGCGATTTTTCCGCCGGCAAACGTCCACGCGCGCACCCGTCACGACGGAGGAGCGGACATGAGCACCGACTACACCGGCGTACAGGAAGGCCGTCACACTGCGGAGATCTTTCGCGACAACTGGCTTTGGCTCGTGCTGTTGGGTGCCGTGCTGGTGGTGGCCGGGCTGGTGGCCATCCTGGTCCCCGCGGTCTCGGAGATCCCCGCTAGCAAGATCCTGGGCAGTGTCCTGGTGGTCAGCGGTGTCATCCAGATCGTGCAGGCGGCCAAGATGCTCCACTGGGGCGGCTTCATTTGGCACATGCTGCTCGGCGTCCTGGCCACCGTGGGTGGCGCCTTGATCTACATGGATCCGTTCGCCGGGGTCGTGGCCCTCACGCTCCTGATCGCGGTGATCTTCGCTGTCCACGGCCTGACCCAGATCGTCTTCGCCGTCCGCGTCCGTACCCAGTCGGGCTGGCACTGGTTCCTGGTCTCGGGTTGCATCGCCCTGGTGGTCAGCATCCTGCTGGTGATGAAGCTGCCTTACAGCCACTCCTTCACGCCTGCGACCATCGCCGGGATCTCGCTCGCGTTCGCCGGCTGTGCTTACGTCGCGATGGCGCTCGCGGCACGCAGGGCCGCCGTCGCGCGCTGAAGGTCCCATATTGGGACGCCGAGCAAAGTCGCGGGATGCTGCGTCAATGCGCGGCAACAGACCCTCCGTAGAATTGTCGTTCCGGAGGATCGTATGACTGTCTCGCACGAGGCTGCCAGGTCCGGTCCTGAGCCGCTGCGTACCAAAAGCGGCTGGATCATTACCCTCGGCTTCGTCTACCTGATTGCCGGCGTCGTCGCGCTGTCGAGCGTCGCTCTTGCCACCGCGGTGAGCGTCTTCCTCGTCGGCATCATGATGCTGGTGGCCGGCGTTGCCGAGGTGCTGAACGCCTTGCAGGTGAGGTCGTGGGGAAAGTTCGTGCTGTGGCTGCTG
>JAFAKN010000038.1 GCA_019235415.1 Alphaproteobacteria bacterium
ATCGGGAACGGTAGGACCGTCGCTGCCCGTCGACATCGCGGGCGAGGCGCCGTTCGGACAAACTGGCCGGTTGGCGATCCGAGAGGATGTCGCCTTCGCCGTGATCAACCGGCATGGCGGGCGCATCGACCCGCGATCCATTGGTGCGCCGGCCACGTTCAACTGGCTCGGCCTGCCGACCGACTGCTTCGGCGGCGACGGCACGGAGCTGCGCTTCGTCGCGTTGCCCGGCCTCACCGAGAAGCAACGCGCGCGTATCGAGCGCTCCGCGGTCCTGGACGCTCTGGCGACTGAATCAGGCTGGCTGCTGGTCGGTTCCGAGCGCGAGGTGTGCGAGGCGCGGTACCACGCCGCGGCCTGGCGGCTCGGCGCAGACGGCTCGGTCGCTCGATTGTGGCGCGACGACAGCCCGTTCGACACGTTTGCCCGCGGCGTGCGCCGGATCGCCGGCGGCATCGAGATCGTGGGCTACGCCAAGCGCGCCATTGCCGTCGATCAGGAGCCGCAGTCGCCGCACCAACCCGACTTGGCCGGCAGGCGCCAGGGCGACGAAGCGTACGCTTCGGGCGAGGCTTTCGCCGTGCGCCTGTCGGATGCGGGAGAGGAGCAGAGCCGCGACTTCGTCGGGGCCGGCCTTCCGGTCATTCCGATGGGCATGGCGGCCTCACCGGCCCACACGATCATCTTCGGTTCGGTCGGCGGGAGGGCACTCTGGATGGAGCAATGAGAACGCGCTTCGCGGGCCGCCGGCTTTTCAGTTCGACATCGCGTTGTTGCATTTGCCACATCCGCCCGAGGCGCAATCCGCCTTTATACGCTGCACGCAATGGACGTTGAAAAGATGAGGAAGATCCCTATGAACCGCATGCTCCGTCTCGTCCTGGTGTCGCTGGCGGCGTTCGCTGCGCCGGCGATGGTGCAGGCGGCGGACAAGGCCTGGGTCTCGTGCCTGCGCCAGCCCGAGCGCGCCGACGATCTCGAGGCGGTTTGCACGGTGGTGATCGATTCGGCCGAGGCGACGGCCGTGCAGCGCGCGGCGGCGCTGAACAACCGCGGCGCCGATCGCGCGTTCCGCGGCGCGTCGCGCGAGCAGGCGCGGCGCGATCTCGACCAGGCGATTGCGCTCCAGCCCGACATCGCCAAGCTGTTCAACACGCGCGGCTACATCCGCATGGGCGACGGCGATGCGGCCGGCGCCGTCGACGACTACAGCCAGGCGATTCGCCTCGACCCGCACTTCGCCGTCGCCTACGGCAATCGCGCCGAGGCGCTGATGAGCCTAAGGCGCGCCGACGAGGCGATGCGCGACGTGAACGAGGCGATCCGTCTGGCGCCTTCGTACGCTCACCCGCTGTACGACCCTTATCAGACGCGGGCCGCGATCAAGGAGGCGAAGGGCGATCTCAAGGGCGCCGAAGCCGATCGCACCCTGGGTAGCCGCATGCAGGGCAAGGCCGGCAAGCCCGGCGCGCTCAACGCCAACGTGAGCGGCGACCGTATCTGGGACCCGTGGTTGATTCGATGACGGCTACCTTTCACGAGGGGCGAAAAGGGTTGACGCGCAAAGGGGCGGAGGCGTATCCCGCCTGCCGGTCGCCGCACTCGTGCCCGACCACATTCAAGGAAGCAGCGATGGATTGCCACCCAACCACCGGCCGCGTTTGCGGCCGCAAAACGCCAGAGAGCATTGCGCTCGGCCTGAGCGGTCGGGTGGGCGTCGGGAGCTTGGCCTAGCCTAAGTTTAGGACTGAGCTCCCCGTTCATCTCGCCGCCCCGACCGGGTGGAAAGGAGATGAACCAATGTCCAACAGAGTCCTGCATGGCCGGCTGCTCGGGCGGCGCCGCACCACCGACGAGATGGTGCGCCTCATCGATGTGAACGGTGCACTGCCGCGCCCGCCCGATCGGCAAGCGCCGCTGTGTTGCCGCTGGATCAGCGACAGCGATGGCCGCCTGGTCTGCGTCTGGGAGCGCTCGTTCGCTCCCATCAACTTCCAGCTGGGGAGGTAGCCATGATCCTCCTTCTCCTGCTGCTCGCCAACAACCGCGGAAGCGCTGGCAACCGCCAAAGTGGCGGCAACCGCGGAAGTGCCGGCAACCGCACGCGCGACCCCATGGCGGCGCTGTTCGCCGGTGCGGTCGCGACGGCGCTGGTACTGTTGTGATCTCATTCGACGGTTGGCCCCGCCCAGTTGGCCCCGCATCGTCGCTGAGCGATGCGGGGCCATGCGCTGCTCGGAGGATGGTCTTCGACACAGGAGCGGCGCAGGCCGCTACCTTAGCCCGCGTCGGGACGCTCGGCGTGAGACCAAATCGTGACGAGCGAGTTGCCGCGGCTGCAACGCCTACGGCGCGGCGATTGGCGTCGTCGAACGCTTGGGCAGCACGACCTGATCGCCGGCGGCGTAGAGCAGGCATGCAATGCCCTGGTAGTGACGCTGGGGATCGGTACGGCAGTCGCTGAGCGCGCGCTGCTCGGCGAGGCGCTGGGTGGCCGCATCCGTGACGATGAACAACTGGCCCCAAGGATGAAAGGCTGCGGCTTTCGGACCCTTGGCGGCGCGATAGCCGACCACGTCCGGCCGCCGCCGCACGGCCTCGGGGACGGCCGGGATCTTCTGCGGATCGAAGACGCCCTCGTAGGCGACGCGCGGCATCGACTTCGCCCCGACGCCGGAATCCGGTGGTAGAATGGAATTGTCCAAGGCAACTGGAATGCACGGTCCCTTGTAGTAGATCTGGCAGCCTTCCAGCGCCTGCTCCTCGGCGTCCAACGCGCTCTCCTGGCTGAAGCTTCGCCAGCTGGTGGAGGGCGGAAAAGCGACGATGGCCTTGTGCGGGCTGGACGCCAGAAACGCATCGACCTGGCCCTCGCGTGCCGCGAGCGTCATCGCAGGTGCGATCCTGGTCAGTCGCTGCAGCAGCTCAGCACGCATGATCGCGTCGGTGGGATTGAGGGCTTTGGGCGTAAGCGCCGTCCGCGCTCCCAACGGCAGCACGACCCGATCGCCGATGGCGTAGAGCAGGCACGGACCGTCCTGCTGGGTACGATGCGGATCGTCGTTGCAAGCCGCCAGTACTTGTTCTTCGGCGTCGCGCTGGCTCGCCGATCCGGAGACCGTGAACAGCCGCCCCAACGGATGGAAGGCCGCGGCCTTGGGCAGCCGAGCGGCACGATAACCGGCGATGTCCGGGCGTTCGCGCTGGTCGTCGTCGAACGCGGGAATTCTCTGCGGATCGAACACGCCGTCATAGGCAACGCGCGGCATCGGCCGGCGCGCTTGCGCGGCGTCCGCCGGCTGGACCACGTCATCGACCGCGACCACCAGGCAAGGCGCGCCATACTTGACCTGACAGCCTTCCAGGACGCGCTCTTCGGCGATCGCAGCGCTCGGCTTGTCGGCGGTGGCCCATGTCCCGGAGGGCGGCAGGGCGGCCAGCGCCTTGTGGAACTTGGACACCAGATAGCTGCCGGCCACCAACTCGCGCTCCGTTTCGGCCTGGGCCGGACTGGCCTTGGCGAGGCTCTCGAGCAGTCGGGCGCGCAAGGTGTTCTCCGGGCGCGGCGGCGCAGGCGCAGGCGACGGCGCCGGCGTGATCGGCGCCGTGGCCCGAAGCGGCAGCACGACGCGGCTCTCCACGGCATAAAGAAAGCAGGGCAGGCTCGCCTCCTGCGCCGGCAACTCCTTCTTGCAGGCCTGCAGGGCGGCCTCTTCGGCGGCGCGCTGGTTGGCGGCGCCGCTCACCACGGTCAAAAAGCCCAACGCATTGAACGCCATCGCCTTGGGAGCGCGCGCGGTGCCATAGCCCGCAACGTCGCCACGCTGGAGATCGTGCGCGCTCATGGCCGGGATGTGCTCCACGAGGAACGGGCCTGCGTAGTGCACGTTGGGTGCGTCGCGGATCGGCCAACTGCCGTCGGCGCCCGGCGGCAGGACCTCGTCGTCCACGGCGATCAGTGCGCAGGGCTCGTCGTAGATCTGCTGGCACTTCTCCAGCGCCCTTTGCTCGGCAAGGTCGCGGGTCGGCCATCCGCCGGTGCCGCGCAGCCGGCCGGCCTTGGGCGCGACGGCCAACGCGCGATTGGGCGACGCCTGGACGAAGCTCGAGACCACGCTCTTGCGCTGCTCAGGCGTTTCCTTGGGAACCGCCTTGGCGAGCGCCGCTTCGAGCTCGGCCGCGAGGCTCTGCGACGGCTCCAGCCACCACAGCACAACGCCGCCCACGATGGCGAGAAGGATCGCGGCGATAGCCGCAAGTGCGGCAAGCTTGCCGCGGCCACGCAACGCGCCGAGCGCCCCCGGCGGTCGACTCCCCTTCGGCCAGCCCCCCTTTGGCCCGCCCCCCTTTGGCCCGCCCATGAGCGTTGTCGCCTGTTCGACGCGCGGCCTGGTGAGCGTCGTATCTCCCTCGGTCAACAGCTTCGGCCATTCGCCCGACGCGAAGACCTTGCGCCATTCGCCGATGGTCTGTGGCCGGTCCTCCGCCCGGAGCAGCAGGCCGGCATCGATGGCGGCCAGCAGGTTGGCGCCGTACCCGCCGGCGCCCAGCGCGCGAGCCGACGGCATCTCGCCGCCCACCATGCGCTTGGCCGTGCTGAGCGGTCGCCGGCCGCAGACGCAGGAATAGAGCGTCGCCGCCAGGGAAAAAACGTCGGTGTACGGCCCCTGCTGCCCGGAGGTGAACTGCTCGGTTGGCGCATAGGCCGGCGTGTAGATGGCGGTGAGCGCTTGTGCCCGGTCGGCGATGGCCGCCCGCGCTGCCCCGAAATCGATCAGGGTCGGCGTGCCGTCGGGGGCGACGATGATGTTGTCGGGCTTGATGTCGCGATGCAGGACGCCGGCGGCGTGGATCTGCTCCAGGCCGTCGAGCAGGGGCGGCAGGAGCCGATCGATGGCCGCCTGGGGGACCAGCCCTTGCCGCCGGCAAAGTGCCGCCAGCGTTTCGCCCTCGAGCAGCTGCATGACGACATAGGCCGTGCCGTTTGCCTCGAGAAAGTCGAACACGCGCACCACGGCCGTCGCGTGGCCAAGCCGCGCCAAGGTCTTGGCTTCGTCGAGAAACTTCGCCCGCCCCCAGGCGAAATCGTCGGCGACCTGCGTGGAATGCGGCGCCACCGTCACGCCGTTCAGCCGCACCGCCAGCGACGACGGCAGGTATTCTTTCAGGGCGACGTCGCGATCGAGCTGCAGGTCGCGCGCCCGGTAGGTGATGCCGAAGGCGCCTTGGCCGAGCACCGCGGCGATCTGGTAGCGGCCGATACGCGCTCCGGCGGACAGCGCCGAATGGTGCTCGGTCCGCACGGCGACACGTGGCTGCTGGGTCTGGTCGTCGGCCATCCGCGCTCCCGCAAACGCCCCTCTTTGCAGACGCCCCTCTTTGAAGATGATCGTCGTGAGGCGACATGGTGCCCGAATTGTCCGGTCCGCGCACCTCTGGCGGCCGCGAATTCAGTCCCGTCCGACGGCGCTGATTCCGATCTGACCGTTGCATCACGGCGCGACGGTGCGCCGCCCGCCGCGACCCTCTGGCTGTTGCGGAATGTCGTCCATCGGCACATGTTCAAAGACTGCCGTGACAGCCACTTGCGGAAATGACTTGAACATCAGAGAGCTGATCGACAGCCATCCGGAAGTCCTGCAGGACCGCCACGGCCTGTCGTACTCCGAAGCCGATGCCGTAGACGACATTGCGCGAGGCTTGCGCCAGCAAGGCGTGATCATGCTCCGCCGCGTGCTGGACAAGGCCCTGCTCGCCGACTGCCAGCGCTCGTTCGCGGCGTTTGCCGCTTCATTGGGGCAGCAAGGTCCGGCATGGGGACGACTCCTGGATTTCGACGACGCGCCAAAACCCGAATGGGCGCACGGCGAGACTCCAGGCGGCAGCTGGCACAATCCGTGGGTGATTCGCCATTGGTGGCGACGTCCTGCCGCCGGCATAATCTCGGCTGTCATCGCCTCCTGGGCCTGGCCACTCGTCGAACGCATGTGCGGGTCGACCGATGTCGCAATCCTGTTGGGCCTCTGCCAGGCGCGGCATGCCATCGACGTCGACCTCGGTGTCGGCGCCCATCAGGACGCCAAGGTCCTTCCGGCCGTCGCACCGTTTGCCCTTTGGGTGCCGCTGCAGGATCTCGAGCCGCGGCAGCATTCGGCGATCGGCTTCGTGGTCGGCGACCCGCAGGGTCTTCTCCCGACGCTGCCGCACAACGACGTCGGACCCGACTATGTGCTGGATCGAATCGAGCGCGTCTGGCTCCCGTCGTACAGGGCGGGCGACCTCACCGCGCACACCAACACGCTGCCCCACTTCACCACCGGCTATGGCACGGGAAGCCATCGTTTCAGCCTTGAAGTGAGGGCAGTGGCGGCCAAGGACGCAACCAATCCCTTGGACAATCCGAGCGTGCTCGTGTCGCGTGTTTCGGGCAGGCCCCGCATCGTCGCCACTCACTATGAGCCGCCGGTGAAGGCCGGATGGTTCTTGAAGGCCTTTCGCGTCGAGCGCGCAAACCTCGGGCGCAGTTAGTCCATCTTGCCGCTGGCTCGCGAGAGCTTCTCGAGCTCGATGGCGACGCGGTCCGCGACCAGCGCTTCGCCCTTCTCGGTCCAATGGCCGTCGAGCCTGCGGTAGGTGCCGGGGATGCCCGCGAGCACATCGCTGAGGTCGACGAACGGCACGCGCTCGGCGGAAAGCGCTTCGGCGAGCTCGGTGTGCCACACCTCGCAGATGCGGTTCCACAGGTAGGCCCGCGGCCATGGCGCCCAGAAGTCCCTGAACTGGGGATCGACGCTGCCGACCGGGATCACGAACAGAAGCAGAGGTTTGCCGTGCTCGCGCGCCAGCCGCTCGATCGCGTGGATCCAGGTCAACGTCGCGTCGACGTGGCCGCGGTCGGCCAGCCGCACGACATCCTGCGGCGTCGTACCGACCCGCGACTCGGCCTCCCACAGCATCAGGATGCGCAGCATCCAGTCCACCAGGTACTCCTGGTCGTAGGCGCCAGGCTGCGCGACCTCGAGATAGCGGCCGCCGCCGCGCTCGAGGATCTCGGCGACCTCGGCGTCGGACGCCGGCGGGTCGATGTAGGTCCGCACATAAGATACCAGGCGGCGCAGGCGGTCTTCTTTCGGTGCGGTGATGGCCTCGTAGAGAAGGACGTCGTCGTTGCTCGGCGACTTGGCGCGGAAGCGGAAGAAGCTCGAGAGGTCGAGCCGGTTGACGACCAGCCAGTTGGTGCGCGGCATGATCCGGCCGAGCAGCGAGCCGCCCGGCGATTCGTCGACCAGCCGCGGCCAGGTCGAGAAGGGTTGGTCGCCCGGCATGAAGTCGTTGCCGGCGTAGAGGAAGACCAGCAGCGCATCGGGATGGATGGCCAGCGCCACGTCGCGGATGCGGTAATAGTAGCTGCGCGGATCGGTGGCGCCGACGCCGAGGTCGACCGCTTCCAGCCGGCTTTCCGACGGGTCGAGGCGCTGCTGGACCTTGGCGGGCAGCGACAGGCGCGTGTAGCGCGATTCGACGAAACTGTCGCCGACGAACACGGCGCGAAACATGCCGGCGGCCTTGTCGAGGCTTCGCTCGCGATCGCGTACGCCCCACGAATTGTCGGGCTCGGCGAGCCACGGCTGGCCTTTGAAGGGCGGCGACAGCGCACGCGCCGTCGCCGGGGCACGCGGATTGAGCGCGCGCGCCGGCCAGGGCGGCACGACGAACGAGGCCAACAGCTCGAGGCCGGCCAGAGTGAACGCCAGCAGGATCGCCGCGAACACCAAACCGAACGCCAGCCGCTTGCGGTCCATGTGCTTCCACGTCCAAAAACGCATCGCCCTGCCGCAAGACCCTTTCAGCCCGCACCGACCTCGGGACTCACTATCGGCTGTCTCGTGCACCCTGTCCCCATGATCCTCTCCTGTCCGGTTTCGCGGCCGTTGTCGACGCGATCCGACAAATCCGATATGGCTCTGCGAGGATCACGACATGCCGAAAATTCTCCTCCTGGCCCTCGGCGCCGCCATCGCCCTGCAGCCGGCGCCGCGCCACGGCGATCGCAATCGGCAGCGCGAGAACGCCGGCAGCGCGCCTCGCTTCGTCACCGTCGTCGACGATCCCAAGCCGCACGAGCCCGCCAGGATCGAGCCGGAAGTACCGGCCGACTCCGTGCCCAACAGCGTGCTGATGCCGCCCATGCCCGCCGCCCCGAGCGCCACCATGTGCATCACCCCGGCCGGCAGCTGCGCCCTCGGCACATCGTCGGCAATCGGTTCCAGCTGCGCGTGTCAAATCAAGAAGATGCGCGTGTACGGCTCGGCGCAGTAAGTCGATGACGATGTGAGCCGATGACAATCATCGAGAAGCTCACCCGGCGACCCGTTCGCGAGCACTACCGCAGACGTGGCTATCAGGTCTTCAGGCAGGTTTTCAGCCGGGAGCACGTTGCGACGGTGGCCGAGCACGCCCGCGAGGTGTCGCGCTACACAGGCGAACTGCGGCGCCAGAACGGCCAATTCGAAGTCAACGACTTCTTTCCCGGAACGCGTCTCGTCCGCAATTCGATCCTCCATCCCCATCTCTCCCTTCCCGAGCCCCTGACCGCCCTGGCGAAGGGGCTGTTCGACCTGGTGACCGCCGAGCAGCTTGCGGCGCGGCTGCATCAGCTGGATGGCAGGAACAACCACTATGTCGTTCACCAGAGCCTGTTGTTCTTCTCGGTCCAAACCACGGAACTGCATCTCGACAGCTGGTCGGTGGACACCCAGCCATTGGGCCGTTCGCACACCGCCTGGATTCCGCTGCAGGATCTCGATCACCGCTCGGGTGTGCCGAGCGTCGTTCCGTGGCCGCGCGACAGGGCGCTGAGCGAGCGGGACCTTGGGCTCGACGCCCGCGGCAGCCGCGACGAGCGATACGAGCGCTACCATCAGGCGCTTCGCCGCCACATCCTCGAGGAAAGCCCCGAAGCCGCGACGCCGCTCCTGCGCATGGGAGACCTGGTCGTCTGGTCGTCGCTCACTCCGCACTTCACGCTGCCGGCCCAGGCGTTCCCCGCGGCGCGCCTGTCGCTCCAAGTCCTGCTGCGCCCGATCGACCTGCGCTGGGGCGACTTCCTCGAGCAACCCTTCGACCGAACGTCGGTCGCGCTGCGCCAGGTCAACCGGCACTTTTCGGTGCGGGATTTCGCGGAATAGGCGGGGGGTGAAATCCTCGGGGCGACTGATCGTAATGTCGTGCTGGTCCAGAAGCCCAGGGTATCGCAAGGTACTGTTCAAGGGCAGTTTCTGACCGTTGTCGACGCGATCCCATAAATCCGATATGGCTCAGCGAGCATGAGGACATGCCGACTCTCTCCTCTTCGCGCTCGGCGCCGTCTCCCGCAGCTCGCGCCACGCGATGCCCATTACGATCGGCAGCGCGGAATCTTCCGACGGCACGCAGCCCGATCAAG
>JAFAKN010000247.1 GCA_019235415.1 Alphaproteobacteria bacterium
GATCAACCAGCAGCAATTGATCGCCAACCAGCAGGCTTTGTACTTCGTGCCCCTGGTCCTCGACGAAGCTTCGAGTTGCATGGACCGCTGGCGGAGGAGCGGGGTCGAGCCATTTCCCTGTCGCTGAGACCTGAGCAAAATCGACGGCTCAAAGACCGCCAATCTCCCTAACGCCGCCGTTGCGCACGACAGGGGAGAATTGGCGGCCTTAAGGTCTTTGCGTCTACCAGGCCGAGCGGGATGCGTGTGGTCCGACTACCCCCGATAATTCTCCACCGTCGACGCCGGGCGGATCTCGGCCTCGTCGGGGTTGCGGCCGAACTCGCGCAGCGCGCGGCGCTGGCGCAGCAGGTCCCAGCAGCGGTCGAGCTCGACGTTGATCTTGTCGAGGCGCGCGCGCTCGGCGTCGGACATCTCGCCTTTGGCGTAGAGCTCCTTCTCCTCGTTGACGAGATGCTCGATGTGCTCGAGCACCGTCTTGTCGCTCGTATGCAGGGTCATGCCTTCCTCCTTCGCGAACAGCTAGCCCAGCGCCACCAGCGCGAGATTGTCCCGTCCGCCCTGGCGCAGCCGGTCGGCGGCGGCCAGCGCGCGTTGCCCGCTGCGGCAGCAGAGGACGATGCGCCGGTTCGACGGCGGTTCCTGCAGCAGGGTCTCGATCTCAGACACCGTGAGCCGGCGCGCGCCGGCGAACGGCGACTGCGGCGCTTCGTCGAGGCCGCGCAGGTCGACCACCAGGTCGTCGCGCGCGACCGCGTCAGGCGCAATGAACGGGATGCTGGCTTGCGGCTCCGGGCTGCCGGCGAAACTGAAGCCGCCGAATGCCAGGCGCCTGGCGTCGAAGGTGACGACGCGGCCGAGCGCGCTGGGCTCCAGCCCGAGCAGAAGATGCAGGGTCATGTGCGCCTGCAGCGCGCCCAACAGCGCGACGGCGCTGCCCAGCACGCCCGCCGTGGCGCAGGTCGCGCCGTCGACCGACACTTCGGGGAACACCGCGCGATAGCTCGGGCCGCCGCCGCAGAAGACGCCGGCATAACCGGTCAATCCGATGACCGACGCGCTGACCAAAGGCTTGGCCGCGGCCAGGCAGGCGTCGCTCAGCATGTAGCTCACGGCGAAGCTGTCGGCGGCATCGACGATGACGTCGGCGGCCGCGACCAGCGAGCCGACATTCTGCGGCGTCAGCCGCTCGATGACCGGCTCGATCCGGATCTCCGGATTGAAGCGCCGCAGCGTCGCCGCCGCCGCCTCCGCCTTGGGCTGGCCGATGTCGGTCATGGCGTACAGCGGCTGGCGATGGAGGTTGGTTTCCTCGACGCGGTCGTGGTCGACGATCGTGAGTCGGCCGACGCCGGCGCCGGCGAGGTACTGCAGCACGGGGCAGCCGAGGCCGCCGGCCCCGACGACGAGCACGGACGCGCTGGCGAGGCGCTGTTGCCCTGTGGCGCCGACTTCCGGCAGGACGACTTGGCGGGCGTAGCGTTCGGTCATGAGGCACCTCTTCGCGTCGCTGCGAGCCAGGCCCTGGCCTGTCCGATCGGATCTTCATGATTCACGATGGCGCCGACGACGGCGACGATCTCGGCGCCGGCGCCCAAGCAAAGCAGGGCGCGTTCCAGGGTGAGGCCGCCGATCGCCACCAGCGGCCGCTTGCCGACAAGCTTCTTCCATTCGGCGATGCGGTCGAGCCCCTGCGGCGCAAACGGCATCTGCTTCAGGAGCGTCTCGTAGATCGGGCCGAGCGCCACGTAGTCGGGATCAATTGAAAGTCCCTTGTCGAGCTCGGCATGGTCGTGGGTGCTGACGCCGATGCGAATGCCGGCGCGGCGCAGGGCGGGCACGTCGGCCTCCAAAAGGTCCTCCTGGCCGAGATGGACGTAGTCGCAACCTTCGTCGATCGCTTCCTGCCAATAGTCGTTGACGATCAGCTGCGCGCCATGCGCGGCACACGTCGCCTTGGCTTGCCGCACCTGGCGGCGGATCTCCTCACTCGGCTGCTCCTTGATGCGCAGCTGGATCAGGCGCGTGCCGGCCGGCACCAGGCGGTCCACCCACTGGGCATCTGGGACGACGGGGTAGAACGGGTCGAGCACTTATAGGCCTCCCAGCACCGCCTTCCCGATCACCGGCGTCGACGGCACCGCCATGTCGCGCGGCTCGAGCGGGCGCGCAATGAACGCAGCGCGTCCGGCCTCGATGGCGAGCGCGAAGGCCCGGGCCATCTCGACCGGATCACCCGCTTCGGCGACGGCGGTATTGAGCAGCACCGCGTCGTAGCCCAGCTCCATCGCGGCGGCGGCATGCGAGGGCACGCCGAGGCCGGCGTCGATCACCAGCGGGATGTCGGGGAAGTGCGCCCTGAGCGCGCGCAGGCCGTAGACGTTATTGAGTCCGCGCGCCGAGCCGATCGGCGCGCCCCACGGCATCAGCACGCGGCAGCCGGCCTCGACCAGGCGCTCGCAGACGATCAGGTCTTCGGTCGTATAGGGGAAGACCTTGAAGCCTTCCTCGCTCAGGATGCGTGCCGCTTCGACCAGGCCGAACACGTCGGGCTGCAGGGTGTCGGAGTCGCCGATCACTTCGAGCTTGATCCACTTGGTGTCGAACAGCTCGCGCGCCATGTGCGCGGTCTGCACCGCCTCCTGCACCGAATGGCAGCCCGCGGTGTTGGGCAGCACGCGCAGTCCCGTCGCCTGGATGAACGACCAGAAGCTCTGGCCCGCCTTGCCTTTGCCGCTCTCGCGCCGCAGCGACACGGTCACGATCTCGGCCTTCGACGCCTTGATCGCCGCTTCCAGGATCGCGGGCGAGGGATAGCGCGCCGTGCCGAGCAGCAGCCGCGAGCCGAGCTTCACGCCGTAGAACATCGCTCAACCTCCTTGCATCGGCGCCACGACCTCAACGCGGTCGCCCTCGGCAAGCTTGACGGTCTCGCGCGACGGTGCCGGCACAAAGCGGCCGTTCACCGCCGTCGCGATCTTGCGGCCGCCGAAGCCCAAGCGTTCGAGGGCCGCGGCGAGCGTGCCCGCCTCGACGTCATGCGCGTCGTCGTTGAGGAAGATCCGCATCGCCAGTCTCCGTGTCCACTGTCTCCGAATCGATATGGGCGCCGAGGACCGAATCGGCTACTTGGCGCGCCAGCCAGGGCGCCAGCAGGAAGCCGTGCCGGTAAAGACCGTTGGCGCGAATGATACGGCCCTCGCGCCGCACGTGCGGCAGGTTGTCGGGAAAGGCCGGCCGCAGATCGGCGCCAAGCTCGACGATCTCGGCCTCGCCGAACCCTGAATGCAGGGCGAACGCAGCGTTTAGAAGGTCGACGGCCGAGCGCACGGTGACCGGGCCGCGCTGCTCGCTCTCGATCATGGTGGCGCCGATCATGCAGACGCCGTCGGCGCGCGGCACGATGTAGAGCGGAAAGCGCGGATGCAGCAGGCGCACCGGCCGCGACAGCCGCACGTCGCGCGAACGCACCACCAGCATCTCGCCGCGCACGCCGCGCAGGTCGGGCAAGGCGTCGCGGGCCGTGAGGCCGCGACAGTCGACGACCAGGTCGGCGTCGGCCTGCTCGGGTACCAGCTCGACTCCCAGCCTGATGGGCACGCCGCGCGCCGCCAGCGCATCGGCGAGTGCGGCGAGGGCGCGGCGCGGCTCGAGATGCGCCTCGTCCGGAAAGTAGAGCGCGCGACGGAAGCGGCCGGCGAGATCGGGCTCCAGCTCGGCGATGCGGTCGGCGTCCAGCCATTCGTAGCGCTCGGTGCGGCTGGCGAAACGCGACAGCTCGGGCAGGTCGCGCGGCGGGGTGACGACCAGGCTGCCGCGCCGGACCGTCCCGGCGAAGCGCTCCGCCCACCAGGCGATCGACGGTGCGCCCCAGGCCACCACCTCGGGCTCGGTGGTCGCGCGCTCGCACCACGGCGCCAGCATGCCGCCCGCCATCCACGAGCAGCTGGCGGGCCCAAGCGTGGTGGCACGCTCGACGACCTCGACGCGCAGCCCGCGCTCCGACAGCTCGAGCGCGCAGCAGAGGCCGGCTACGCCGGCGCCAACGACAATGACGGATGACCCTTGCACTCGATGAACTCCCGTTCCTTCGCCGGCATGACCCGGATCAGGTTCTAAGGGTTCAGCCCCATCGGCTGTCTCAGCCCGGTTCCCATAGCGAAACCGGACACCCCTCGGACGTCAATCAAGCAAAATGGATGGCGCCTCGACTGTCAAGCCGTCCGTAGGCCCGCTAGGCCGTGACCGGCGACGTCCAACCGTGCGGGTCGTTGGAATCGCCATATTGGATGGCGACGATGGCATCGTAGAGCTGCCGCGTCAGCGCCCCCGTCTTGCCGCCGTTGATGGTGATGCGCTGGTCCTTGTAGCCGAGCTCACCGACCGGCGAGACGACCGCCGCGGTCCCCGTCCCCCACATCTCGGCCAGGCTGCCGTTGCGCGAGGCCTCGAACACCTCGTCGATCGAGATCTGGCGCTCGGCCGTCTTGATGCCCCAGTCGCGCAGCAGCGTGAGGATCGAATCGCGGGTCACGCCGGCCAGGATGGTGCCGCCGAGCGGCGGGGTGATCACCTCGTCGCCGATTTTCACCATGATGTTCATGGTGCCGACCTCGTCGATGTACTTGCGATGCACGCCGTCGAGCCACAGCACTTGGGTGAAACCCTGCTTCTTGGCGTCTTCGGCCGCGTACAGGCTGGCTGCATAGTTGCCGGCGGTTTTCGCCGCGCCCAGGCCGCCTTGCACCGCGCGCACATACTTGTCGGTCGCCAGGATCTTCACCGGGTTGATGCCCTCGGCGTAGTAGGCGCCGACCGGCGAGGCGATGAGGAAATAGCTGAAGGTCTTTGCTGGGCGCACGCCGAGGAACGGCTCCGTCGCGATCACCGCCGGACGCAGATAGACGGAGGTGCCGCGCTTCCTGGGGACCCAGGCCTTATCGATGCCGAGCAGAGCGTGGAAGGACTCCAGGACCAGCGCCGGGTCGAGCTGCGGGATGCAAAGCCGCGCGCAGGACTTGTTGAGACGCTCGATATGGGCGGGAGCGCGAAAGATCCGCACGGTGTCATCGCTGCCGCGGAAGGCCTTCAGGCCGTCGAACACCGACTGGGCGTAGTGCAGCACGGCGGCCGCAGGATCGAGGATGAACGGCTGGTATGGGACGATGCGGGGATCGCGCCAGCCGTGGCCCTCTTCGTAGTCCAGGAGGAACATGTGGTCGGTGAAGACCGTGCCGAACTCCAGCTCGTCGTCGGACGGCCGGGGCTTCAGCGTCTTGGCCTGCGTGACGGCGACGGCGAGCTTACCGGTGCTGCGATTCCTTGTTGGGCTCTCTGCCACGATGTTGGTCATCTCGCGTTCCTTTCGATGCCCGCGATTAAGAACATTGCTTTCCGTGCCAACCAAAGTTCCCGAATTGGGCTCTTGCGCCCACCTCAGGAGCAATCTTCAGGACAAATAGGTCAATACTATTGACCTTGTCAAGGCGCCTTAGGTCTCCTCCTGCAGCGGTGTCAACGCGTCACGCGGCCCACTATAGTCCGGCCGATTATGAGAATCGGATGAAACCGACGTTTGTTGGCTGCATGGTGGAATCAAGACCTCCCGCAAATCCCTTGTTTCTCCGCGAGGAGGAGCTACGCCAGGGCATCGAGCTGATGTTCTATGCCTACCGCGACTTCACTTTCGAATCGGACCAGCAGCTGAAGCGCTACGGGCTGGGCCGCGCGCACCATCGCGCGCTCTATTTCATCGGCCGCCATCCGGGGCATACCGTCGGGCACCTGCTGTCGATCCTCAAGGTCACCAAGCAGTCGATCTCGCGCGTGCTGAAGGACCTTCTCGAGCAAGGCTATGTCGAGCAGAAGAGCGGCGCCCGCGACCGGCGCGAGCGCCTTTTATGGCTCACCGAGAAGGGCCAGGCGCTGGAGCAGGAGCTGACCGGCCGGCAGAGCCAGCGCTTCGCCCGCGCCTACCGCGAGACCGGCGCCGAGGCGGTCGACGGCTTTCGCAAGGTCCTGCTCGGCCTGCTCGATCCGGCCGAGCGCGCCATCGTCGACAAGCGGGTGCGCGGCGGCGCACGCTGAGCGTCATGGACGCCTCCATGGAAAAGCCGCACATCCTGGTGGTCGACGACGACAACCGCCTGCGCGAGCTCCTGAACTCGTTCCTGTCGCGCAGCGGCTTTCGCGTCAGCACCGCGAGCAATGCCGCCGAGGCACGCCAACGGCTGGGCGCGCTCGACTTCGATCTGATCGTGCTCGACGTCATGATGCCGGGCGAGAGCGGGCTTGTGCTCGCAACCGAGATCAGGCGCAGCGACGACGTGCCGATCCTGATGCTGACCGCCATGGGCGAGGCCAAGGACCGCATCGCCGGGCTGGAGACCGGCGTCGACGACTATCTCGGCAAGCCGTTCGAGCCGCGCGAGCTCCTGCTGCGGCTGCAGAACATCCTGCGCCGCAACAAGGCCGCCGCCGAGCCGAGCGGCGAGCCGGTCCGCCGCGTGACTTTCGGGCCGTTCGAGTTCGATCTCGAGCTGGGCGAGCTCACGCAGAAGGGCAAGCGCGTGCCACTGACCGACGCGGAGGTGGCGCTGCTGCGCGCGCTCGCGGCCCGGCTGGGCGAGGTGCTGAGCCGCGAGACGCTCAGCAAGAGCGTCGGCGGCGCCGTCAACGAGCGCGCGATCGACGTGCAGGTGACACGGCTGCGGCGCAAGATCGAGCCCGATCCCTCCTTCCCGCGCTACCTGCGCACGGTACGCGGCCAGGGCTACCGGCTGGTGGACGCATGACCATCCTCAGCACGTCGCGCGACCTCTTCGAGCGCATCGCGACGGTGGCCGATCGGCATTCGCCGCAGACCCTGTTCGCCCGGGCGCTGATCATCATCGTGGTGCCGATGCTGCTCCTGCAGGCGCTGTCGGCGTGGTGGTTCTACAGCCAGCGCGGCGACAACGTGACCAACCGGCTCGCCCAGTTCCTGGTGCGCGACCTGCACATGCTGATCACGCTGCGGCACGATTTTCCCGACGAGGCGCACCGCGCCTGGATCGTGAGCCACGCCGCGCAGGACCTGCTGCTCTACGTCAGCTTCCACAAGGGCGTGGTGCGGCCGTTCCAGGAGCCCGAGTATTTCGACATCGCCGCCCGCGAGGTCGAGGGCGCGCTGAACGCCGATCTCAAGCGGCCGTACTTCATCGACAACAATGTCGGCGGCAGCCAGATGCTGATCGAGGTCCAACTCAACGACGGCGAGATGATGGACGTATGGGTGCCGTACGTGCGGCTCACCTTCGGCTCGAGCTTCGCCTACGTCCTGGCCCAGGTCGGGCTGGCGCTGGTGCTGTTCGGGCTCGCCATCTGGTTCATGCGCCGCGAGCTGGTGCCGATCGAGCATCTCGGCGTCGCGGCCGACGCGCTGGGCAAGGGGCGCGACATCCCCGACTTCGCCTTCTCCGGCGGCACGCGCGAGGTGCGCAACGCGGCGACAGCGTTCCAGACCATGCGCATCCGGCTGCGCCGTTCGATCCAGCAGCGCACCGAGATGCTGGCCGGCGTCAGCCACGACTTGCGCACGCCGCTCACCCGCATGAAACTCTCGCTCGCGATGTTGCCAGAATCGCCCGAGGGCAAGGAGCTCTCGGCCGACGTCGCCGACATGGAGCGCATGATCGAAGGCTATCTCGCCTTCGCGCGCGGCGAAGGCGACGAGGAGCCGGAAGCCGTCGACCTCAGCGAGATCCTCGAGGATGTCGCAGCCGGCGCGCGGCGCGACAACGCCAACGTCGAGGTCGGCTGGCAGGGCGACATGAACGTCGAGCTGCGGCCGCTCGCCATGAAGCGCTGCCTCACCAACCTCGTGTCCAACGCGCTGCGCTATGGCAGCAAGGTCAGGCTCAACGCCGTGCGCGGTAGAACCTCGGTCGAGGTCACCATCGACGACAACGGCCCCGGCATCCCGCCCGACAAGCACGAGGACGTGTTCCGGCCGTTCTTCCGGCTCGACGAATCGCGCAACGTCGAGACCGGCGGCGTCGGCCTCGGCCTCACCATCGCGCGCGACGTGGCGCGCAGCCACGGCGGCGACGTGGCGCTCGCCGCCTCGCCGCTGGGCGGCCTGCGGGTGGTGGTGCGGATTCCGGTTTAGCGCCCGGTGTCATCCCGAGCGCAGCGAGGGACCTTTGAGCCGACAGGAAAGGTCCCTCGCTTACGGATGACAGCGGATCAGAACAGCTTGCCGCCATTGGGGATCGCCTTGTCGGGCACCACCAGCACGACCGAGCCGTCGCCGTCGGGGAAGCCCAGCGTCAACACCTGCGACATGAACTTGCCGATCTGGCGCGGCGGGAAATTCACCACCGCGGCGACCTGGCGGCCGACGAGATCCTGCGGGGCGTAGTGCACCGTGAGCTGGGCCGACGACTTCTTGACGCCGATCTCCGGCCCGAAATCGATCGCCAGCCGAATCGCCGGCTTGCGCACGCCCTCGAGCAGGGCGGCCTCGAGCACGGTGCCGACCCGGATGTCGACGCGCGCGAAATCGTCGTAGGTGATCTCAGCCATCGCTGTCGACCGTAGCAAAAGAAAAGGGGCCGATGGCCCCTTTTCGATCGTTCATGCGGTGCGCGGACCTCCTGGTCCGCATGATGAGCGGACCAGGAGGTCCGCGCTCCAATTGAGACGACTACTTGCGAATGAGGGCTGCCTTGACCTCTTCGGCGAACTCGGCGACGCGGCCGCTCAGCGCCGTGAGCGCCTCGGTCTGGCCCTTGCTGTAGAGCTCGGCCAGCTCCTTGGTGTTGGCGATCGCCGACTCGTAGGACTTCTTGGCGAAGTCGATCTGCTTCACCGCCTTTTCCTCGACGGTGGCCGCGGCGAGCACCTCGCTGCCGTGCTTGGAGAGGTCCTCCATCGCCGCGCGAACCATGTCGCCCTGACGCTGGCCGATCGCCTTGATCGACTCGACCGCCGCGGTGTTGGCGGTGGTCAGCGCCGCGAAGTTCTTGCGGGTGGCCTCGACCATGGTCTCGACATTGACCTGGGGAAGCTTGAACTCGCCCACGATCTTGGTGAAGTCGAAGTCGGTGAACGGGTTCTTGAAGGTGCCGTTGGCGTACATGCTGTTCTCCTGAAGGGGCAAACGATCGCGGAATTGGGGCGCGGAATTGGGGGCCGAGCCGCTTTGCTGCGGTGCACAACACAGAAGAATTTAAGGCTGAAGTCGCGTAAGTCAAGTCGATTTTGTGCACCGCACAAAATATTCACGCTTCAGGAGAATTGACTTCCGGCTCGGGCTTCGGCTCCGGCTCGCCTCTGCGTGGACGTTGCGCATATCTTTCAAAGACTTGCGCCCAACGTTCGGCAGTCTTCAACCGGCCATCGAGGGCCGCCATGGTTTTTCCCAGATCGGCCGAATCGTCGCGGTCGAAAACGCGCCAGACGGTGCCGTAAATGGCCAGCAGGCCTCTTTGCCGCACCGCACCAGCGAGCCCGTCGGACGCAGCGCCGGCCGCCTCCAACATCAGCGCCATCGAGCGGCGCGTCGCCGGCGCCAGCGCCAGGGCAAGGACCGGGTCGCGCGAGGCCGCCCGCCGCAGGCTGGCCACTATCGCACGATGCGGCTTCAGTGCGTCGAAGCGGCGCATCATGACGTCGAACAGCCGGTCGCGCACGGTCTCCTCGGGGTCGAGCGCCGGCGACGTGCCGGCCAGCACCTCGCGATCGATGCGCGCGACGAACGCCTTCACCAGCGCGAGCTTGTCGGGGTACAGCCGATAGAGGTCGGCGAAGCCCAGCCCGGCCGCGATAGCCACGTCGCGCAGGCTGACGGCGGCATAGCCTTTGTCGGCCACCAGGCCGAGGAAGGCATCGAGGGCGGCGTCCTTGGATGAGTCCTGGGGCTCGCTCATCCGGCAAGCTCCCGCGACCGGCGCGACGCGGCGGCCAGCGCCTTGTCGAACACCGGCTGCAATCCGTCGTCGGCCATCAGGATCTTCAGCGCCTCGGCGGTCGTGCCGCCGGGGCTGGTGACGTTGACGCGCAGCTGGGCGGCGGGCTCGGGCGATTGCCGCAGCAATTCGCCGCTGCCCGCGACGGTGGCGCGGGCCAGCTGCATGGCCATCTCGGGCGCCAAGCCGAGCTTGGCGCCCGCCGCCGCCATCGCCTCGACCAGCAGGAAGACGTAGGCCGGCCCGCTGCCGGACAGCGCCGTCACCGGGTCCATCAGGCTTTCGTCGTCGACCCACAGGACCTGGCCTACGGCCTCGAGCAGCGCGTGGCAGCGCTTCCTCTCCTCGGCCGAGACGCTGGCCGACGCGGTGGCGACCGTGATGCCCTGGCGGACGGCCGCCGGGGTGTTGGGCATCGCCCGCACGACCTTGGCGCCGGCGCCGAGATGCTGGGCGAAATAGCCCAAGGTCTTGCCGGCCGCGATCGAGAGGAACAGCGCGCCCCGGTCGGCGAAGCGTTTTAGGTCGGCAAGTGCCACGTCCATCGACTGCGGCTTCACCGCCAGCACGACCGTCTGCGGCACCTCGGTCACGTCGGAAGCGGATGCGACCCCTGCGAGGCCTGGCTTTTGCGGGCGCAGCGCCTCGACCGGCTCGGCGACGACGACGTCGGATGCCGCCAGGCCGCGCGCCAGCCAGCCATCCAGCATGGCGCCGCCCATCTTGCCGCATCCGACCAGCAGGAGCTTGCCCATGGCCTACCGCCCTTTGAACCGCGCGGGCCGCTTCTCGCGGAAGGCGGCGGCGCCTTCCTTGCGGTCCTCGCTGGTGGCGATGCGCTCGAGCTTGTAGCGCTCGGGCACGAAGACTTCGGCCGGCCCACGCGGCAGGGTCTGGTTGGCGAAGTCGCGCAGGGTGCGGACGACCAGCGGCGCCGACTGCGCGATCACGCTCGCCATGCGGCGCGCCTCCTTACGCTCCTCGCCAAGCGGCACGATCTTGTTGACGAAGCCGACCTCGTAGGCGCGCTGCACGGCGATCTCCTCACCGAGCAGCAGCAGCTCCATCGCCACCTTGTGCGGCATGCGCGACACGATGCCGGGCATCAGGCCGCCGAACACCCCGACCTTGGCCTCGGGATACATGAACTTGGTGGTGTCGGCCGAGACCATCAGGTCACAGGTCATGACCATGCAGATGGCGCCGCCGATCACCCAGCCCTGGGTGGCGGCGATCACCGGCTTGCTGAGCTTGTGGCTGACGTGCGGCACCGCCTTCCACATCGCGGCCGGCGGGTCCTTGAGGTCGGCGCCGACGCAGAAGGCCGGCCCCTCGGCCTGCAGGACGGCGACCTGGTCGGGACCCGACTCGAAACCGCAATAGGCCTCCAGGAGTTCATCGCACAGGGACTGGCTCAGCGCATTGCGCTTGTCGGCGCGGTTCATGGTGATGGTGGTGATGCCTTCGCTCGACTCGACCTTGACCAAACCCACGATGTCCTCCGCTCTTCACTTGCGCGCGATGCTAGCAGCGCCCCATATATGCCGCATCAGGAGACACCGCCATGCAGACCCGCAATCCCTTCTTCGACGACCTCGCCAAGATGGCCAATGGCGCCATGGGAGCGCTGAGCGGCGTCAAGGACGAGATGGAAGCGAAATTCCGCGACCAGATCGCCAAGATCCTCGACGGCATGGACATCCCGCGCCGCGACGAGTTCGAGGCCGTCAAGGCGATGGCCGCCAAGTCGCGCGAGGAGAATGAGGAGCTGAAAAAGCAGATCGCCGAGCTGCAGGCAAAGCTTGCAGGCGGCGAGACTTCGCCCGCTCCTCCGCCTCCCGACTCGGGGCCGACCCTCGCCTGACCGGCGTCGCACCCGGCTGCCGGGGAGTTTGTGGTATTGATGGTATTGTTGGCAGCGGTGCTTCGCGCGCATCCGGCGGTTCATTGCTCGGCGTTCTTCCGATCGCAGCCTCCTTCCATCCAAGCAGGTTCCTGGCCGCGACACCCATCATCGCGCCATGCGCCTCTACTAAAGCATTTCTTCTAAATAATCAAGTACTACTTTTAGATTCGACTTTTTGCGCTCCGGTGGGCTCATTGACTCCCGTCTGTCTCCCGCGAGCCCCCGTCCGCCCGCGAATTGGCGGTAAGCTGTCCGGGCATGAGCGCCGCCGGTCCCTTTTCCCAGAAACCACGGCCTGACCCGCCGGCGCCCGACGATGGTGTCGTCGATGGTCTCGTCGGGCCCTTGCTGCGCCACGCCGAGGTGCAGGCCGAGCTCCTGATCGCCCGGCTGCGCCTCGTCGTCGTGGCGATGCTGGTGGCGATGATCGCGACCAGCCTCAGCCTGTTCCAGACCCGGCCGGTCGGGCATGTGCCGCTGCTGGCGTCGATAACGGTGGTCGTGGGGTTCACGCTGACATCGACCGCGTCGCTGAGCCTGATCAGGCGCGGACGGTACCGGCCGCAGCTCGGCTGGGTGTTCGCCTTGCTCGATGTCGTGGTCGCGGTCGCTGCCCTGGCCGAGGGCGGGCTGCGCAATGGCTTGGCCGGCAACGACCTCTTCCTGCTGGCGTCGGCCTGGGCCGGCCCGCTGGTGCTTGCGTTCAACGCGTTGCGCTATCGGCCGGTGATCGTCGCCAGCGCGGCGGTGCTCTACGTCGCAGGGGCGCTTGCCGTGGCTCTGGCGCTGGGGGTCAGCGTCCTCACCCCGCTGCCGACGGTGGATCATCCTCAGTTCGCCGACCTGCCGGCCAATCTCGTCCGCCTGTCGCTGATCGTCCTGTTGGGGCTTTGCCTGACGCTCGTGGTTTACCGCGGCCGCGGCTTGCTCCTTCGAGCCCTCAAGGAGGAACGAGAGCGTGCCATCCTGACGCGCTTCCTTCCCGGCGAGGTGGCCGACGAGCTGACGCGGCCCAACTCACACCTGCGCGAAGGCATCAGCATCGAATGCACGGTGGTCTTCGTCGACCTGCGCGGCTCGACGGCGCTGGCCGAGCGCCTGTCGCCCGCCGCGACGGCCGATTTCCTGTCGCGCTATCGCGAACGCATCGCCCGCGTTGCCGGCGCGCATGGCGGCCTGATCGAGAAATTTGTCGGCGACGGGGCTTTCATCGTGTTCGGGGCGCCCAGTCCCAAGGCCGACGACAGCACGCGCGCGGTCGCGTGCGCCAAGCAGCTGCTCGCCACGATCGCCGAGTGGAACGCCGAGCGCGCTCCGGCGCCGCCGCTTGCGATCGTGGTCGCCCTGCACACCGGCCGCTGCTTCTGCGGCGTGGTCGGCGCCGAATCCCGCCTGGAGTTCACGGTGGTCGGCGACACCGTCAATGTCGCCGCCCGGCTCGAGCAGCTGGCCAAGCGCCTGAACCGCACGCTCATCGCCTCGCAGGTCACGTTGCGGCAGGCCGGCGAGGATCTCTCCGACGGACGCTGGGTGCGGTTGGGAAGCCGGCCGCTGCGCGGCCACGAGGCGCCGGTCGAGGTCTACGTCCATGAAGGCAACGCGGACCCGTAGCTGCCGAGCATTGAAGCTGGCTTCTGGCGAGGCCGCGGTGCGACCACTAGCACGAGATGGACGCGGATAACTTCGCCGGATCCGCGTTGCGGCCGTCAACGTGCCTGCCGACGGTGGAAAAGCTGTCGTCGGTTGATAAAGTCGCTCGCCCTGCAGCGGAGGGAGAGCGACATGAAAATCATCGAATTCTTATATACCGGCGAGACCGCCGGCCTGAAGGCCGGCATTTTTACTGTCGCGGACAAGGAAGACAAGCACGCCAAGTGGGCCACGGTCGATGTTCCCTATCTCAATAAATCGAGCAAGACCCAGTCCTTCGCGCTCAAGAAGTACAAGATCTACTGCGAAGAAAGCGACTCCGAGAACTTCCTGACGAGCGCCGGGTTTGCCTTCTTCGCCAATGGCCACACGATCTACGAAAGTTTCGTCAAGCTGGCGCAGGATCTGGTCCAGCTCAACGACAAGAAGTCGCTGTACGTCTTGATCGGCCAGAGCCTGAAGATGCTCAAATGGGCTTTGAAGCTCAGATGCGAGGTGGCCACGATGGCCTTAACGGTGAGCAGCATCGAAGCGAAAGACAAGCCCACGGCGGAATTCCTGAAATACCTGACCGACAAGCTCAAAAAGCATATCCCGGAAGGCGAGACGCAAGACATCATCCTGGTCGACTACGCTTCCGAAGGTCGGAGCCTCACGGTCATCAAGCGACTGTTCATCGATCTCAAGGGCGACGCTGACTGCGCCAGTCGCATCGGCAAAGTCACCTCGGTCGCCTACATCGCTGAGGGGGAGTCCGCGGCGTCAAAGCTAAAAAAGGCCGATATCGACAAGAGCATTCGCCTCGAGGGGGACTTGGCGCAATTGATCGGGTTCCAGGGCATCAAGGATTTCACCGGCCGGAACAAGATCAAGAACGAGTACTCGAAGTGGAGCAGCAGCAGCCGGGGTGCGGACGAAACCGCCTCAAAATACCAACAGCTGAAAGCCGGCTTCAAAGCGGTGCCGGCTATCAGCCCTGAAACCTACAAGGACTTCTACAGCGCAGTCGCGTATTACGAGGAGTGCCGCAAGCAAGAGGACGACGACGAGGAGGACGAGAAGGGGTAGCAAGGCCTCGATCGCAACGGCCGCGCCGGAAAACTAGGCGTCGCCACGCTCCCAAGCCACCCTGGGCCGGGCGGTTGGACGGGTGTGCCGGGATCGACCTTCGGCCACGTCAGTTGACCGACGGGAGGCTCGCGATGAAGGCCGGCACGCGTTGCAGCGCATCAGCGCGCGCCGCAGGATCAGTGCCGACGTGCACCTGCCCGCGCGACGAGCTGCGCGTGCGCACCGCCGCGCTGGGCGCATCGAAGTCGTGATAGGCGCCGGGATAGGTCACCAGGGTCATTGCTGGGCCGAGCGAGCGCGCCAGGGCCTGGCAGGGGGCGGCCGGCGTCCAGTCGTCAGCTTCACCGACCAGCACCAGGAGCGGCGCCACCGGCCTCCAGCCCGCGGTCTGGGCCTCCGACGTGCAGCCAGGGTAGAAGCCGACCAACCCGCGAATTAGCCCCCTTTGCGTATCCGGGCGCTCGCCGCCGGCCGCGAGTATCGTCGCGCCTCCATCCGACCAGCCCACGAGCACGACACCGCCCGCCGGCGTGCCCGGTTGTGCGGCCAGCCACCGGGCTGCGGTCAGCGCATCGAGCCGGCGCAAACCAGTTGCAGTGACAGGGCGTTGGCGCACCGGCGTAGTGCACTGCGACCCGAGACTCCGTGATCCGAAGCTGTCGGGCAGTAGCACGATGTGGCCGGCCTTGGTGAGCAGCTCCGTCCACTGCGCATCGCGGGACGGGAACGGACCGCCACAGCCGTGCAGCAAGACGAGCGCCGGCGCCGCCGTGGCAACGTCGGGCCGAAACAGCTTGGCCTTGATGGTGATGCCTTCGGGTCCGGGAAGCGTGACGTCCTCGGCATGCGCCGCGGCCGCAAACAGCAGCAGCATTGCAATGCCGTAGCAGATCAGGCTCCTTCCCATCAGACCCATTCTAAACCGGCGGAGAGAGCACCGCATCTCCAGCCTCCGTTCTTCTTCGGGTGAGATCTAGCTCGGCGCATGGCTGCGTCGGCGACCGGCCCGAAGTCATCCGCGGTTTTTGGATAGTTGGTGGCGTCGAATCCTGGTCCCGTCGTCCAACAATTTTCTGCTTGCCACCCCAAGAGCCGCCCGACGCGCCCACGTTTGCATGCTGCCGCTGGCCCTCGGCGATGGCGGGTACATGTGGACGATCACGGGACACATGCTACCCGATGACCAGCGAGTTCAAGGGTGTCGCGGGCTTTGCGAGCCGTATCAGGGTTCCCGTCCTGCTGTTTGCTGGCACAGCCGACGAGCACAAATTCTGGTGCCTGATCACCAAGGCGAACGAGATTGCCGCTCCGGCGAAGGCGGCAAACGATCCCTTCGAACTGGCCTCTTATGCCGGCGTAAAGCATCGCTCTGTCCCGTCGACCCAGCCGCGCGCCATGAACCATCGCGCGACTGCCTTGGGATCGGACCGACGAACGCTAGATTCGCAGCGGCACCGTCGACCAGAGCTAATGCAGCGCTTTCCGCGGAGACGCGATCACTGGCATACGTCCTGAAAGCCCGGCGCCAAAATATTCGTTTCCGCCGAGCTTGGGCGAATCCATCCTCACCTTGGCCGTGGATATCTACGCGGCTTCGACCTGATGGCCCCGCTTCAGCGTCGGGCCGCTAAACGACCTCGTTTCGGGCGGCGGAAGCTTGGCGGCGTGCGTGAGCTTTTCGGTAAGCTCCTTCTTGCGTTCGGCGAGCCGTGCCCCGAGCGCTTCGAAGTCCAGCCCGGCGGCCTTCGCCTCGGCAAGCAGACCCTCGGACCGCTTCTCTTCTTCCTTCACGTGGTGCTTGATCAGCTCCGACAGGACCGTGACCTTCGCGTCGAAGAATTCGTCCTCGGGCGACCCTTCGGAAATTTCGGCAATCAGCACCTTGGCCTCGTCGTGCTCAACGTAGGCCTCTTTCAGAATATTCTCGTCCTCGATCTTGCCCTTGCAGGCGGGATAGAAGATCTCTTCCTCGATCGTCGCGTGAACCATAAGCTCGGTACAGATTTCGTGCGCCAAGGCAGCCTTGCGCGTCTGGTCACGCGCCTTCTGAAATTTTGCGAATAGATCCTCGACCTTGCGGTGATCGGTCTTGATCAGCGTGATCGCATCTTCGTGTCCGCGCGCCATGGTACCTCCTGCTATGCGCCGGAAAACGTCTCGTTCCTGCCGTAGTTCCACTGATACGCGAATTCACAACGGTAGTCGGTGTTGAGTGCGGCCCATCCCACGCAGCTGAACCGGAAAGCCTGCGGCGCGGCTCGAGCAATCGTCCGACGATCGCGAGAGCAGGGGAGGGCCAGGTCGCTCCGTTGTTCATTTTCGAATGTCCCTGTGGCAACGCAACGGGCACGCGTCACTGACGTTGCGGGACCATTTTGCTCGCTCCGAGCAACCTTTCGCACAATGGCCGGTCCTCTTGCATCAGCGTCGAATAACACGACGGTCTTCGTCGACCTGTGCGGTTCGACGGCGCTGGCTGCTACGCTGGGCTGGCAGTCGACAGCTTTGGCTCGCGCGTCCTCGGCCAGCAATGTCTCGTGCGAACGGTGCCTCAGCCGACCGGGTGATGGATGCCTGTGGGGCATTGATGTATCCCGCCGGGCGTGGCGACATCGACGCATCCCGGGTCGCCTTGGTGGGCTACCCCCAGGGCGCCATGACGGCGCTTGCCGCCGAGGCTCGGGGCGGCGTCGAGACGCTCTTCCAACGTCGCTTCGGAGCGGCCGTTGCGTACTAGCCTCTCTGCAACGAGTCCGACGTCACGGTCCCTTCCAGCGCCGATCAGGGTTGGTATTTGAAGACTCTGCCGCCCTTCATCACGAACGCCATTTGGCGCAGCGCGGTCGCATCGGCAAGGTAGTCCCCGCGCATCGCCACGATGTCGGCCGTCATGCCAGGCGCAATCGTGCCGATCTGGTTGCCGAGATTGAGCGATTCGGCGGCGCGCGACGTCGCCGAGACGAGCGCTTGCATCGGGTCCTGGCCACCGAACTTGATGCGGTACAGCAGTCCTTCGGCATTGTGGCCGTGAGCGCCCGCGACCGCATCGCTGCCATAGACGATCTTCAGGCCGGGTACCTTTAGTGCCCGGATGAATTCCTCCGGGGGCTTCGGATTGGCGATCAGCTTTTCCATCATCGCGAACGCCTCTGCCGTGTAGTTGCCGACGCCCAGGTACTTGTCCTTGTTGGCAACGTAGTTCTCGGTGACCACGCCGACGGTCGGATCGAAGAAGGTGCCTTTGGCCGCCATCAGGGCCAGGGTCTCGTCGGTCATGCCGCCGGTGCCGTGCTCGATCGCCGTGCACCCCGCCTCGACCGCCATCTTCACGGCCGACGTGTAGGCGTGAACGACGCTGCGCAGGCCCTGGCTGTTGCATTCGCCGCAAATGACGTCGAGCTGCGCTTGCGTGAGCGTGGGTCGCGACCCTTCGCGCACGCTCGTCGAGGCGAAGATCTTGATGGCGTCGGCGCCGCGCGCCTTGAGATCGCGCACCATGGCCCTGAGCGCCGAGTCAGGCGGCACGGTCTCGCCGCGCTGATCGTAGCGGAACCATTGCAGCGAGGTCAGCAGGCGCGGTCCCGGCACCAGGTTGCGCGCCCAGGCCTCGCGCAAAGGGAGATCCCATGCGGTGCCCGGTCCCAGGCTTTGCACGGTCGTGAAGCCGGCCTCGAGGATGCGCACGCCGTTTTCCACGCCGAACAGGACCGAGTCGGGCACCGGCTCGTCCTGCCCGACGAGCCGGTTGTCGATGAAGCGATCGTGGCTGAAGTGGTAGGTCACGTGAACGTGGGTGTCGATCAATCCCGGCGCCACGGTCAGGCCGCCGAGATCGTAGACTTGAGCGCCCTGTGGGGCCGGCCCGCCAATGCGTTCGATCTTGTCGCCAGAGACGACGACCACGGTGTCTCGCAGCGTCCCGCCCTTGCCGTCGAGCAGGATGGCGACCTTGAGAGCGATCGGCCGCTTGGGCTGCGGCAGCTCCCAGGTGAGGGGTGGCTTGTTTGCGACGCCCGTCAGCGCCGCCGATGGATGTGATTGCACTGACTTCATGCGCCTCATCACCTCCTCGTAGTGGCGTGGCGGAGGATACCAGTAGGGCTCAAGCTGGTGGGGTCGAAATCGACAGTCCCACGGCGCCGCGAGGTTCTGGCGGAGGGCGAGCGGAGCCCGCCCTGCTATAGTCGGCCCATGACCGAGCGCCTCAGCAACCTGTCCCCGACCAGGATCGAAAAGCTCGAGACGTTCCTGATCGAGCGCTGGTGCCTGCTGCGCATCCATTGCGAGGACGGCACGGTCGGCACCGGCGAGGCAGGCGTGCACGGCTGGCCACGGCCGACCGCCGCCATGATCGACGAGATGAAGTCCTATCTTCTAGGGCGCGACCCGTCGACGATCGAGCATCACGCGCAGGCGCTGCAGCGGCACTCACACTTCATGGGCGCGCTGGTCGGCGGCGCCATTTCGGCGATCGATATCGCGCTCTGGGACATCAAGGCCAAGCGCTACGGCGTGCCGATCTACGAGCTGATGGGCGGCAAGACGCGCGACCGCGTGCGCTGCTACATGCACGCCAAGGGCAACACGCTCGACGAGCTTCTAGCCGATGCCGTCGCCAAACAGCGCCAGGGCTTCACGGCGATCCGCTTCTCGCCCTTTGCGCCCGACTATCATCAGCGCAAATCCTTCGAGGAATGGGTGGCTGAGGCCGAGCGCCGCGTCGGCGCAGTGCACGAGGCGCTGAAAGGCGACGCCGATCTCTGCATCGAGCTGCACCGCCAGTTGAACCCGGCCGAATCGATTGCGCTCGGACAGCGGCTGCTGAAATTTCATCCGTACTTCTATGAAGACCCGATGCTGCCCGACAGTCCGGCGATGATGGGCGACGTGCAGGCGCGCAGCGGGTTGCCCGTGGCGACGGGCGAGCGCTTCTCGTCGATCTTCCAGTTCCAGGAGCTTTTAGGCAACAACGGCTGCGCCTATGTCCGGCCCGACGTCTGCCTCTGCATGGGGCTCACCGGCAGCAAGAAAGTCGCGGCAATGGCCGAGGCGCACCACGTCAAGGTGATCCCGCACAATCCCTTGTCGCCGATCTCGACGGCGGCCTGCGTTCAGCTCGACGCCTGCATCCCGAACTTCGCGCTGCAGGAATACACCGGCGAGCGGGATCCGCCCAAGCGCGACATGGTCGTTCGGCCGCTGGTGTTGAAGGATGGTTACCTCGAGGTGCCGGATGCGCCGGGCCTCGGCATCGAGCTCAACGACATCGCCCTGGCGCGGCTCAGGCCGCGCGAGGTCGTGACCGAGCCGCCCATCGGACGCGACGGGTCGGTGCAGGATTGGTGACAGGTGCGGCGAGGATTTGCCCAGGCCGACTTTGATCGCCGAAGGGTCATGAGTGGTCGCGGGCTGAAGGTGATCCCTCGAAGCGTCTTACGATCCGATGTCCGCGATCGCCTTCGCCCGATCGACGTCCGGGCTGCGGTAAAGCGCTTCCGGGATCTCACCGAGCGTCGAGGCATGAGCCTTCCCCGGCGCAAGGCCGTAGAACTCTTGGAAGCTCATGATCAGGGGACGCCATTTGTCCGGATCGACCCGGTTGGCGAAGCCGTCCATGATGAGGTCCGGTCGCACATGCACGCGCTGAATCCGGACTTCGAAGGCCGACTGTGCACCCTTCCAGGGGCCGTCTTCACACAGATCATGTCGCGCTGCCACAACTGCCTCCATTTGCACGGGGCATTCCCGGGCGCGCGGCGGCGAGACGGTTTCGGATGGGATCGGCGTCAATCCGGCCACCTCGAACTTTTCCGGTTCGTAGCGATAGCCGCGCTTCACCTTGTTCACAGGCACGGGATTGGACCCGGTCAAGCACGCCAGGCGATTGACTGCTTCTACTTCCTCGATCGACGGCAGATTGAGGACGCATTCGCCGGTGCGGATCATGTTCTGTGGGGTCTTCGACGAACTCCCAAGGCCGAGCACGCACCGCCATCCGAGCCAGAAGGCAGAAGACATCGGCGCGATATTGGCGCTGCCGTCTTCATTCATGGTGCTGATGAGAACCACGGGCGTGCCGAAATAAAGAATGGATGGCTCGATCGAAATGTGAGCGTCACGCATTGATCTTTGACTCCGCTGGAAACTTTGCGTTCGCTGGATCGCATGACGTGCGCGCAGCATCACTCCGGTTCTTGCCCTGGAACCAACAATGTGGCCCCGGACTCAGCTGCCGCTCCCGAGGCGACGCGGGCGCCTGAAATTCGCTGACGAATTTCAGGGGCGGGACACGAGGAGGAGAGCATGGCAATGGAAGTAGAGGTGATCGGACCGGGCTTCGCCGCCGAGGTCAAAGGGTTACGGCTCTGGGAGCCCCTTGCGGCCGATGAGGTTGATCGTCTGCGCAATCTGTTTGCCGAACACGGTGTGCTGGTGATCCGTCGCCAGAGCCTGTCCGAGCATGAATATGCCGACTTCTGTGCACTGTTCGGCGCGCTCGAGCGCACGGTCCGTACCGACTGGGCGTCGCGAGTTCGGCCGGAGATCAGCCTGATCACCAACCTCAGGGGCAGCAACGGCAATCCGTTGGGCGGGCTGGGCGATGGCGAGGTCGAATGGCATTCCGACCAGGCGTACATGGCCAATCCGGCGACCGGTGCAGGACTGCACGCGGTCGAGATACCGGGCGACGGCGGCCGCACTTTCTGGGCGAACCTGATCGCAGCCTACGAGGCACTGCCCGAGCGGCTGAAACAGGCCGTTGAAGGAAAGAGCGCGCTGTTCCGCTATCAGAAGCGCCTCGACATGTACAAAGACGCGGACCGGAAGCTGTCCGAAGAAGGCCGCAAGCGCACACCCGACGTGCTCCATCCGCTCGTGCACACCCATCCGCGGACCGGCAAGAAGGCACTCTATCTCGATCCAACCACCAGCATCGGCATCGTCGGCATGCCGGAGGCGGAGGGTAACGCGCTACTCGGCGAGCTCGCCGCACACTCGGTCCGGCCGGAGTTCGTTTATGCTCACAACTGGCAAGTCGGAGACGTGGTGCTGTGGAGCAACGGTTTCCTGTTGCACCGCCGCGAGCCGTTCCCGGCGGCCGATCGCCGGCTGATGAAGCGTGCGACCATGCACCTGCCGGCGGCGCTGCACATCATTCCCGATACCTTGATGCTGAGGGAGGCCGGGGCCTGATTGCGTTCCGCTCCACGCCGCGGGTCTGATCACGCCATCTGCTACGGCCGTAGCGCTTCGTGCCGGCTACCGGCCCATGCTGCACCCTTCCGCCCTTCGTCGCATCCTCGATGCCCTAAGTGGCGTCGTGGAAGATCACGCCAAGCGTGTGTCGCCGGCCGGAGTAGAGCTTGCTGACGCCATGGTTCAACTTGACCTGGTAGTCGCCGCGCACGCCCTTCATCGGGCGGCTGTTGACCGCGAAGATGGCCGCATCGCCCTTGCCGAGCGGCAGGACCATGGCGCGCGTCTGCATGCGCGGGCGCTGCTCGGTCATCACGAATTCGCCGCCCTCGAAATCCTCGCCCGGTCGATTCAGCAGGATCGCGATCTGCATGGGAAAGACGTGCTCTCCGTAGAGGTCGCGATGCAGGCAATTGTAGTCGTCGGGCCCATACTCGAGGAGCAGGGGCGTGGGCCGGGTCTGTCCGGCGCGGTGGCAACGCTCGAGGAAAGCGGCGTGGTCCGCCGGGAAGCGCACCGCATTGCCCATGCGTTCGTGCCATCGATTGGCGATCGGCGCGAGGTGCGGATAGGCGGCGGTCCTGAGTGCCTGGATCAGGGACGGGAGCGGATAGCTGAAATACTTGTACTCACCGCGGCCGAAGCCGTGCCGTCCCATGATGACCTGGCTGCGGAAGCCCTGCTCCTGATGGTAGAGGCCGGCGATCGAGTCCGCCTCCGAATCGGTCAGGAGTTTCGCCGCGATGGCCCAGCCCTGGACATCGAGATCGGCATGAACCCTCGGCCAGTCCACCGCCCCCACCCGCGCCTGGAGTCCCGCCGGGTCGAATGTCGACCCGGCGTCGGGAGAAGCGTCGACGGCGTCGATCTTCCTCTTGCGCGAGCTGAGGGTCATTACGCCACTCCTTCCTTGTTGATCAGCCGGCGCTTGCGTTGCACGCCCCAGCGATACCCGGAAATCGAACCATCCGACTTCACAACGCGATGGCAAGGCACGGCGACGGCGATGCGGTTCGCCGCACAAGCCGCGCCGACATCCTGGGCGGTCGCCGCGATCGGCAGGCTCCGGGCGATCGCACCGTAGGTACGAGTCTCGCCTGCGGGAATTGCCTGCAGCGCTTTCCAAACGGCCACCTCCAGAGGCGAGCCGCGCAGATCGAGCGCCAAATCGGTGCGGACCTGCGGGCCATCGACCAGTGCGGCGGCCTTGGCGATCGTCTGCGCCAAGCCTTCCTGGTAATGGATCAACTGAGCGTGCGGAAAGGCGTCCCTCAGGTCGCGCAGCAGCTTGGTGCGATCATCGCCGATAAACAGGGCGGCGACACCGCGAACGCTTTCGGCAACCAGGACGGTGCCGAGGCTCGCGTCGCCATAGCCGAAGCGCAGGGTTTCACCTTCGATGGTCTCGTAGGAGGGGTTGGTCATGATTGGGCTCCTTTTGTCCGCCCCTAAAATCGGCTCTCCCGGCTGCTCGGACACCCCGACCCTTGCTTTCAAATTGGTTTTTCAGGACCCGTGGGCCGGTATGGGCATGGTTCCTGAGGTCCGTTGGATTTGACCGCAAGATGCGGAGTGCGCGAGGCACGTCCCTTGGCAACCCTATGTTGGGATGACAGTGAGCCTCGCCCTGAACACGGCGAAAGACGGCGATGGTTCGGAAGTGCCCGACCCCGCGAAGCTGCTGGTCATGGCCGAGCTCGCCCGTCTCGTCGAGGACGGGGGCGCAACGATGCGCACGCTGAAGCCCGGCCTGCGCGAGCTACGCCTCTCGACCGGCGAGGTCTTCCACCTTGGCAGCACGGCGGTCACTCGCATCGCCTGAGCCCGAGGGACAACGTCCTTTCGGAGTCCCTTCGGACGACGACGGTCCCGAATATGAAAGCAAGCCCGGAGTGCGAAGCGTCGCGGCAGTGCCCATATTTGTCTCAGGAGGTAAAACGACCATGACCTCGACGGTCGCCAAAACCGGGAAATCCACGCTGCCGTCGGTGACGGACGATCCCCGTTGGGCGCGCATCGTCTCCCGCGACAAGACGGCGGATGGCCAGTTTTGGTACTCGGTATCCACGACCGGCGTCTATTGTCGGCCGTCGTGCCCGTCGCGCGGGGCCAATCCCAGGAACGTTCAGCTTCACGCCACGCTGGAGGAAGCCAAGGCGACCGGCTTCCGGCCGTGCAAACGGTGCAACCCGGACGGTCCATCAATCGAAGCGGAGAACGCGGCCCTGGTCGTGAAGGCGTGCAGGCTGATCGAGGAAGGGGAAGAAGAGCCGTCGCTGGAGGAGCTGGCGAGCGCGGTTGGGCGCAGCCCAAGCTATTTCCACCGCGTATTCAAGGCCCACACCGGTGTGACGCCCAAAGACTATGCCGCCGGACATCGCGCGGCGAAGGTGCGGCAGGGATTGGTCTCCGGCAACAGCGTCACCGAGGCGATCTACGACGCCGGGTTCAATTCGAGTGGACGCTTTTACGAGAAGTCGACCGACATGCTCGGCATGACTCCCTCGCAATATCGCGCGGGTGGAGCGAACGAGGAAATCAGGTTTGCGGTCGGCCAGACTTCCCTGGGCGCCCTTCTGGTCGCCTCGAGCAGGAAGGGGGTCGCCGCGATCCTGCTTGGCGATGATCCGGACAAGCTCGTGCACAGCCTGCAGGATCGGTTTCCCAGGGCCCATCTCATCGGCGCCGATCGAGACTACGAGGCGTTGGTGGCGCGGGTCGTCGGATTCGTCGACGCGCCCCGGATCGGCCTGGATCTTCCTCTGGATGTTCGCGGCACGGCGTTCCAGCAGCGCGTGTGGCAAGCGCTGCGGGACATTCCCGTCGGCGCGACGGTGTCATATGCCGAGATTGCGCGAGTCATCGGCGCACCGAAGGCGGTGCGCGCAGTGGCCCAGGCTTGTGCCGCAAACAATCTCGCCGTCGCCGTCCCATGTCACCGTGTCGTTCGCAAGGATGGGTCGGTTTCCGGCTATGCCTGGGGCGTCGAGCGCAAGCGCGCTCTGCTCGATCGGGAAGCATCGCAACGCGGCCAGGCTGGTGCTGCGACGTCGCAATTGCAGTCGGGTGGAAGCGGGACTTCCTTGCGGATCGTCTGAGATTCGGCGATACCCCGACCACGACTGTTGCCGTGACCCTCGTGTTCACGATGACCATCCGGCACCTACTGAGTGATGGGCGTCGCCTCCCGCGGCCCCGCCGATCACTGTCGCGGTGCCATCACATTCCACGTGTGAGCGCGTAACTGTACCGTGATGCGCACGCCTGACGACTTCCTGACTTTCACTTGTCTAAGGTGGTTAACACCAATCTTACATTGCGTGTCGAATTACGAAGTGCTTACTAGCATCGCCGCAGAACCCGCCGCTAACTCATCGTGTCGTTGTTGGGGCGCCTCCATCCATGCGAGTGCTGGTCGTCGAGGACAACGAGACGTACGGCCGATTGCTCGCGGCGCGTCTCGGGCTGTCTGGATTCGAAGCGGACGTCGCGGTCTCGGTCGCCGAAGCCGAGTGGGCGAGCTCGCAGGTCGACTACTCGGCGATCGTGCTCGACCTCGGCCTGCCCGATCGTGACGGCATGGAGTTCTTGCGCGAGCTGCGCGGGCGCGGCAAGACCACGCCGGTGCTGATCGTCACGGCGCGCAACCGGTTGGCCGATCGCGTCGCTGCGCTGCACGCCGGTGCCGACGATTTCATGGGCAAGCCGTTCTCGACTGACGAGCTGATCGCCCGTCTGCATGCCGTGTTGCGCCGTCCCCACACGATGGTCGGCAGGGTGATGAGGCTGGGCAATCTGGCGATCGATCTCGAGACGCGCCAGGTGCGCGTGGACGGAGCCCTGCTTTCGATCCGTCTGCGCGAGCAGGCGATCCTCGAGCTGCTGGTGCGCGATCACGGTACCGTGGTGACGCGACGGGCGATCGAAGCGCATCTTTTCGGCTTGGCCGATGAATCCGATTCCAACGCCATCGACGTTTACGTCCATCGCCTGCGGCGGCATCTCGCCGATTCGGGCGCCACCGTGCAGATCCACACCGTCCGCGGCGTGGGCTTCATGATTTCAGTAATCAGACAGCCTGTGCACGACGCCGACATGCCCAACGGCCGCAACGGAACGCAACCGTAGATTGGCGCCCGCCGGAACTTCGATCCATGAGTGAAACTGCTCCACCTCCGCCACCCCAACGCGCGTCCAAAACGCGACTCTGGCTCACCGCCGGAGGGCTCGTCGTCATCGCCCTGGGCGGCTTGTGGTGGCTCGGCCTGCCGCCGTTCGCCGAACCGCCCCCGCCACCCGCGCGCACCGGACGCGCGCCGGTCCAGGCCGTCGAGCAGCAGGTCGAGCTCACGGATAAGCAAGTCGCCACATTGAAGATCGCGCCCGTGGGCCAGGCGAGCTTCGTCGAGCGCCGCAGTGCGGTGGGCAACATCGACTTCAACCAGAACCTCCTGGTGCAGGTCTTCACGCCCTATGCCGGGCGGATCATCGCGACCTATGCCAATGTCGGCGACCAGGTACAAAAGGGCCAGGTGCTGTTCACCATCGACAGTCCCGACCTTCTGGCCGCGTCGTCCAACATCATCTCGCACACCGGCCTGCTCACGCTCGCCAACGCCAACGTTCGGCGCCTCACCGAGACGCTGCGCACCGGCGGCGGCGCGCAGAAGGACGTCTACCAGGCGAAGTCCGACCAGCAGACCGCCGAAGGCAACGTCCGCGCCGATCGTGACTCGTTGCGCATCTTCGGCAAGACCGAGGAGGAAATCGAGAACATCATCCGCGACCGCAAGGCCGATTCGGTCCTGATCGTACGCAGCCCGATCACCGGGCTGGTGACCCAGAGGACCGCCGCGCCCGGCCTCTACGTGCAGCCGGGCAACGCGCCGGCACCGTTCACCGTCGCCGACACGTCGGTCATGTGGATGCTGGCCAACGTCGTGGAGGCCGACGCGCCCTTCATGCGCGTGGGCCAGCCGATCGAGGTGACGGTGAGCGCCTGGCCTGGCCGCACCTTCGACGGCGTGATCACGGTGGTCGGCGCCCAGGTCGATCCCGCGACGCGTCGCCTGATGGTCCGCTCGGAGGTCAAGGATCCGGACTACCGGCTGCGCGCCGGCATGTTCGCCAACTTCACCATCCGCATCTCCGAGCCGTTCCAGTCGACCGCCGTGCCCAACACCTCCATCGTGCGCGAGGGCGACGGCTCGATGGCCGTGTGGGTAACGACCAACCGCAAGCGTTTCGACAAGCGCATCGTCAAGATCGGCATGCAGCAGGACGGCAACACCCAGATCCTGGAAGGCCTGCAGCCCGGGCAACTGGTCGTGACTGAAGGCGCGGTGTTCCTGAGCAACAAGGCAGCCGGAGGCGGCAGTGCGGACTGAGCGACCTCTCTTTCGCGAGCCGAGCCTCTGTCATCCCGAGCGTAGCGAGGGATCCTTAAGGCCACAGGAAAGATCCCTCGCTTCGCTCGGGATGACAGGAGGGACGCTCGGGATAACAGCGCTCGCGGTGACAGAGGCGTTCGCGATGAAGGCAGGTGCGCCATGCTGAAGACGATCCTGGTCTTCGGCCTGACCCGCCGGCCGCTGGTCGTGCTCGGCGTGCTGGTATTCCTGGGCATGGGCGTGTTCGCCTTCACGCGGCTCAACATCGAGGCCTATCCCAACCCCGCGCCGGTCATCCTCGAGATCACCGCCCAGGCGCCTGGGCTGTCGGCCGAGGAGATGGAGAAGTACTACACCATCCCGATCGAAATCGCGCTCTTCCCCACGCCCGGTGTCGTGAACATCCGCTCGACGTCGTTCTACGGGCTCACCTTCGTGCGCGTCACCTTCCGGTACGGCATCGACTACAACACAGCCTATACCAACGCCGCGACCTACCTGCAGCAGGGCGTCAACCTGCCCGGCAACCAGGTGCCGCAGATCCAGCAGTCGAGCCTGGTCGGCGAGATCGTCCGCTACCAGGTCGTCGGCCCGCCCAACTTCGGGCTGACCAACTTGCGCACCGTGCAGGACTGGGTCATCGCCCGCCGGCTGCTCACCGTGCCCGGCGTCGTGCAGATCAACTCGTGGGGCGGCACCACCAAGCAGTTCAACGTCAACCTCGATCTCGGCAAGCTCGAGGCCTACAACGTCACCATCCCGCAGGTGATCACCGCGCTCGGCAACGCCAACATCAACGTCGGCGGCCGCGAGATCACCATGGGCCAGCAGTCGGTCAACATCCGCGGCATCGGCCTCATCGACACCGGCGGCAACGACGATTTGACGCAAGGCAGGCGCGTCACCGACATCGAGAACGTGGTGCTGAGCCAGTCGAACGGCGTGCCGGTGCGGGTCAAGGACGTCGGCACCGTCGAGGTCGGCTATGTGCCGCGGCTTGGCATAGCCGGCCGCGACCACGACCCCGACATCGTCGCGGCCATCGTCATCATGGGCCGCACCCAGCATACCAACGAGGTCTTGCCCAGGGTCGAGGCGGAGATCGAGAAGATCAACACAGACGGCACCCTGCCGCCCGGCGTCAAGGCGATCCTCTACTACGACCGCAGCACGCTGGTGAACGTGACCACCGCCACGGTCATGCACAACCTGGTGTTCGGCTGCCTGCTGGTCTTCCTGATCCAGTGGATCTTCCTCGGCGATCTGCGCTCGGCAATCATCGTCGGCGTCAACATCCCGTTCGCGCTGTTCTTCGCCGTCATCATCATGGTGGTGCGCGGCGAGGATGCGAACCTGTTGTCGGTCGGCGCCGTCGACTTCGGCATCATCATCGATTCGGCCGTCATCCTGGTCGAGAACATCTTCCGCAACTTCCAGAGCAACGCCGACGACCGCTATCGCCTGCTGCAGCACCTGAGCGAAGGCCTTTGGGGACCCGATCCGACCTCGTCGACCAGCGGCCGCTCGAGCTCGCGGCTGTGGACCGAGCGGCTGCGGATGATCTTCGTCAGCGCCCTGCAGGTCGACCGTGCAGTGTTCTTCACCGCGACCATCACCATCACCGCCTTCCTGCCGCTGTTCACCATGAGCGGCGTCGAAGGCCAGATCTTCGGCCCCATGGCGCGCACCTATGCCTACGCGCTGGTCGGCGCGCTGCTCGCCACCTTCACCGTCACGCCGGTGCTCGCCTCGATCGTGCTGCCGCGCCACGTCGAGGAGGTCGAGACCAGGTTCGTACGCACCATCCGAGCCCTCTATACGCCAACGCTGCGCTGGGCGCTGAACTTCCGGCCGATCCCGATCGCCATCGGCCTGATGTTCCTGCTGTTCAGCGGCTTCTGCGCCACGCAGCTCGGCAGCGAGTTCCTGCCGGCGCTGGAGGAGGGCAACTTCTGGATCCGCGCCTCGATGCCGCCCACCATCAGCCTCGAGGCGGGCGTCGAGGCGTCGAAGAAGATGCGCGATATCCTGCTGCGCCATCCCGAGGTCCTGACCGTGGTGTCGCAGCACGGCCGGCCGGACAACGGCAGCGACGCCTCGCCGTTCTCCAACGTCGAGCTGTTCGCACCGCTGAAGCCGTTCGACCAGTGGCCGTCCGGGCTCGACAAGGCCAAGCTGACCGACATCCTGCAGAAGGAGTTCGGCGAGGAGCTGCCGGGGATCGGCTTCAACTTCTCGCAGTACATCCAGGACAACGTCGAGGAGGCGCTGTCGGGCGTCAAAGGCGCCAACTCGATCAAGGTCCTGGGGCCGAACCTCAACGAGCTGGAAAAGCTCGCCGAGCAGGTCATGGCGATCATGAAGACGATCCCGGGCGTCACCGACCTCGGCATCTTCCACGTCGTCGGCCAGCCCAACCTCAACATCAAGGTCGACCGCGACAAGGCCGCGCGCTACGGCCTGAACTCGGGCGACGTCAACACCACCGTGCAGGCCGCGATGGGCGGCACCAACGCCACGACGATCCTGGAGGCCGACCGCCAGTTCGGCGTCTCGGTTCGCCTGTCGGAGCCTTATCGCGACACGATGGACGTGATCCGCAACGTCAAGGTGGCCTACTCCAATCCCAACGGCGGCAACTCGTACATACCGCTCACCGAGGTCGCCAACATCTCGCTCGACACCGGCGCGTCCTTCATCTACCGCGAGAGCACCCAGCGCTACATCCCGGTGAAGTTCAGCATCCGTGGTCGCGACCTCGGCAGCACGGTCGCCGAGGCGCAGCGGCGCATCGCCGATGAGATCAAGCTGCCGACCGGCTACCGCATCATCTGGGCCGGCGAGTTCGAGAACCTGGAGGAGGCCAAGAAGCGCCTCGAGGTCATCATCCCGGTCACCCTGGTGCTGATCCTGGTGCTGCTGTACGGCCTGTTCAACACCATGCGCGACAGCCTGGTGGCGCTGGCCGGCATCCCGTTCGCGGCGGCCGGCGGCGTGATTGCGCTGTGGGCGACCGGCGAGGAGTTCAGCGTCTCGGCCGCCATCGGCTTCATCTCGCTGGCCGGCGTCGCGGTGATGGACGGCATCGTCAACATCACCTACTTCCGCGAGCTTTTGAGCCGCGGCCAGAGCTTCCGCGAGGCGATTTTCAACGGCGCCGAGCAGCGCATGCGGCCGATGCTGATGACTGCGCTCTCGGCCGGCGTCGGCCTGTTTCCGGCGGCCATCAGCCACGGCATCGGCAGCCAGGTGCAGCGCCCTCTTGCCACCGTGGTGGTCGGCGGCATGATACTCGGCCCGATCATGCTCCTGGTCGTCGGACCGGCCATCCGCAGCGTCTTCCTCAGAGCCTACCGCCCCAGCCCGGAAAGGACGCCCCAGCAGGAGGAGGTCGAAGAGTGATCGTCCCTCTGACCGGATCCCTCCCGCGCGCTCTCATCAGATTCCTCTCCCCCGCCAGGGGGAGAGGCGAGGAGAGGGGACTTCGACAGCTCCTGCAACCCCCTCTCCTAAACCTCTCCCCCTATCGGGGGAGAGGAACTCGAAAGACGCTCGCCGCGCTGCTCACTACGCTGGTCGCCGGCTGCACCGTCGGGCCCGACTTCACCCGGCCCGACCCGCCGCGCGACCAGACCTACCTCACCGATCCGTCGGCCGACCAGACCGTGTCCGTGCCCGACGTGCTGGGCGGCGAGGCGCAGCGCTTCGTGGCCGACCTCGACATCCCGGGCCAGTGGTGGAACGTCTACCAGTCGCGTCCGCTCGACGAGCTGATCCAGCAGGCGATGCGGGCCAACCCTGACGTCCAGTCCGCGATTCAGGCGATCAAGGCGGCGCAGCAAAACGCCCGGGCCCAACGCGCCGCGCTGTTCCCGGTGGTGACGGCGACGGGTTCGGGTACGCAAAACCAAGTATCGAACTCGCTGTCGGCGCCGACCAACAACCCCAACAGCTTCATCTTTGGGCTGTTCACCGGCCTCTTGAACGTCAGCTATGTACTCGACCTCTGGGGTGGCACGCGGCGGGCCGCGGAATCGCTCGAGGCCACCGCAGAAGCGCAATGCTTCCAGCTTGAAGCGACCTACCTGACCTTGTCGTCCAACGTGGTGGTGGCGGCTATCACCGAAGCCTCGCTGCGCGCCCAGATCGCCGTCAACCAGCGCACCATCGAGATCCAGCGCCAGACGCTCGAGCTCTTGCGCAACCGCTTCGCGATCGGCCAGGCCGCACAGTATGACGTGGCCACCCAGGAGGCAGCCTTGGCCGCGAGCATCGCCGCCCTGCCGCCGCTCAGGAACCAGCTCAGCCAGCAGCGCCACCTGCTGGCGACGCTCACCGGCCGCACGACGGCGCATGTCCCGGCCGAGACCTTCGAGCTCGACGCGCTCAGCCTGCCGCAGACCCTGCCGGTCAGCATGCCGGCGCGCATGATCGAGCAGCGGCCCGATGTCCGCTCGGCCGAGGCCAACGTGCACTCCGCCGGCGCCACCGTCGGCGTCGCCACCGCGGCGATGCTGCCGCAGGTCACCGGCACCCTGATCTACGGCTCGACCTCGACGTCGTCGGACCTGCTGTTCAGCGACCTGCTGGGGCCGACCGTCACGGTGGGCGGCGCCTTCTCGCAGACCCTCCTCGACGGCGGCGCGCTGCTTGCCAAGAGGCGCGCCGCGGTCGCCGCCTGGGAGCAGTCAAAGGCGCAGTATCGCTCGGCCGTGCTGACGGCGTTCCGCAACGTCGCTGATTCGCTGCGTGCCATCGAGTTCGACGCACTCACCTTCCAGGCCGCGTCCAACGCCGAGCAGGCCGCGCGGCTGGCGCTCGAGATCACGCGCCGCCGTCTCGCCGCGGGCGACGCCGGCATCCTCGACATCCTCAATGCCGAGCTGACCTACCAGACCGCGGCCATGAACCTCGTGACAGCCCGGGCCCAGCGATATTCGGACACCGCCGGCCTGTTCCAGGCGCTGGGCGGCGGCTGGTGGAACCGCGACGCCGAAGGCAATCCGTTCCCCGCCCAGCGGGCTCAGTGCCGGCCGCCGGTCAATCCGCCGCCGCCGCGCCCGTGGCCCGATGCCCGACCGATGGTCGTCAACGCCGAGCCGGCCACGCAAGGGCCGGCCATGCAGGCGCCGGCCACGCAGGCGCCGGCAGGCCAGTCGACGCCAAGTTCGGTCGGACCGCAAACCGCTCCCGCGCCGCTGCCTGCGGCGCCATCGCCGTCGAAGGGTTTTTGGCGCTCACGCTTCTGGTGATGCGATGGCCGCACTGCATCCACTCAATTTGACCAGACTTGCCGCGTGCGTTGCGGCCGGGCTGGCGCTGGCCCAGCCGACCGATGCGCAGAGCCAGGACGGCGCTACGGTCAACAATCTGCTGGGGATCCAGCTCTACGCGGTCGGCGGCGGCTTCGTTCCGCTCGGCGTGAACAGCAACGTCACGGGTGTCGACCAGACCTTGTCGCAACTCGGGCCGGCCTTGGGGCTCGGCAATTTTCCATTTGATATCGCCAACCAGTCGGGCGGCTCGTCGTCGACGACGTTTCTCGCGGGCGCGCGCGTCCACGTTCCCTTCCTGTGGCGTGTGTCCGAGGAGCAGCGACTTTCGTTTGCGGTTTTCTTCGAGACCGGCGTGCAGTCGGCGTTCGGGGCGCAATCCTTCATGCAGAGTTTTCAGAATGTCAGCTCGTTCGCCGGCGATTTCGGCACCAGCGCCGTCAACGAATTCTATCAAATCCCGCTGCTGCTGGGAGGCACTGTGCCGCTCGGACGTCTTTCTTCGGATGGCGGGCCCGTCGCCTTGTTCGATTTCTACGGCGGCGTGACGCTCGACAGTTGGCAGCAGACCCTGCAGGGCTCGGAAGCGAACGATCCGACCGGAACCGGCTTCTATGGCCAGAACCGCCGCTTCACGGCCGACCCCACGGTCGGCCTTGGCTTGCGCGTGCCGATGACCGACCTCAAATCCGAGCTGCCGATCTTCGTCGGCGTCAACGCCGAGGTTTCGTTCCGCCCGGGTAGCGTGGTGACCGTGCCCTCGCAGGTCTTTCCGGTGACCTACTATGGCACGGTCGGTCCCCACGCCAACCTCGCGATCATGGCGCGGATCGGCATCGCCTTCGGAGGGCGGTGATGCTGCTCAAAGCTTGACGTTCCGGGCCCTGTCGGCCCGGCTTAGCGGCAGTAGCACTGCACGCCGCCCTTGGTCTGCACGCAGCGTTGCTTGGTTCCCGGCGGGCAGCCGGCGGCCAAGGCGGCGGAGCTTGCCAGGGCGAGAGCAACGATGGTGAGCAACAGTTTCACGCCTACCTCCTTTGATCAGCCTGCCCTGACAATAGGCGGCGGGCCGCAAGGCTGCATGACGAGGAGCTGACTTCTACAACGCGCCGCGCGGCTCCGTCGTGTAGCTCAAAAGCCTGCCCTGCAGGAAATCGAGTCGCGTCCGCATGAACAGCGAGTTCGGGCCATTGTACTCGACAGTGGCGTAGTCGCCGGTCGTGGGCGTGTATTCGGAGACTACCGAGCCAGGGCAGCCCATGACCCGGCTGGCCTCGTCGTAACTCATGCCGCGCTGTAGCTGGGCGAGCTTCTGATCGTTCGCGGAGCAGGTAATTGCACAGCCCGATGTCAGCGACATAGCGGCAAGCGCCAATCCAACCAAGGCTGCGATCGTGCACTTCATGCGGCGACGCTAGCGTAGCGGTTCGTGTGATCAAGCCGAACCATGATTGAGCGTAAGGTTCGCGAAAGACGCGTGGGCTTGCTTTTGAAGCGGCTGGTAATCTCGCGCTGTTGCGGAAAGGTCAGCATAATGAGCCGGCGTCACAATCGCGCTGAACGTCGAGGGAAAGCGGTTCCCTCGCTTCTGTCGCCGGAGCGCTGCGAATGAAGGGGCCGGTTGTTGCCGTCGTGATGACCATAGAATTGCTGGCGCGACCCGTCCTTGCAGAGGATGCACCTCTGCGTCGCGCCTTTACCGCCTGCATCGCTCAGGCGGTCGAGCTCGGCATGTTGGCTGAAATGATTTCGCCGGCCGATTCGGGCGCGAGAGATTCGGCAACCTTGGTGTGCAGCGGTGGGCCGGCCGGCGATCTCTTCTCGGCGATGGAGGGCGTCAGCAGCGAGACCAGAAATGGCGACACCGTCATCAGATCCTCGGGCCTCGGCATACGGTGCATGAAGCCGCCGAACGACAACGGCAACTGCGTCTTGCACATTCAAGCGGCGCCGCCGTTCCTCGATGCCTTGAGGCGCCAGTAACACCCAGCCTCTCCCCCTAGCGGGGCCCCAGCGGGGAGAGGAGGGCGACTGATATGTTCGCAGCCTCTCTCGTGCGAGCAGCTACCTCGTCGGGCGGTCGTAGGTGCTATTCTGCCCACACGGCACACCCACGTACATCATCTGGTCGGTCGACCAGGTTTCCACGCCGCAGTTCCCCGTGGAGGCCTTCACCGGTTGGGACGCCGCGGTGCGCGCAGGAAGATCGACCTTGGCGTCGCGCAGCCTCTTCTCGAGCACGGGGATGGCCGCTGCCGTCTTCCCGGCCTGGCATTCCGCGATGGCATTCTCGACGTCCACTGATGGGAGCTGAGGATTGTGCCCGGTTTCTGCGGTTGCGACGTACTTCTGGTAGGTCTGGCTCAAAGCATTGCAGTAGGCCACGTCGCCCGACTGTGCGAATGCCGCTCCCGGCAGGGACACGGCAGCGACGGCGACCAAGCCTTTCAGGAAACTATTCATGGAATCCCTCCGTTGCTCGACCATTCGAGGCACGTACCATTGCTCGACAAAATGGACTGGAAGGTGTTCGTGGTCTTACGCACAGCTGACCGCTTCCGTTGCGCAAGAAACTGAGCCCGTCAGCGGTTGGCCATGCCCTGCACGAGCCGGTCCGCGACGTAGGGAAAGAACGGGTTGGAGGAAACGCGCACCAGGGCGTCGAGATCGACGATCAGCACGCCGCGTTCGCCGCGCGGAGCAATGGCCCCGAGATTGACGCCGAAGCTTTCCTCCTCGTCCGGCTCCAGTCCGTAGAGCGCGTCGCTCGTCGGGAACGGCAAGGCGACATGCGAGAGGGAGAACAGGCCGGGCGGAAAAGCAAGACCGAGCGGGCGTGTTCGTTGCGTCGTGGCGCCGGCTTCGGTGACGCGCTCCGCGACGTCCTGGCGGTCGTCGGTGACATTGGCGATGACGGTCGTGCGGTAGTTCCGCGGCGGATCGGGGAGGATGCGCGTCAGCACGGTTTCCGACGCGCTGCGCAGCAGCCCCGAGCTGATCTTGGCGGCGCGGTTGAGGTCGAACAGGACGAGCTCGCTGCCGTTCGGCGGCAGAAGCCCATAGAGCGACGAAATGACCGCGCGGGTGCTTACCGTGAAATCGACCACCGACTGGAAGGTCAGGATCGGCGGCATGCGCTGCAGTCGGCCGTCGCGCGCCGTCGCCGACAGCCGCTCCTGCAACGTGCGCGTCAAGCGGTGCGACTGGCGCGCGCCGTTCACCGGAAACGAGTTGTACTTGAAGGGGTTGAACTCGGGCAGGATGCCGAGCCACGCGGCCTTGGCGAAGGCTGGAAACATCGCCGGTAAGGCGGCGAGCCCGGCGAAGCGGGCAAAGGCCGTGATGCCGATCATGGGCGAGATCAGGATCAGCCGATCAGGCCTTGCCAGCCGGTCGTCGTCGAGCGCTTCGAGCGCGTACTCCACCGCGAGCGCGCCGCCGTTGGAAAAGCCGACGATGTGCAAGGGCACCGACGGTCCGGCGCGGCGCCGGGCCTCGCGCACCGCGAGCCGGGCCGCGGCATCCCAGTCTTCCCATTCGACGTCGGTCAGCGCCGCCGGCACCGTGCCGTGCGCCGGCAGGCGGACGCCGACCGCAACGAAACCGTGGTCGCGGTATAGCCGCGCGACGTGGCGCAGGCTGTAGGGCGCATCGGTCAAGCCGTGCAGCAGGACCACGGCTCCGACCGCGGGTCCATCGGGCTCGAGAACGTAGGAGCGGTTCCAATCGTGGACGAATTTTCCGGGATAGATCGGGCTGCCGGCGAAGTAGCGGTTGCTGACGGTGCGGCTTGCTTCATCGAGCTTGTCGACGACCTCGGCGCGCACCTCGCGGAAGGTCGCGTCCTCGGCCGCGAGCCAGGAAACCCAATCGCTCTTGTCGATTTGTGCGGCGGTGAGCTCGTGCGGGACGTAGGTATGCCAGAGCTGAAGCGGCACCCCGCGCTGCGATTCGTAAGCCCGCACGCCGAACAAGCTCGCCGCGACCACGACCAGCAGCAGCAGCAAGCGCTTGAGTATCCGGACCAACCTCGCAGCCATGGTCATCTGTGCAAACGTTACCACGGCGTTACGCTCAATACGAGAAACTGGAACGGAGTCGGCTACCGGCCTACTGTCATCTGAGCTGTTATCCTGACAACATCGTCTGTCATCCGGAGCGTAGCGAGCGATCCTTCGTGGCCGCGGGAAAGATCCCTCAGCGCTCGGGATGACAGCAATTGTCCTTCGCTTCGCTCAGGACGACAGAACCAAGGGGATCGCCGATGTCTGACCAGCGACCATCCCAATTGATCGACCTTGCGCTGCAAGGCGGCGGTGCGCACGGCGCCTTCACGTGGGGCGTGCTCGATCGGCTGCTGCAGGAATCGTGGCTCGACATCGAAGCCGTATCCGGAACGTCGGCCGGCGCCATGAACGCCGCGGTCATGGTCGGCGCGCAGGCCACGATCGGCAAAGACGGCGCCCGACAGGCGCTGGAAGAGTTCTGGCGCCGTGTGTCGCGCGCCGCGGCTTTCAGCCCGCTGCAGCGCAGCCCTCTCGATGTGCTGCTGGGCCGCTGGTCGCTCGACCATTCGCCGGCCTACATCGCATTCGACATGCTGTCGCGCGTCTTCTCGCCCTACGATCTCGCCATCGGCGCACCCAATCCACTGCTCAAGGTGCTGGCCGAGTCGATCGACTTCGCGCACCTCGCCACGGCGCCGATCAAGCTCTTCATCACGGCGACCAACGTGCGCACCGGCCGGCCGCGCGTATTCCGCAACGATGAGTTGTCGTCCGAGGTGCTGCTCGCCTCGGCCTGCCTGCCGGCCATGTTCCAGGCGGTCGAGATCGACGGCGAGGCCTATTGGGACGGCGGCTATTCGGGCAATCCGACCATGACCCCGCTGGTGCAGGAATGCCAGTCGGACGACACCATCCTGGTCGCCATCAATCCCGTCGAACGCCCCGGCATCCCGCGCTCGGCGCGCGACATCCTCAATCGTCTGAACGAGGTGTCGTTCAATGCCGTGCTCTTGAAGGAGCTGCGCATGATGGCGCTGCTGCGGAAGGTGGCGTCGAGCGGCGACGGCGAGGTCGCGCACTGGTCGCGCATGCGCGTGCACATGATCCGGAGCGAGATGATGGTCGAGCTCGGCTCCTCCTCCAAGCTCAACGCCGAATGGGCGTTCCTCTGCCTGCTGCGCGACGAGGGGCGGCGCGCGACCGACGCGTTCCTGGCCACGCATGGCCAGGATCTCGGACGGCGATCCACGCTCGACATCGACCGCCTGCTGGAAGGCGTCTGATGGGGCTCGCCGGCATCCTGGTCGGGCTCGGGCTGCTGAGCTGGCTGGCGTTCCGCGGCTGGAGCATCCTGTTGCTGGCGCCGGCGGCAGCCCTGGTGGCGGCGGCATTCGCCGGCGAGCCGCTGCTGGCCCATTGGACGCAGACCTTCATGGCGAGCGCGGCGCAATTCCTGGCGCAGTTCTTTCCGCTGTTCCTGATGGGCGCGCTGTTCGGCAAGCTGATGGAGGATACCGGCTCCGTCGCGGCGATCGCCCAGTGGATGACCGAGCGCCTGGGAGAGGAGCGGGCAGTGCTGGCGGTCGTGCTTGCGGGTGCGCTGGTGACCTACGGCGGGGTCAGCCTGTTCGTCGCCTTCTTCGTGTTGGCACCGATGGCCGAAGCGCTGTTCCGTGCCGCCGCCATTCCACGCCGCCTGATGCCGGCGGCTCTGGCGCTCGGCACGTCGACCTTCACCATGTCGGCCCTGCCGGGAACGCCGGCGATCCAGAACGCGATCCCGATGCCGTTCTTCGGCACGACGCCGTTCGCCGCGCCCGGGCTCGGCACGATCGCTGCGGCGATCATGCTGGGGTTCGGCCTGTGGTGGCTGGCGCGCGCCAGTGCTGCAGCACGGCGGCGCGGCGAGGGGTTCGGCGATGTGGCGGCGACGACCGTCGATGCGGCCGCCGACGATCTGCTGGTGCGCGAGCGGGCAACCACGGCGCAGGCGTTCGATCCGGCGGAGATTCATCACGCAGAGACCAGCGCCGAGCAGCCCGGCATCTTGCCGGCGGCGCTGCCCCTGGTGGTCGTCATCGGCGTCAACCTCGTGATGTCCTTCGCCGTGCTGCCGCGCATCGACACGGCCTTCCTCGCCGAGCCGCGATGGGGCGCCACCTCGCTGTCGGCGGTGGGCGGGGTGTGGTCGGTGGCGACGGCGCTCGCTGCGGCGATCGTGGTCCTGTTGCTGCTGAACGGCCGGCGCCTGCCCTCGCTGCGCCAGAGCATGGACGCCGGCGCCAACGCTTCGGTGCTGCCGGCGCTGAGCGTCGCGAGCCTGGTCGGCTTTGGCGCCGTCGTGGCCGCCCTGCCGGCGTTCGCCGCGGTGCGCGACTGGGTGCTCGGCATCGGAGGCGGCCCGCTGGTGTCGCTCGCCATCGCAACGAACGTGCTGTCGGCGCTGACCGGGTCCGCCTCGGGCGGGCTGACCATCGCGCTCGATGCGCTCGGACCGACCTACATGCGGCTCGCCGCCGAGCACGGCATCGATCCGGCTCTGATGCATCGCGTGGCGGTGATCGGCGCCGGCACGCTCGACAGCCTGCCGCACAACGGCGCGGTGGTCACCCTGCTCGCGGTGTGCGGCTCGACGCACGCCAAAAGCTATCTCGACATCGTCATGGCCGGCATCGTCGGCGCGCTGCTGGCACTGGTCGTGGTGATCGCGCTCGGCAGCCTGATCGGTTCCTTTTAAGATCGATTCACAGCTGATCGTCGCGCCTGACGAATGATCAGCTTTTCTGCCTCGACGATCAGGAAGAACACAAGCCCGCCGAGCAAGATCCGCGGCCACTCGTCGAGCGGGATTGCCTCGGTGTCGAACAGCGTTTGCAAAGGTGGCGTGTAGGTGAACAGGACCTGCGCTAGAACCACCCCGCCGATGCCGAGCCCGAGGTAGGGATTGCCGAGGTGCGCTTTCAGCGCCAGCGACGAGTCGAGCTTGTATCGACTGTTGAGCAGATAGAAGATCTGGCCGACGACGAGCGCGTTCACGGCGACGGCGCGAGCGAGTTCGTCGGAGGCGCCGTTCGACTTCGATTGGAAGAAGAACAGCAGAGTGAGTGCAAGCAACGCCGTGCCGACGAAGACGATGCGCCAGATCCCGAATCCATCGAGGATCGGCGTGTCGATGGCGCGCGGCTGGCGGTGCATGACGTCGAGCTCGTGCGGCTCGAAGGAGATCACCAGCCCGAGCGCGACCGACGTCACCATGTTGACCCAGAGGATCTGCGGCGCCGTGATGGGCGCGGTGAAGCCGAAGAGGATCGCCGCCATGATCACCAGCCCCTGCGCGACGTTGGTGGGCAGCATGAACAGGATGGCCTTCTCGATGTTGTTGTAGACGGTCCGCCCCTCCTTCACGGCGGCGGTGATGGAGGCGAAGTTGTCGTCGGCCAGCACCATCTCGGCCGCTTCCTTCGTGACCTCCGTGCCCTTGATGCCCATGGCGACGCCGATGTCGGCCTTCTTGAGCGAGGGCGCGTCGTTCACCCCGTCCCCGGTCATCGCGACGACCTGCCTGTTTGCCTGGATCGCCTTCACCAGGCGGAGCTTGTGCTCGGGGCTTGCCCGCGCGAAGACGTCGACGTCGGCGACGCGCTCTTGGAGTGTCGTGGTGTCCATTTCCTCGATCTCGGCGCCGGCCAGCGCTGTCGTGCCGTCACCGATGCCCAGCATCCGGGCAATCGCCGCCGCCGTTATCTTGTGGTCGCCGGTGATCATGGTCACCCGGATGCCGCCCGCGTGGCATTCCTTGACGGCCTCGATCGCTTCCTTGCGCGGCGGGTCGAGCAGCCCGATTAGCCCCAGCAGCACGAGATTCTTGGGCAGATCGGCCGGCCCGAGATTGCCTGTCGGGAGACCCGGATCGTCGAGCCACGCCAGGGCGAGCACGCGCTCGCCGCGCGCCGCGAGCCGGTCCGCAGCCGCGGTGAAATGGTCGCGATCGATCGTGCCCTGTGCCACACCGATCGCTTGCCGGTCGCAGTGCTCGAGGATGGCCTCCGGCGCACCCTTGACCAGGATGAGCTGCTTGCCGCCGGCAGCACCGTGCAGCGTGGCCATGAACTTGTGCTCGGATTCGAACGGAATTGCGTCGATGCGCGGATACGCCTCCTGCTCGGACTTGCGTTCCATGCCAAGCTTGCTCGCGAACGGGTAGAGAGCGCCCTCCGTCGGATCGCCTTCCACCTTCCACATCCCATCTTCCTGGCGAAGCTCGGCGTCGTTGCACAGCACCGACACGCGCCCCATGAGTGTTAGGACCCGGTTCTCGCTGGCGGGCTGGCCGTCTTTAAGGATCTTTCCTTCGGGCGCGTAGCCGTCGCCGCTCACGGTGTATGTCGCTTCTGCCGTGACGGCCGACACCACCATCATCTCCATCAGCGTCAAAGTGCCGGTCTTGTCGGAACAGATGCGCGAGACCGAGCCCAGGGTCTCCACGGCCGGCAGCCGCCGGATGATCGCGTTGCGCTGCGCCATGCGCTGCACGCCGATCGCCAGAGTGACCGTGATCAGCGCCGGCAGGCCCTCGGGGATGATCGACACGGCGACGCTG
>JAFAKN010000515.1 GCA_019235415.1 Alphaproteobacteria bacterium
GGCGGCATCAAGCTGGGACTGGAGTTCTTCCTGGCGCACGGCGCACCGGGCGTGCGTTACGCCTTCCCCGCGCCCGTACGCGCCACCGGCGTGGGTTTTTTCCTCGATCTCAAGCTGCACGACATTCCCAACACCGCGGCCGGCGGCATCCGGGCCGTCGCCGAGCTGGCGCCGAGCTTCATCACCATCCACGCCAGCGGCGGTCGCGACATGCTGAAGGCGGCGGTCGAGGAGGCCGGCGCCCAGGCCGCCAAGCACGGCGTGCCGCGGCCCAAGCTGCTCGGCGTCACGGTGCTGACCTCGCTCGACCGGACCGACCTTGTAGCGATCGGCGTCGATGCTGATCCGTCAGACCAAGTCCTGCGTCTCGCCGCCCTGTCGCGCGAGAGCGGGCTCGACGGCGTGATCTGCTCGCCGCTCGAGATCGCTGCCCTGCGCAAGCAATGCGGACCGGACTTCGTCCTGATGGTGCCCGGCATCCGGCCGGCGGGGAGCGCGGCCGACGACCAGAAGCGGGTCATGACGCCGCGTCAGGCCGTCGAGCTCGGCGCGACCAACCTCGTGGTCAGCCGGCCGATCTACCAGGCGGCCGATCCGCGCGCCGCTGCCGAGGCGATCGCCCGCGAAGCGGGCGTCGATCGCCTATGACCGTCGTCGCCAAAATCTGCGGGCTGTCGACGCCGGAGACCGTCGACGCCGCTGTCGCGGCCGGTGCGGACTTCGTGGGCTTCGTGACCTATCCGCGCTCGCCGCGCCACGTCGCCGCCAACGACTTGTTGGCGGCGCTCGGCGCGCGCGTCCCGGGGACGGTCACGCGAGTCGGGCTGTTCGTCGATCCGACGGATGCGCTGCTCGACGAGCGCCTCGCGACCGGTGCGATCGATCTTCTGCAGCTGCATGGCGCCGAGGTGCCCGAGCGTGTTACCGCAATCAAGGCACGCACGGGCAAGCCCGTGATCAAAGTGATCAAGGTGACCCAAGCCAGCGACGTCGAGCGTGGCATCGCCCTCCATGCCGGCGTCGCCGACCGACTGATGTTCGATGCCGCCGAAGGCCTGCTGCCCGGCGGCAATGCCGAGCCGTTCGACTGGACGATCCTCTCGGGCCGCCGGGTGCCGCTGCCCTGGTTCCTGGCCGGCGGGCTCACGCCCGACAACCTTGCCGAGGCGGTCAAGGTCACTGGCGCCGTCGCGGTCGACGTTTCCTCTGGCGTGGAATCGACTCGCGGTGTGAAATCGATCGAGCGTATCCGCGCCTTTCTCACATGTGCCAAGTCGCTTTGAGGGGAGAGCCATGAAGACCGAACGCAGGCTGAAGGAGCTCGGCATCGACCTGCCCGATGCCGTGTCGCCGATCGCCAACTACGTGAACGCCGTGCGCACGGGCAACCTCTTGTTTCTGGCCGGCAAGGGCCCGGGGCTGCCGGGCCATCCGCTGCCGACGGGCAAGGTCGGCCGCGACTTCACCAAGGAGCAGGGCTACGAGTTCGCACGCCAGACCGGCCTCAGCCTGATCGCCGTCTTGAAAGCCGAGCTCGGCGACCTCGACCGCGTCAAGCGCATCGTCAAGGTGCTGGGCATGGTCAACGGGACGCCGGAGTTCGGCGAGCAGCCGGAAGTCATCAACGGCTGCTCCGACCTGTTCGTCACGGTGTTCGGCGACCGCGGCCGCCATGCGCGCTCGGCGGTCGGCATGGGCTCGCTGCCGCGCGGCATTCCGGTCGAGATCGAGGTGATCGTCGAGGTCAATGCCGGCCCGGCGCGCAGCAGCGCGGCGGCGGCGGTGCGCAAGACGGCGCAAAGGGCCAAAAGAAAAGGGGCCAAGGCCAAGCGCAAGTAGGGGGTTTGACGTAGGGTTTTGACCCGCCCCGGTCCGGCTGCTAAGCCCGGCCGCGACAGGAATCGAATGCCCACCACCACACTCAACAGCTTCCGCACCGGTCCCGACGAGCGCGGCCACTTCGGCCTGTTCGGCGGCCGCTACGTCGCGGAAACGCTGATGCCGCTCATCCTCGAGCTGGAGAAGGCATACAACGAGGCCAAGGCCGATCCGCAATTCCAGGGCGAGCTCAGCTACCTGCTGACGCAGTATGCCGGGCGGCCCAGCCCGCTCTACTACGCCGAGCGTCTCACCAAGCACCTCGGCGGTGCCAAGGTCTATTTCAAGCGCGACGAGCTGAACCACACCGGCAGCCACAAGATCAACAACGTGCTGGGCCAGGTGTTGCTCGCCAAGCGCATGGGCAAGACGCGGGTGATCGCCGAGACCGGCGCCGGCCAGCACGGCGTCGCCACGGCGACGGCCTGTGCCCTGTTCGACATCCCCTGCGTGGTGTTCATGGGCGCCGTCGACGTCGACCGCCAGGCGCCCAACGTCTTTCGCATGAAGATGCTGGGCGCCGAAGTGCGGCCGGTGAAGGCGGGCTCGGCGACGCTCAAGGACGCCATGAACGAGGCGTTGCGCGACTGGGTGGCGACCTGCGAGACGACGTTCTACTGCATCGGCACGGTGGCCGGCCCGCATCCCTATCCGGCGATGGTGCGCGACTTCCAGTGCGTGATCGGCAACGAGGTGCGCAAGCAGCTCGTGGAAATGGAAGGCCGGCTGCCCGATACGCTGGTCGCCTGCATCGGCGGCGGCTCGAACGCGATGGGCCTGTTCCATCCTTTCCTCGACGACAAGGGCGTGCGCATCATCGGCGTCGAAGCCGGCGGCAAGGGCGTCGACACCGGCGAGCATGCCGCGTCGCTGACCGGGGGGCGGCCGGGCGTGCTGCACGGCAACCGCACGTATCTGCTGCAGGATGCGGAAGGCCAGATCCAAGAGGCCCATTCGATCTCGGCCGGACTCGATTATCCCGGCATCGGTCCCGAGCATTCCTGGCTGAAGGAGCAGGGCCGCGTCGAGTACGTCTCGGCGACCGACAACGAGGCGCTCGAGGCGTTCCAGCTGTTGTGTCGACTGGAGGGCATCATCCCCGCGCTCGAACCAGCGCATGCGCTGGCGCACGTCACCAAGCTCGCGCCGACACTGCCCAAGGACAACCTGCTGGTGATGAACCTCTGCGGACGAGGCGACAAGGATGTCTTCGCCGTCGCCGAACGGCTTGGCGTGAAGATCTGATCCATGAGTCGAATCGCTGAACGCTTCGCGCGGCTGAAGGCCGATAAGCGCGCCGGGCTCGTGACCTATGTCACGGCCGGTGATCCAAATGCCGACGTCGGTTATCAGATCCTGAAGGGCCTGCCGGGCGCCGGCGCCGACCTGATCGAGCTCGGCATGCCGTTCACCGACCCGATGGCGGACGGCCCGTCGATCCAGCTCGCGGGCCAGCGTGCGCTGAAGTCAGGCATCACGGTCGACGCCACGTTCGACATGGTGCGCCGCTTCCGCAAGGAGACGGGCGACAACGCCACGCCGATCCTGCTGATGGGCTACTACAACCTGGTCTACCAGCGCGGCGCGGAGCGGTTCTGCAAGGAAGCGGCGGCGGCCGGAGTCGACGGAATGATCCTGGTCGACCTGCCGCCCGAGGAGGCCGACGAGCTGAAGCCGTTCGCGGCGGCGAACGGACTCGATACCGTGCTGCTCACGGCGCCGACCACCGACGATGGCCGCCTGCCGGCCGTGCTGAAATACTCCTCGGGCTTCGTCTACTTCGTCTCGGTGCTGGGCATCACCGGCACCAAGTCGGCAACCGAGGAGGCCGTGCGCACGCACGTCGAGCGCATCAAGCGCCACACGCCTCTGCCAGTCGGCGTGGGCTTCGGCATCAAGACGCCGGACCAGGCGGCGGCGGTGGCGCGCCACGCCGATGCGGCGGTGGTCGGCTCGGCCATCGTCGACCGCGTGAAGGCGGGGCTCGACGATGCCGGAAAGCCCAGGAGCGATCTTGTCCCCGGCGTCTTCGCCTACGTCAAAGCGCTGGCAGACGGTGTCCGAGGGGTGCGCAAAGGCTGAGTTTGCGTCAGGCGTGCTGCCTGCTGTCATTCCGAGCGCGGTTTTTGTCATCCCGAGCGCAGCGAGGGACCTTTCCTGTTGCCTCAAAGATCCCTCGCTACGCTCGGGATGACAGCGAATTCGCTCGCGATGAATGTGCGAAACCCCGCTGTGACCAATCACGGCAATCCGCCGGCAGGTCATGGTGGCGTCACGATGCTCTGCCCATATCGCCTTCGTCCAGCGAGGAGAGACAGAGCGATGCAGCAAGAGTCCGGCGCCCGAAAAGAACGGCTTCACCGCGAATTCATCGCCGCCCTCGCTGTCCTCGACTTTCAGCACCGCGAACCCGATCGTTGGGAAGAAGAGTGCTTGGCCTATGCGCTGGGCGCGATGGCCTGCGGCATGTACCTGGTCGCCGAGGTCGAGCTCGAAGCCTTCCGGCGCGCACCGGCGGAGCGTCCGGCCGAGGTGCTCGATGCGCTGGAAGCCAAGCCGCGCCGCTTCAACAAGGCGATGCTGCGCCACGGTCTCGATTACGTCCGCTCGCACTACGGCGATGCCGTCGAGGACGAGATGGACGTGCCGGACGTGGTCGCCGCCGGCCAGCGCGAGATCCAGTCCTCGATGGGACCTTTCGCCTAAGCGGTTGCTTCGGCCTCGTCGTCGAACAGGAGGTCGGCGACGAAGGGATTGGTCTTGCGCTCCCAGCCGAAGGTCGAGGTCTGGCCGTGCCCCGGAACGAAGGTGATGTCCTCGCCGAGCGGCCAGAGCCCCTTGCGGATCGAGCCCAAAAGCTGCTCGTGGTTGCCGCGCGGCAGGTCGCTGCGGCCGACGGAGCCGCGGAACAGCACGTCGCCCACGAACGCCACCTTCGACGGCTTGTGGACGAAGACCACGTGGCCCGGAGTATGCCCCGGACAATGCACCACGTCGAACGTGAGGTTGCCGAGCTGGACCGTATCGCCGTTCTCCAGCCAGCGGTCCGGCACGAACGGCTTGTAGCGCGGGAAATTGTACTTCGCTCCGGATTCGGGCAGACCCTCGATCAGGAACAGGTCGTCGCGGTGCGGGCCTTCGATCTGCACGCCGAAGTGCTCGGCCATGGTTCCGGCCGCCGATGCGTGGTCGACATGGCCATGGGTCAGCAGCACCTTGGTGACCTTGATGCCCTGCTCGGCGATCGCCTGCTTCAGGCGGTCGAAGTCGCCGCCCGGATCGATGGCGGTGCCTTCCATGCTCTCGTCGCACCAGGCGATGGAGCAATTCTGCTGGAACGGGGTGACGGGCGCGATCAGGACCTTGAGCATGCCATCGATCTAATGCCTCCCACGCGCGCGGGGAAGGGCGTATGCTCCCTGGGCTCAGGTTGCGGGGACAATGAACTCTCGGCTTTTGTGGTGTGTCGTGGCTCTTACCGGCCTGGTTGTCGGCCTGCCGGCGGCTCCTGTCCGGGCCCAGATTGCCCTTGTCGCCTCGCCCTCCGGCCCTGTCCCGGCCGGGCCGTACCTAGTGGTGGATGCCGCCACCGGCGAGACGCTGCTCGAACGCAACGCCGGTGCCTTCTGGTATCCCGCTTCGCTCACCAAGCTGATGACGATCTATGTCGTCTTCGAGGACCTGAAGTCGGGCCGCCTCACCCTGTCGACGCCGGTGCCGTTCAGCGACTACGCCCGCTCCATGCCGCCGTCCAAGCTCGGCGTGGCGGCCGGGCAGACCATCACCGTGGAGCAGGCCCTGCAGGCGCTGGTGGCGCGCTCGGCCAACGACGTTGCCACGGCACTCGGCGAGCTCGTCGCGGGATCGACGCCGGCATTCGCACATCGTATGACCGAGACGGCGGCGCGGCTCGGCATGAGCGGCTCGCAGTTCCGCAACGCCAACGGCTTGCCCGACGCCAGCCAGATGACCACGGCGCGCGACATGGCGGTCCTCGCCGTCGCGCTGGTCAAGGACTTCCCGCAATACTACGGCTTCTTCCACACCCAGGAATTCATGCTGGGCAAGATGCGGGTCGGGCCGGGCATAAAATTCCTCGAGCTGTACGCACCCTACGCGGACGGCATGAAGACCGGGTTCATCTGCGCCTCGGGCTTCAACATCGTGGGCAGCGCCGTGCGCGACGGGCGTCGGCTGATCGCAGTGGCGTTCGGCTTCCGCCGCGCCGACCTGCGCGACGAGTTCATCGTGCGACTGCTCGACGAGGCGTTTTCGCTCAAGACTGGCGGCAACCGTCCCAAGGTCTGGCAGCTGCGCAACGGCGAAGGCGGCCCAGGCACGATCTTCCCGCTCAACGAATGCGGCGGCATCCACTACGACATGCCGGGTGATGCCGCCTGGCTCGGCACCTATCCCGACTGGAAGTCGGCCCGGCACGCTTACGACAACGGGCAGGCCGAGCTGGTCAAGCTCGGCGTCACGCGGCTCGGCAAGGAGTGGATCCTTCCGGTCACCTTGAACAAGGTGACCCATCAGGCGGCCATCATCGCCGATCTCGAGCCTGAAGCCGCCCAGAAGCTCTGCGCCGACTATCAGCAGCGCAAGCTGTTCTGCCAGGTCAAGAAGCCGGCCGACTTCGTGTCGCCATTCAGCGGCTACTGGCGCTGACCCCCAGTTCGCGAGCCAGTTCCCGGGGCGAGCTTGGCCGGCCCGGCCAATCATGCCATACCGCAGCCCATGAACTGGCTGACCAATTTCGTGCGGCCCAAGCTGCGCGCCCTGGTCTCGCGCAAGTCGGCGCCCGAGAACCTCTGGCTGAAGTGCCCCAAGTGCGAGCAGATGCTGTTCATGCGCGACTGGGAGGCCAACCAGGAGGTCTGCACCCATTGCGGTCACCACATGCGCATCCGGCCGCTGAAGCGGCTGCCGCACCTGTTCGACGAGGGCAGATACGAGCTTCATCCACTGCCGCGCGTGCCCAGCGATCCGCTTAAGTTCCGCGACACCAAGCGCTACGACGCGCGGCTGAAGGAGGCGCAGGCCAAGAACGAAGGCACCGGCGAGGCGCTGGTCGTTGCCAGCGGCCTGATGGCCGGCCGCACCATGGTCGTGGCGCTGATGGACTTCGACTTCATGGGCGGCTCGATGGGCACCGCCGTTGGCGAGGGCCTCGTGATGGCGGCCGACCTCGCGGTCGCACGCAAGGCGCCGCTGATCGTGTTCTCCTCGTCGGGCGGCGCGCGCATGCAGGAGGGTATCCTTTCGTTGATGCAGCTTACGCGTACGACGATCGCCGTGCGCCGGGTGAAGGAGGCTGGGCTACCCTACATTGTCGTGCTGACCGATCCGACGACCGGCGGTGTCTCGGCGTCGTTCGCCATGCTGGGCGACGTGCATGTGGCTGAGCCCGACGCCATCATCGGCTTCGCCGGCCCGCGCGTCATCCAGGACACCATCCGCCAGGAGCTGCCGCCAGGCTTCCAGCGCTCCGAGTACCTGCTCGAGCATGGCATGGTCGACGCCGTGGTGCATCGCCACAAGCTGCGCGAGACGTTGATCCGGCTGGTCTCGCTGTTCATGGACCCGCTGATCTCCGAGAGTCGCAGCGTCGCCGTCGCGGCCGGCTGAGCGCGGGAGGGGCCGCGATGGCCGTCGCCGATTCGTTGCTCGAGCGCGTCATGCGCCTGCACCCGCGATCGATCGACCTCGGGCTGGAGCGCATCGATCGGCTGCTGCAGGCGCTCGGCTCGCCGCATCGCCAGCTTCCGCCCGCCGTGCATGTCGCGGGCACCAACGGCAAGGGTTCGCTCGTGGCCTACCTGCGCGCCATGGCCGAAGCCGCCGGCTATCGCGTCCATGTCTACACCTCGCCGCATCTGGTGCGCTTCAACGAACGCATCCGGGTCGCCGGCCGCATCATCGAAGACGACGCGCTCGACGAGATCCTGACCGAGTGCGAGGAGACCAACCAGGAACAACCCATCACCTTCTTCGAGATCACGACGGCGGCGGCTTATCTCGCCTTCTCGAGGGTGCCGGCCGATCTGGCAGTGATCGAGGTCGGCATGGGCGGCCGCTTCGACGCCACCAACGTGATCGACCCGGTATTGTCGGCCATCACGCCCATCGGCTACGACCACACGGGGTTCCTCGGCGACAAGCTGGAAGGCATCGCGGCGGAAAAAGCCGGCATCCTGAAGCGCGCCGTGCCGGCGGTGATCGGCCGCCAGCGCGAGGTGAGTGCTGAGGTGATCGCGGGCGAGGCGGCCAAGCTTGCCGTTCCGCTGTTCCGCATGGGACGCGAATGGCAGCTGATGCCGACCGAAGACGGCTTTCGCTATCACAGCGACCTGCTTGCGCTCGACCTGCCGCCCCCCGCCTTGATCGGCGCGCACCAGATCGACAACGCCGCGACGGCCGTCGCCTGCATCGAACGCCTGCGCGCAGCGCGATTCGAGATCGACGACGCCGCGATCGCCAAGGGCCTCGGGAGCGTCGACTGGCCGGCCCGATTGCAGAAGCTGGTGCGCGGCCCCCTGGTCGACGCGCTGCCTGCAGGCAGCGAGCTATGGCTCGACGGCGGCCACAACGAGGATTGCGGCATCGTGCTGGCCCGCCAGGCCGCCGAATGGGCGCGCGAGCCAGCGCCACTGCCGCTCCATCTCATCTTCGGGATGCTGACGACCAAGGACGCCGCCGGCTTCCTGCGGCCGCTGGCGCGGCACGCCCGCACGGCGCGCGCCGTGCCGATAGAAGGGCACTCGGCCTACACGCCGATCGAAGCCTGCGCGCGCGCCGATGACGTCGGCCTGGACTGCGCGCCGGCATACGACGTCGGCTCCGCGCTGGAAGACCTGTTGGCCACCCAGCCCGCGCCGATGCGTATCCTGATCTGCGGCTCGCTCCACGTTGCTGGCGACGTGCTGGCGCGCAACGGGTGAACCACAAGCATCGGCATCGAGTTCCTCTCCCCCTGGCGGGGGAGAGGAAACAAGAGTGAGGTCGCGTGGCTCAGCTGACGACGGTGTTGATCCAGCTCACCAGCTTCTGCTTGGGCTCGGCGCCGATCTTGGTGGCGCTGACCTGGCCGTTCTTGAACAGCAGCAAGGTCGGGATCGAGCGCACGTTGTAGCGTGACGGCACCTGCGGGTTCTCGTCGATGTTGACCTTCACCACCTTGAGCTTGCCGTCCATCTCCTTGGAGATGTCCTCGAGCGACGGGCCGATCATGCGGCAGGGGCCGCACCATTCGGCCCAGAAGTCGACGAGCACGGGTACGTCGGACTTGAGCACTTCCTGCTCGAAGGAGGCATCGGTTGCTTTGACGGTCATACGGGTTCTCCCAAAATACGATCGAGACCGGTCGGGGACCGGTGCCGCCCTTGGCCAAAGAAGCTAGGAATGCACCCTGCGCGAGTCAAGATGCGGCAGCGTAGGGCATTGAATTATCGAGCGTTTTGCCGTCGATTTCCATCAGCAGCGGCGCTGCCGTCCAGAGCAGGAAAGCCCGCACGCGGCGGCTGGGATAGATCTCGGCAAGCAGCGCGCGATAGAGCGCCAGCTGGCGGCGGTAGACGAGCGGTACGGCGGCCGGCGAGGCGGCCGGCGGCCGGTTGGTCTTGTAGTCGACGATCAGCACCTCGCGCTCGCCGACTGCCAGCCGGTCGACTTGGCCGCTGACGGTAAAGCTGCCGCGCGGCGTGCGGATCGTGCCGACGAGCGGAACCTCGGCGCGCGACTGGGGCGAGAACAGCGCAGCATGCGTCTTCGCCTCGGTGACCGCCAGCGCCTCGTCGCACCAGGCGGTGACTTCGTCCGGCGCAAGCCCATGCGCCGGCTGCGACAGGAACTGTCGCGCGGCATCGGCGCGCGCTGCGGCTGGCAGCGACGGCAATTCGCGCAGCAGCTCGTGCAGCAGCCGTCCGCGCTGCCAATGCCGGGAGTTCGCCGCTGTGAGCGGGCTGAACGCCCGCGGCGGGGCCAGGCCCTCGTCCGGCAGCGGCTGTGATGGCGCCAGCGGCGTAGGCGGATCCGGCTCCGGCGGCGCGGCCTGACGGGCCCAGTCTTCCAGCGGGGCCTCGCCCTCCAGCGGCAGCTCGATCTGCTCGGGCACCTCGACATGGCCGAGATTGGTGAGCTCGTAACCGTCGCCCTGCCAGCCCTGCTCGCCGATCAGGGGGCCGAAGTCGAACGCGCGCGGCAACGCGCGGCCATCCGGCAGCGAGATGCTGCGGATGACGCCGGCATCGCGAGCGACCTCGCTGCTGGCTCGCAGCCCGGCCTCGATGCGCTCGTACCAGCAGCCGCGGTCAGGTTTGCGGCTGCCGTAGTAGCCCGCGACGTAGAGTCGGTCTTCAGCGCGCGTCATGGCGACATATAGAAGCCTGTTCTGCTCTTCCAGCGCGCGGTCCTTGACCTCGGCGCGCCAGCGTCTCGCCGCGTCGTTGGCATCCTCGGAGCGCGGCAGCCAAAGACGCGTCTCGCCGTCGGCTCGTGCCAGGAGGCGATCGGTATCGCGCGGCACGCGGGTCGTGTCCGGAAGGTAGACGATCGGCGCCTGCAGGCCTTTGGCGGCGTGCACGGTGAGGATGCGCACCTCCCGCCGGCGGTTCTGATCGAGGTCGCGCTTGATCTCGCCGCCGCCCGCTTCGAACCAATGCAGGAACCCCTGCAGCGAGCTCCCGCTCGCCCGTTGGTATTGCAGGGCCCGCGCCAGCAGCTCGTCGATCGGATCACCCGCCTCGTGGCCCAGTCGCTCGAGCAGCCGCAAGCGGCCGCCGTCGGGACCGAGCGCCAGGGCGAAGAAATCGAACGGCGTCACGTAGTCGGCGCGGGCGAGCCAGCCAGCCAGCCGGTCGTGGGCGTCCTTGAAGGACTCCTCGTCGGCACGGGCGCGCAGCGCGTGCCACAGATGCGCCGGCCGTCGCCAGGCGAGCTCGAACAGCTGCGCCTCGCCGAGGCCGACCAGCGGCGATTTCAGGAGGCAGGCGAGGTTGAGGTCGTCCTGCGGCAGCAACACGAAGCGGGCCAGCGCCAGCAAGTCCTGGATGGCAAGCTCCTGGCCGAGGTCGAGGCGATCGACTCCCGCCACCTCGATGGCTTCGCGCTTCAGCTCGCGCACCAGGGCATTCACGAACTCGTTGCGCCGGCGCACCAGCACCATGAAGTGGCCCTCGTGCAGCACCTCGCCCTTGCGCGCTCGCCGCTCGGTGCCGATCAGGCTTTTGGCATGGCCGGCGATCAGCTTCGCCAGCCGTTCGTGGGGCCGCGACGGGGCGCGTTGCAGGCTGTCGAGATCGGTGGTGTCGGCCTCGTCGTCGGGACTGAAGACCAGCGGCCAGAGCTCGACGCGGCCGGGCTCTTCCTGTCGGCTCGGCACGTGGCGCACGCGTCCTGGCTGGCCCACGCCGCGGGCCGCTTCCGGGTTGGCAAACACCCAGTCCACCGCATCGAGCACGGCGGGCGTCGAGCGGAACGATACGTTGAGGTCGACCGCCTCGAAGAACTTGGCCGCCGAGCGACTCTGCTCGGCGAACCAGTCGCGCAGCTCCTCGAGCTTGCGCGGATCGGCGCGCTGGAAGCCGAAGATCGACTGCTTGGCATCGCCGACCGCGAACACCGTGCGGCTGCGCTCGACGGCGCTGTCGCCCACGAAAAACTCGCTGGTGAGCCGGCGCACCACTTCCCACTGGTCGGGGTTGGTGTCCTGCGCCTCGTCGACCAGGACATGGTCGATGCCGCCGTCCAGCTTGTACAGGACCCAGGCGACATTGCCGCCGCTTTCCAGGAGGCGCCGGGTCGCGACGATCAAGTCGTCGTAGTCGACCGCCGCTCGCCGCCGCTTGGCGCGATCGTAGCGCTCGGCGATGTCGACACCTAGCCGCAGCAGGGCCAGCGTCCGTTCGACCAGCGCCGCGCCGTTGACTCGGTCGAGCAGCACCGACAGCCGCTCGGCCTCTGCCCGGAGAACGGCCTCGATGCCGGGCATCTCATCGATGGCGCCGCGCGTCGCGAGCCTCGCCAGGATCTCGCCCTTGGCGGTGAAGAAGGCCTTGGCGTAGATCGGCAGGCGCTCCGTTCGATCCTTGGCGGCGAGCCAATCGGCAATCAGTGCGGCGCGCACCTTGTCCTGCTTGCCGCCCCTGCCGAGGGCCCTCGCTGCCGCGCGCAACGCTGCCGCGTTGAAGGCGCTTTCGCGACAGGCCTCGGCGCGCAGCCCCTGCGGCGTGTCGTCGGGCGTGCAGCCCATATGCTGCGCCAGCTGCCGCCGCATGCGGCGCAGGCCGGCCGGACTGGCGATGCGATCGATCAACCAGGCGCGCTCCGACAGGAGCTTGGTCATCAGCTCCTGGTACTCGCCGATCGAGATGCGGTTTGCGACTGTGGCCAGCGCCGCGGCGAGCTCCGTCGGCGCATCGGTCCGCGACAAGGCGGCGATCTGCTCGTCCTGCGCGTCGCGCAGCAGGGCCTGTGCCTCGGCTTCCTCGAGCACCTCGAAGCCCGGGGCGATGCCGGCCTCCAACGGAAACCGCTTCAGCAGCGCCTGGCAGAAGGCGTGGATGGTGAGGATGTTGATGCCGCCGGGCGCATCGAGCACGCGGGCAAACAGGCGGCGCGCCTCGACCTGGAGCTTGGGACTGACCGGCCGGTCGGTCAGGCCCTCGACCTCCCGCTCGAGCGCGGCGTCGCCCGCCAACGCCCAGCGGCCGAGCTGGCGCGACAGGCGGTTGCGCATCTCGGCCGCCGCCGCCTTGGTGAAGGTGAGGCAGAGGATGCGGTGCGGCTCGGCGCCTTCCAGCAGCAGCCGCGTGACGCGGTCGGTCAGCACCTTGGTCTTGCCGGTGCCGGCGTTGGCCTGTACCCATGACGACTGCCCGGGCATCGTCGCCCGCTTCTGCGCGGCGGTCGCCGCGGCGAGAACATCGAGCGTGCTCATTCTTCGCCGCCGCCTGCGGTCGACCACTCGGCAATGCGCGCGAGGTGCGCGTAGTCGTTGAAAGCCGGGATGTATCTCGGCCACGGCACGGCCGGATAGCCGGTGCTGGGTTGCGCGAAGCGCGCGGCCATGCGCTCGACCTGCTCGAGCATGCGCAGGGTCAACTCCTCGCTGCCGTCGATCGTCGTTATCTTGCCGCCGTCGCCCAGCCCATTGGCTTGCCAGTAGGCCGGCCGCACGGCGGCGGGCCTGCCCTCGATGCCGGTGAAGCCCGCGCGCTCGGCCATCGCCGCTTCGAGCAGCAGCTGCGGCGCGAACAGCGCTTCGAGCTCGTCCTTGCTCGGCACGCGGCCGGTCTTGTAGTCGATGATGTCCCAGGTGCCGTCGCCTGAATCGTCGATGCGATCGGCGCGCGCCTCGATGCGCAGCGGCCGCTCGCGCGGGCCGATGACCAGCGCGCCGTCGGTCTCGCTGCCGAGCAGCCGCGCACCGCCGCCACGCCGACCGTTCTCCAGCGCGATGAGCCAGCGCGCCAGGCGCTGGAAGCGCGGCCACCAGAAGGCGCGCTCGGCGGGCGAGGTCAGCAGCGTGCGCAAATGATGCGCGCCGAGCTGCTCGAATTCCGCAGCCGCACCCGGCGGCAACAGGCCCGAGGGATGGCGTTGCACGAACTCGTCGAGCGTCTTGTGCAGCGCCACGCCGCGATCGGCGGCGCTGAACGCCGCTTCCAGCGGATCGAGCAGGCGAAGGTCGAGGATCCGCCGCGCATACAACCCGTAGGGATCGCGCCGCCATTGCTCGACGCCCGATACCGGAAGTTTGGTGGGCCGCGCTTCCAGGGGCGGCACCGGCTCGGGCCGAGGCCACGGCCGGTAGGCTTCGGGCCGATCGAGGCGGGCCGCCCAGGCGAGGAAGCTGCGGCGGCCGCGCTGGATGTACTGCGGCGGTATCTGGTCGACGCCTTCGTAGCCGAACAGCGCGTCGAGCCGGGCGAGCCAGCGCGACGGAACCGTGGGCGAGGTCCCCTCGCGCTCGGCGCGCGTCAGCAGCACCGCTTCGGCGCCGAGCGCCATGGCAAAATCGTGCGCCGACAGGCCGATGCCCCGCTCGGGCTGCGGCAGTCCGAGCGCGGCGCGCATCGGACGATTGACCCAGGGACCGGTCTCGACTGCAGGCGGCCACGTGCCTTCGTTCAGGCCGCCCAGGACCAGCAAGTCGGCGTGTTGCAGGCGCGCTTCCAGAGGTCCCCAGATCGCGAGGCGGGGATGCCGGCCGTAGGCGGGCCGCACCGTCTCGGGCTCCAGCATGGCGACGAACAACGCCGGCCATTCGGCCGGCGCGACCGCCGCGCGGTCGGTCCACGCTGAACGTAGCCGGGCGAGCGCATCCGCCAGTGCTTCGCCGGCGTCGCCCGACCAGAGCGCCTCCGCATTCGCCACGCTTTCCGCAGCGGCGAGCGTCGCCTCGAGCAGAGAGGCGACGGTGGCTTCTGCCGCCACGGTCGACGTCAGCGGCGCAGTGGCCGTCTCCAGGCGATCGATCAATGCGTTGAGCTCGAGCCGTGCACGCGGATCGGCAAGCCTGGCGTCGGCGATGCGGGCGCGGATCGAGTCGAGGCCGGAATCGGGCTTGAGGCCGCGCAGGCAGCGGCGGTCGAGACGCCGCGTCGCCGCCAGCACCGCGGCGCGCTCGCCCCTCAGCGTGCACAGCGGATGCTTGAGCAGCGCCAGCAGCGCAACGGGGGCAAAGCCCTGGGCGACCGCGTCGATCAGCGCCCGCATCAAGGTGGCGGGCGGCGTGTCGGCGAGCGGCATGCCGGCCGAATCGTCGATCTCGACGTTCCATCGCTTGAGCTCGGCGGCAACGCGGCGCGCCAGCGCGCGATCGGGCGTGACCAGCGCTGCGGTGCGCCCCTCCTGCTCCAGCGCCTCGCGCAGCGCCAAGGCGATGGCGACCGCCTCCTGGTGCGGCGTGGCGCAGTCGACGCGCGTCACGTGGTCCAGGCTCGACAGTGGCGGCGTGGCCCAGGCTTCGCTGGTTTCCGCCGGCCGCATCAGCTCGCTGATCAGGAAGTGGCGCGCCGACGAGGAGGGCGTGCCCGGCCAATCCTGCACGTTGCGCCGCTCGCAGCCGAGCGCCTCGAGCAGCTGACGCAGCCCGAATTGCGGGTGCGAGGCGTCGAGTGCCTGCCAGCTTGCGTCGTCCATGTCGCGGTCCAGGCCGGCAAGCACGACCATCCCCTGCGGCAGGCCGGCGATCACCGAGAGCAGCTCGCGGGTGGGCGGCTGCGAGCCGGTCGAGCCGGCGGCGATGACCGGCGTGGCGGGCGGTTCGTTGCGCCAGCGCTCGGCGCGCGCCCGCAGCAGACGCGAGCGCCGGTCGATGGCGTCGATCATGCCGCGCTCGGCCAGGATCTTCGGCCACTCTTCGCCGATGATGCGCAGGAACCGCAGCGTGCGCTGCCAATGGCTGGCGAAGCTCTCTTCGACCAGGTCCTCGAGCCTCTCGAAGGACACGCCCTCGATCGTGAGCTCGTCGAGCAGGTGGGCGAGCTCCCGCGCGAGCTTCAGCGCCTGCGCCGCGGACTGTGCGACGGGCTGTCCCTCGTCATGGAACGCCGCGACCAGACGCGCCAGCATCGCCTCGCGCTCGGCCGGCTCGAGGGCCGGCAGCAGATCGAGCGAACCGATGTCGCCGGCGACGCGTTCCCATTCGGAGTCGTCGAGATCGCCGAGCGGCGACAGCCTGGGCAGAAGCGTGGGCCGTCCTTCGCCGGCCCGCAGGAACGCCTCGCGCAGGGCGCGCACCGCACGCCTCGTGGGTAGGAGAATGCGGACGTCCGCCAATGTGAGAGGATCGCCGCCGTACTGGGCCAGCACGACCCGCGCCAGCTCGTCGACAAAGCGACGATCGGCGCCGATCGTAAAGATGCCTTTCATGCCAGGACGCGTTCGGCGGTGGCGAGCGCCCCCGGTGTGCCGATGTGGAACCAGTCGCCGTCGTGGATGATGCCCACCAGGCGATCGTTCGACTCGGCGCGATTCCACAGCTGCAGCAACGAGAACGGTCCGTCCGGCGAATCCTCGAACAGGCGATGGTCGCACACCGAGACGCTGGCGAACAGGTACGGCGCCAGCTGCGCTTCGCCGCGGTGGCGGATACGGCCATCCTGCTCGAAGAAGTAATCACCGCGCTCGCCAGGCTCGCGCCCGACCACCCTGTGGATCGGATGCAGCAGCAGCAGCGCGTCCATCCGATCGGGATCCCAGATGTCTTGCATCCGTCGTAGCAGCGGTCGGCGCGGCCCGTCGCGCCACAGGCCGTCGCCGTTCACAACGTAGAACGGCCCGTCACCGAGAAGGGGCAGGGCGTTCTTCACGCTGCCGCCGGTGTCGAGCAGGCGCTCTTCGCGCACGATGTGCACATGGCCGTTCACTTGGCCGTCCAGCCGATCGACGATCTGCTGCCCGAGATAGTGGACGTTGACGACGATGTTGCTGACGCCGTGCGCCATCAGCCGTTCGATCGAGCGCTCGATGAGCGAGCGGCCGGCGACCGGGATGAGCGGCTTGGGCACGGTGTCGGTCAGAGGCCGCATGCGCTCACCGCGTCCGGCGGCGAGGATCATGGCGCTGTCGATCACGCCGCACCGATCGGCGGCCGGGTGGCCGGCAGAACGCGGTCGACCCAGGTGCGCAACGGCGCCAAGGCATCGTGCCGCAAGGCGCGCTCGAATTGGTGCCGCACCCGCGGCAAGTGCTTCAGATACTCGGGCTTGCCGTCGCGGCGTGCCAGCCTGACGAACAGTCCCAGGATCCGGCCATGGCGCTGCGCGGCCATCACGGCAAATCCCGCCATGAAGTCATCCTCGTCCACCCCGGTCTCGGCAATGTAGCGCGCCACGCAGGCGTCGTGCACTGCGGGCGAGACATCGCGCCGAGCGTCCTCGATCAAGGACACCAGATCGTAGGCGCAATGGCCCTCCTGGGCGTCCTGGAAATCGAGCAGGCCGCAGGCCTTTACGCCCGGCCGATCCGGCAGCCATAGCAGATTGTCTTTATGGTAATCGCGCAGCATGAGGGTGGTGGGCAGGACGGGCAGCGCCGCAACGCAGGCGCGCCACGCGGCCCGATAGTCGCTGCACTCCGCCTCGTCAACAGGCCGCTGCAGCGCGGCAGGTGCGTACCACTCTGGCAGCAGCATTGCCGCCTCGGCCAGAGCCTCCCCGAGGTAGACATTGAGCCCGGGCAGGAGGGCACGTGAGCCCGCTGCCTGCAGTGCTATCAGCACGTCGGTCGCCCGTTCGTAGAGCAGGCCTTCGGCGACGCCGGCATCGAGCATGCGGGAAAACGTGTCATCGCCCAGGTCTTCGAGCAGCAGGAAGCCGTTGGCCTCGTCGGCCGCCAAGACCTCCGGCGCACTCAGGCCGAGCGCGCGCAGGTGGCGGGCAATCCGTACGAACGGCCGCACATCCTCGGTGGCCGGCGGCGCATCCATGATGATCGCCGTATGCCCAAGTCGCGCCACGCGCCTAAGTCGGGCCACGCGCCCAAGTCGGGCCACGCGGTAGTACGTCCGGAAGGAGGCATCGCCCGCCAGCCAGGTCTCGTGCGCGTCGGCCCAACCGCATTCGTTGCGGAAGGCCGCGCGGAGGCGTTTCCGTTCAGAGGTCGGCAAAGCGGCCCTCGCCGTCGAGGAGGGCGCGCCGCCCGCCATTGTCGATCGAAAGCGTCACGCTGAGCCGATGGTGCGGCAGCAGGGGGCCCAGCCGCTCAGGCCATTCGACCAGAACGATACCCTCCGACCGCGCTTCCTCCCAACCCAGCTCGAAGACCTGCGCGGGCTCTTCCAGCCGGTAGAGATCGAAATGCCAGATCGGGCCGCGCGGCGTCTCGTACACCTCGGTCAGGGTGAAGGTGGGACTGGGGACGACCAGGTCGGGCTGGCCGCAAGCGGCGCGCAGGATGGCCCGGGCGAGGGTGGTCTTGCCGGCCCCCAGCTCGCCCTGCAGCGCCACGACGTCGCCGGGCCGCAAACGCTCGGCAAGCCGTGCGCCCAGCTTCTCGGTTGCGCTCTCGTCAGGCAGCTCAAATGAAAAGGTCGGCACCGATCCTCGATGCCGACCTTTTTAGCATGGCGTTCGGTGCAGAGGTCAGTAGCGGTAGAGGTCGCTCTTGAACGGGCCGGTCTGCGGGACGCCGATGTACTTGGCCTGGTCGGAGCGCAGCTTGGTGAGCTTGGCGCCGACCTTGTCGAGGTGCAGGGCGGCAACCTTCTCGTCGAGCGTCTTGGGCAGCGTGTAGACCTTCTTTTCGTATTTGCCCGGGTTGGTGAAGATCTCGATCTGCGCCAGGGTCTGGTTCGAGAACGAGGCCGACATCACGAAGCTCGGATGGCCCGTGGCGTTGCCCAGGTTCACCAAGCGGCCTTCCGACAGGACGATGATGCGCTTGCCGTCGGGGAACTCGATCTCGTCGACCTGCGGTTTGACGTGGTGCCACTTGAAGTTGCGCAGGCTCGCGATCTGGATCTCGCTGTCGAAGTGGCCGATGTTGCAGACGACGGCGCGGTGCTTCATCGCCTTCATGTGGTCCAGCGTGATGACGTCGACGTTGCCGGTGGCGGTGACGAAGATGTCGGCCTTGGGCGCGGCATCCTCCATGGTCACCACCTCGTAGCCTTCCATCGCGGCCTGCAGGGCGCAGATCGGATCGACCTCGGACACCATCACGCGGCATCCCGCCTGGCGCAGCGAGGCGGCCGAGCCCTTGCCGACGTCGCCGAAGCCCGCGACCATCGCCACCTTGCCGGCCATCATCACGTCGGTGCCGCGGCGAATCCCGTCGACCAGCGATTCGCGGCAACCGTAAAGATTGTCGAACTTCGACTTGGTCACCGAGTCGTTCACGTTGATGGCCGGCCACAAGAGCCGGCCGTCCTTCTCCATCTGGTAGAGGCGATGCACGCCCGTCGTGGTCTCCTCGGTGACGCCGCGGATCGCCGCGCCGAGCTTGGCGTACCAACCGGGCCTCTCCTTGTTGGTCTTGGCAATCGCCTTGTAGAGGACCTCCTCCTCCTCGTTGGTCGGCTTGGCGATCAACGACGGATCCTTCTCGGCGCGCATGCCGAGATGGACCAGGAGCGTCGCGTCGCCGCCGTCGTCGAGGATCATGTTGGGTGCGCCGCCGTCGGCCCATTCGAAGATGCGATGAGTGTAGTGCCAGTAGTCTTCCAGGCTCTCGCCCTTGATGGCGAACACGGGCGTGCCCGACTGGGCAATCGCGGCCGCGGCATGGTCCTGCGTCGAGTAGATGTTGCACGAGGCCCAGCGCACGTCGGCGCCGAGCGCCTTCAACGTCTCGATCAACACGGCGGTCTGGATCGTCATGTGGAGCGAGCCCGCGACGCGCGCGCCCTTGAGCGGTTGCCGCGGCCCGAACTCCTTGCGGATCGCCATAAGGCCCGGCATCTCGGTTTCGGCCATGTCGATCTCTTTGCGGCCCCAGTCGGCGAGACCGATATCCTTGACGACGTAATCGTGAGCCATCTGGCGCTCCCGGCGGTTGAAAGTCGCGCTCTCTTAACAGCGGGGACAGGGCGCCTCAAACGCAACCATGCGCATATAAGCAACTATTTATGGCGATATGCTCGGGACTTTATGCAGGGAGTCGCACAGCGCCTCACTGTCATCCCGAGCAAATTTGCTGTCATCCCGAGCGCAGCGAGGGATCCTTCCTGCTGCCTTAAGGATCCCTCGCTGCGCTCGGGATGACAGGCGACTACGCCTGTCACTCTTCCCCGAACTTGCCCTCGACGAGTGCCGACAGGGCGGCCATCGCCTCGGCGGCCTGGCGGCCCGAGCAGCTGAGCTCGATGTCGCTGCCGATGCCGGCGGCCAGCATCATCAGCCCCATGATCGACAGGCCGGACACGTCCTGGCCCTTGAACGCGACCCGCACGTTGGCGTCGAACTGGCCGACGGTGCGTACGAACTTGGCGGCGGCGCGGGCATGCAGGCCGCGCTTGTTGGCGATGCGTAGCGTGCGCCGGAGGGTGCCGATGCCGGCTTCCGCGCCCGACGCCGCGTCGCTCACGAAGCTTCCTTGGCCAGGATGCGCGAGGCGATGGTGATGTACTTGCGGCCGGCTTCCTGCGCCATGCGCACCGCCTCGGCGATCGGGCGATTGCGCACCGACGCGAGCTTCACCAGCATCGGCAGGTTGACGCCGGCCAACACCTCGATGCGCGCCTGCTCCATGATGGAGATGGCGAGATTGGACGGCGTGCCGCCGAACATGTCGGTGAGCACGATCACACCGTCACCGGTGTCGCACGATCGCGCACTTTCGAGGATCTCCGCGCGCCGTCGTTCCATGTCGTCTTCAGGGCCGATGCAGACCGCCGCCACACCCTGCTGCGGTCCGACCACGTGTTCGAGCGCCGACAGAAATTCGCGCGCCAAATTGCCGTGCGTCACCAATACGATACCGATCATATGCTCGCCCCCACACCGCCAGCCTCCCCGGCCACCGCGGCGTCCCTGTGCGAGAGAGTGACCGAGCGGCCCAGTCCGCGCAACCATCCGGCGATCTCTTCGGCAACCGTGACGGAACGATGTCGTCCACCGGTGCAGCCGATGGCAATGGTCAAATAGCTCTTGCCCTCTGCGTCAAATCGCGGCAGCAACGGACCGAGCAGCCCCTTAAGCGCCTCGATGAACGGCCGGTAGCCGGGGTCGCTCGCGACGTAAGCGGCGACGGCGCTGTCGCGGCCGGTGAGCGGCTTCAGCGTCGGCACGTAGTGCGGGTTCTTCAGGAAACGAACGTCGAACACCAGGTCGGCTTCGCGCGGCAGGCCGCGACGATAGGAGAACGACATCACCGACAATCGGGTGGCGAGGTCGCGACCGAGCGCAAAATGGCCGGCCAACAGCTGCTTGAACTGGTGCGGCGAGAGCGCGGAGGTGTCGATCACCATGTCGGCGCTGTCGCGCACCCAGCCGACCCGCCGGCGTTCCTCGGCGACGGCGTCGAGCAGGGGTCGGTCGGGCGCCATTGGATGGGGCCGGCGCGATTCGGTGTAGCGCCGCTGCAGCGTGTCGCTGTCGCAATCGAGGTACAGCAACCGCGCCGCGATGTCGGGACGGGCACGCAACTCCTGTAGGCGGCGCACCAGGTCGTGCGGGTCGAAGCCGTAGGTGCGTGTGTCGATGCCGAAGGCCAGCGGTGCGGCCATCTCGCCGGGGCTGCCGACGGTCGAGCGCATGAGGTCGCCCAAGAGCGGCAGGGGTACGTTGTCGACCGCCACGTAGCCCATGTCGTCCAGCGCGTGCAGGGCCGTGACGCGGCCCGCGCCCGACATGCCGGTCACCACAACGAAAGGCCGGCGCGCATCCTGGGAGGCGGCTTGCAGGGAGGTTGTAGGACTATCAGGCATGACTCGTGCCGGCGGCGATCATGCGACCGCGAATTGGCGGAAGGCAAGACGCATCTTGGCGGCTGCCGACGGCTCGAAAGGATTGACGGCGAGCCTCGGCAGCTCGACGCCGAGCAATGATTCGTGTTCGGGCTTGGGCAGGCGCTCGATTTGCCGCGCCGGGACGAGATCGACCAGAACGGCCAGCGGCACGCGAGTCACCAATTGGTCACGCGTCAATCGCACGATGCCCACGCCACGCACCTCGATCAGACCGTCGATGGTTCGCGGTGCGGTGGCAAGCAAGCGTCCCCTCGCGCGCCGGATCTCCGTCTGATCGTCCGATACCAGGCGCGCCCCGCCGTCGATCAGGCGCAGCGCCAAGTCCGACTTGCCGGAACCGGACGGACCGCGCAGCAGAAGGGCGCGCCAGCCGCGGCTGGCACGGAACGCCACGCAGGTCGCGTGGACGCGCTCCACCAGTTGCTCCGTCGCTTCTCGCTCTGTCCCTGGACTCACAGACGGGCGTCGGCGGCCGGCACGCGGATGGTGAACCGCGCTCCCAGGATCCGGCCGTCGGTAGCCTTGCGGTTGGATGCCGAGATCGAGCCGCCGTAGGTCTCCATGATCTGGCGGCAGATCGACAGGCCAAGGCCGGAATGCTGGCCGAAATGCTCGGTCGGCCGTTGCGAGTAGAAGCGTTGGAAGATCGATTCGAGGTTCTCTTCCGGAATGCCAGGGCCTTCGTCGTCGATAGTGACGACGAATGGGCCGCCGCGCGGCTGGCGGCTGAGCTCGACCAGGAGCCGCGAGCCCGGCGGGCTGAACGACAGTGCGTTGTCGATCACGTTGCGGAACACCTGGCCGTAGCGACCGTCATGGCCGTGCGCGGTGAACGGCGGGTTGGCGGCGAGGCGGAACTCGACGTCGACCTTGGATTTCTGGACCGCGGTGATGCCGTAGTGCTGGACCATGTCGCGCAGCAGCTTCTCGAGGTCGAGCGTCTTGACCTCGCCGCGCATCAGCTCGGCGTCGAGCCGCGAGGCATCGGAAATGTCGGAGATCAAGCGGTTCAGCCGGTTGATGTCGTCCATCACGATACCCATCAACTTCTCGCGACGCGGCGGGTCGAGGTCGGGACGCGCCGCCATCTCGATCGCCGAGCGCAGCGAGGTCAGCGGATTCTTGAGCTCGTGCGCCACGTCGGCGGCGAAGCTCTCGATGGTGTTGAGGCGCTGCCACAAGGCGTCGGTCATCGACCGCAGCGCGTCGTTGAGATCGCCGATCTCGTCGCCGCGCTTGCCGAGGTCGGGTATCTCCGGCCGGCTCTCGCGCGCCAGCCGCACCTCGTCGGCGGCGCGCGCGCGCCGGACGATCGGCTGGGTGATGGTGCCCGCGAGGTAGAGCGACAGCAGCACGGTGATGCCGAGCGCGGCCGCCGCGATCACCATCACGTCGTAGCGCACCTCGCGCAGCGAGGCGGCGATGGCGCGGTTGTCGCGCGTCAGCATCAGCGCGCCC
>JAFAKN010000394.1 GCA_019235415.1 Alphaproteobacteria bacterium
CGACCCGCGCACTCGCGATCCGCAGCGCGTCCTGCGCGACGTATTGGACAATATCGTGAGCGCCGAAGCGGCCGAGCGCGACTACGGCGTCGCCCTCACCACGGACGGGCGCAGCATCGACGAGACCCGCACGGCGGAGCTGCGCGCAGCGTAAGGGCGGTTGGCGCGGTGTTTGAATGCACGACGCGAACGTGGAATATCGTCGATCGATGCCTTCTGTTGATTCGGCCGGGCTTGATGTTTCCGGTCTTGCTTTCGCCTACGATGGCGCTCTCGCGGTGCGAGATGTCTCTCTCAGGGTCGAGCCCGGCGAGATCGTCGCCTTGCTCGGCGCCAACGGCGCCGGCAAATCGACCACCGTGCGCATGATCGCCGGCGTCCTGCGTCCGCAGCGCGGCGCCATCCGCTTCGGTGGCCAGGCTCTGACGGGCGCACCGAGCCACTTCGTCGTGCGCCGCGGCATCACCCTGGTGCCGGAGGGCCGCCTCGTTTTCCCGCAGATGACGGTCATGGAGAACCTGCAGCTCGGCGCGCACATCAAGGAGCGCGGCAAGATCGCCGGCCTGATCGACTATGCGTTCGGCCTGTTTCCGCGGTTGGCGGAGCGGCGCAGCCAGCTCGCCGGCTCGATGAGCGGCGGCGAGCAGCAGATGCTGGCCATCGCTCGCGGCCTGATGGCCGAGCCGCGTCTGATCATTTTGGACGAGCCGTCGCTGGGCCTGATGCCGATCGTGACGCAGGAGGTCTTCCGGCTGGTCGAAGCCGTGAACAAGACCGGCATCGGCGTGCTGCTGGTCGAGCAGAACCTGCACCAGTCGCTGCGCATCGCCCATCGCGGCTATGTGCTCGAGAAGGGCGCGGTCGTGCTCGCCGGAACCGGCAAGGAACTTTTAGCGGACAGCTACGTCCAGCGCGCCTTTCTCGGACGATAGGTCAAGCCGCTTCGGGCTCGGGCGATCCCAGGTAGGCGGCGATCACCTGCGGGTTGCTGGCGACTTCCGCCGGCGCGCCGTCGGCGATCAGGCGGCCGGCGTCCAGGACCAGGATGCGGTCGGAGATTTCCATCACCGACGGCATGTCATGCTCGACCAGCACGACGGTGACGCCATCGGCCCGCACCCGGCGCAGCACGTCGATCATGGCTGCCGTCTCGGTGGGATTGAGGCCGGCGCACGGCTCGTCGGCCAGGAGGAGATCGCCGCGAGTCGCGATCGCACGGGCAACCTCGAGGTGACGCAGCTGTCCGACGGTAAGGGCGTTGGCCGGCTGCTGCGCAAGGTGGCCAATGCCCGCAAGCTCGAGGCTTTTGCCCGTCGTGGCGGCGACATCGCGCGCCCCCGCCTTGCCGAACAATGCGCCGATCCGGACGTTTTCGTGCACGCTGAGGTCGCGAAACGGCCGCGCGATCTGGAAGGCACGGGCAATGCCGAGCTCGGCGATCCGGTTGGTCGCCAGCCCGGTGATGCGGCGGCCGTGGAAATGGATCTCGCCGGCGCTCGGCTCGACGTAGCCGGTGATCAGGTTGAACAGCGTCGATTTGCCCGCCCCGTTGGGGCCGATGATGCTGGTGATGGAGCGCGGCTGGATGGCGAAGCTGACCTCGGCAATGGCGGCGAGCCCGCGAAAGTTCTTGGACAGCCGGTCGACCGTGAGGATGCCGGTGCTCATTCGGCGGCGACCGGGCTCGGACGCCGGCGCAGCGAAAAGCTGCGCGTGACGCCTAAAACGCCGCCAGGAGCGGCCAGCACCAGGATCACCAGCAGCAGGCCGGTCGCGAACAGGTGGAAGTCCAGCAGCCGGGCAAGCAGCACCTGGGTGATGAACACCAAGGCAAAGGCGCCGATGACGGGGCCGAACAGGGTCCCCATGCCGCCCAGCATGGAATAGACGATCAGGCTCAAATTGGTGTCGTCGCGGTAGACCGACTCGGTGGTGATGTAGCCCAGGGAATGGCCGTAGATCACGCCCAGCATGCCGGTCAGCACTGCGCTGATGACGAAGGCGAGCCGCTTGTAGCGTTCGGTTGGAACGCCCAGCATGCGCGCGGTGTCCTCGTCCTCGCGGATGCTCAAAAGTCCGGCGCCAAACCGGCTGCGCCTGATCTGCCAGGCGATCAGCAGCACCGCGAGGCCCCCGGCCAGGTAGAGCCAGTAGAAATAGTTCGCGGGATCGATGTCGCCGGGAACGACCGAGGGGAAGTTGAGCCCGAGCGAGCCCTGGAAGAAATCGATGTTGTTGGTCACCTCGGCGCAGACGTGGCTGACGCCCAACATCGCGATGGCGAAGAACGTGCCGCGCAGCCGCAGGATGGGGTAAGAGATCGCGGCCGACAGCACGCCGCAGCAGGCACCGCCGACAACGAGGCCGACGAGCAGCAGCAATGGCGGGGCGATGCCCGAAATGTTGCCTTCGACGAGGCCGGCGGCGAAGGCGCCGACGCCGATGAAGGCGGCATTGCCGAAGCTCGCGTAGCCCGCGAAGCCGCCCAGGATCGCCCACGCAACCGCAAGGCCCGCGGAATAGACCATCAGCTGCCCGACGCGCACGTAGAACGGGGGCAGCACCAACGGCCCGAACGCGAGAATGACTGCGGCGGCCAGCATGGCCAGCAAAGTTTGCGTTGGATTGAGCTTCATCGCGAGGGGCTGAAGGCGTTGCCGAGGATGCCGGTCGGCCGCACCAGGAGCAGCAGAACCAGCAACAGGAACATGGTGACGTTGGGGAAGGACGGTCCGATGTACTGGGCGGTGAGCGTGTTCACGACGCCCAGCAACAGACCGCCGATCAGCGCCCCGGCCGGGCTGCCCACCCCGCCGAGCACGACGACCACGAAGGCATTCATCGTCCACAGCGCTTCATCCGAGGGCGAGAACGGCAGGATGATGCCGATCACGATGCCGGCCGCCCCCGCGAACGCCGCCGACACGGCGAAGGTCAGCGCATAGACGTGATGCACGTTCACGCCGCACAGCCGGGCCGCCAAGGTCTGCTGCGCCGTCGCGCGGATCACGCGGCCGAGCGGCGAGAACTTCAGGAAGGCAGCCAGCAACGACAGCAGGACAAGGCTCGCAACGAGCGCGCTCATGCGAACGGCGTCGAAGGTCACGGACCCAAGTCGGAACGACGAGAAAGCATAGCTTGGCGTGATGTTCTTCATGTCCGGCGAGAACACCCAGATCATGATGTTCTGCAGCATCAACGCCACGCCGAACGTCAGCAGCATCGAGCCGAGCGCCGAGCGATCGACCGCGCGCTGGATGAGAAAGCGCTGATAGCAATAGCCAGCCCCGAACAGCGCCACCATCACCACTGGAATCGTCAGCAGCGGATCGACGTGCAGCGTCTGGGACACGATCAGGGCGAGATAGGCGCCGAGCAGGACCAGGATGCCGTGACTGAGGTTGATCACGTGCAGCACGCCGAAGATCAGGGAGAAGCCCACGGCGGCCAATGCGTAGATGCCGCCGAGCACGAGCCCGTCGGCCAACGTCTGGGCGATGAGGTTCATTTCGAGCGCTTCCTCCCCAACGCAGTTGGGGAGGTGGCCTGCAGGGCCGGAGGGGTCATGGATTCTGCCTCGCAGCCTTATGACCCCTCCGTCCGCTGCGCGGACACCTCCCCTCGTGAGACGAGGGGAGGTAGGAGCTTGTGCTCACGCCTTCTTTTCCCAGGCGGGCTGCGGGTAGACCGGCGGCGCCGACTTCGCCTCGCCCGGGAACACGATCTCGAGCTTACCCTTCTGCACCTGGCCGATCATGCTGCCCATGATGATCGGATCGCCATCGCCGTCGGGCGTGAACTTGATGCGGCTGTAGAAGGTCTCGTAGTCGGCGGCGGCGAGCGCATCGCGCACCGCTTCGGCCTTGGTGCTCTTGGCCGCCTGCATGGCCAGGATATAGGTCTCGATGCAGGCCGCCGCGCCGGCCGTGTGGTAAGCGATCGGCCGCGTGAACTTGCTGCGATAGTATTCGGCGAACTTCCTGGAATCGCCGAAGAACTTGTCCTTGTAGGGTACCGACTCGTCCCAGTAGGTCGAGCACAAAAGGTCTTCCGAGTACTTGCCCAAGGCCTCGCGGAACGACGCGAGCTGCGGGCCCAGACCCTGGAACAGGAGCTTCACGTTGGTGTTGGTGGCGATCATCTGGCGCGCCACCAGGAGCGAATCCTGGTCGTGCATCACGCAGACGAGCAAGTCCGGCGTATTGGCACGCACCGAGCCCAACACGCTCGACACGTCGGTCGGCTTGGCCGGCAGCTCGAA
>JAFAKN010000535.1 GCA_019235415.1 Alphaproteobacteria bacterium
CTGCCAGCGCCGGTCGCCTGAAGCGACCCGCTGCCGAAGTTGGTTACGGCGGCCGCCAGGTCGATCGAGGCCTGGCTCGCCGCCTCGACGGTGCCGAAGGTGTCGATGGCGCCGTTCACCAGCACGCTGCTGGCCGATCCTTCGGCCGACAGGGTCGAGCCTGTGTCCAGGCTGAGGGTGCCGTCGAGCGTCGTGCTGCCGCCGTCATGGGTGTCCAGCTTGCCGCTGCCGGCGATGCTCTCGGCCGCCGTGATGGTAAGCTTGCCGCCGGTGCCGACGTCGAGCGTCTGGTTGGCGCTGGTGATGGCGATCGTGCCGACCGTCGCGGTGCCGGCGATCCTGAGATCCGAGGCCACGCTGGCATCGATTGTCAGGCTCGGCCCGTTCACCGCCCCCGACAGAACGAGCGTGCCGCCCGACGCTTCGACGATGCCCGTGCCGCTTACGATCGTGGCAGCAACCGTCCCTGCGCCGGAAATCGTCCCATCCAGGGTGATCCCGCTCGCGCCGGCAACACTGAGGGTGAAGCCGCCGAGATTTAGCGTATTGCCGGCGGCCAAATTCAAGGACTTGAGGTTGTGGGTATTGACGTCGAGATCGACCGTGTCTCCGGGTCCGCTGATGATCCCGACATCGTCGCCGTCCGCCGGCACGCCGACCGAATTCCAGTCCGTGTCGACGCTCCAGCTGCCGTTGATGACGGCCCAGGTCTTGGTCGGCGCGGGGTCGACGGTGAGTGACGTCGCCACCGCGGACGAATTCTGGATGCCGTCGTACGCCGTCCAAGACAAAGTGCGGCTGGTTTGGCCGGCGAGCGAAGAGGTCGTCTTGAAGGCGGCCTGGCCAAGGATGGTCTCGAATTGCGCGATCGTGTTGTGGACGTTGGTGTCGTTGGCGATCGCCAGGGTCGACGTCGCGCTGTCGAAGGTGACGAGGAAATCGCCGCCGTCGGCCGTCGTTATCTTGGTCGCGGTCGTGGAGAGCGAGAAATTCGTGCCGACGCCCAATAGGTCGCCTGTGGCCGAATTGGCGATCGCCACCGAGACGGTGGCGAGCAAGCCGTTGGTCTGCGGCGCCAGCAGGCCGGTGGGCGCCGAGGCCAGCAGAGCGGAGCCCTGGCCGCCCTCTATCGCGTGCAGCGTCGCCTGGGTCAGCGCGCCGAGCGACGGTGGCGTGAAATTGGCGATCGTCAGCGTCGTCGTCGCGGCACCCTGAACTTGGCCCTCGAGGTTTGCGCCGCCCACGCCGAGAATCGATCGGCCGCGCAAGTCGGGTAGGGCGAAGGTGGATATCCCGTCGCCGCCATAGGTGGTGCCGAGCAACGAGAACAGGGCCTGGTTTAGGGAGACGGGCAGCAACCGGCCATCACACGGAAGGGCGCCCTGCGGTGAATTGAGCGTCTCGGCGGTCGCGAAGATCTGGCCGAGATAGGGCTCGTTGGGATTCGCCCCGTTTACCGGCGACGAGGGGAAAATGCCCTGAACCGCGATGTAGTAGTTGAGGACAAGCCCCGGCTGCTCATTGTTGATCGGCGTTGCACCCGACGGCGCGCCGCCCGAAGGCAGGTTCGGCGGAAGCAGGGTGACGCTGGGCGTCCCGATTCGCCCACCCGCCGTGAAACCGTTGCCCGAGCCGACGATGTCGCGGCCTCGCAGATCCGGCAGCGCGAACGTGTTTATTCCGTCGCCACCATAGGTGGTACCGATCAAATCGAACAGCGCGGAAAATTGAGAAATCTGCAGCAATTGCCCTTGGCAAAGCATTTCGCCGCCAGGGGCAAAATTGCCGAGGAAGGCGGAGACGACACCGATCGAATCCGGCGCCAGACTGGAAGTCGGGAAAACGCCGGTGACGTTGATGGCATAGTTGATCGCCTGCGACGGCTGGTAATTGTCCAAGCCCGTGTTCAGCCCGCCCAGGCTCGGCGGCAGATTCGCCGGTGTTACCGTTTTGGTGGCCGTCCCAGTCGTTTGCCCGAGCGGGAAAATAGGGAGCCCAAGGCCGGAACCGGAACCGATCGCAACGGCACCGGCCAAATTCGGCAACTGGAAATTTTGCGTCCCGTTGCCACCGTAGGTGGTGCCAAGGATGGAGAACAAGGCGCTGTCTTGGCTGGTCGGCAGGAGTTGCCCTTGCGCGAGTGCGCCGAAAAGAGACGACGGCGCGGCGGAAACATCGATCTGGCCCAAGTACGGCCCCGGGCTCGCGCCACCCTGAGACGGAAAGATACCTAAGATGTCGACATACTCGGCCAGCGTCAACGTGGGCTTCAAATTGGAAACGGGTGTCGGCATGGCGTTTCCTGTCCTGTCCGCATGTTCGCAAGGCTATCGCGCAAAATGATACTGGCCGCGAATCATGTCATTGCAGTGGCCAGATGGAGCTTCAACCGACCGTTGCATCGATGCGAGCGCGCCGGCGACGAGACGCGCATCGTCGCCGCGGGGGCGTCAGCCGTGCGCAACCATCGGCGACGATTGGCGGATCGGTGATGATGGTGCCGGCGCCGCCGTCCTTGGAGAGATGGAAGCTGCCGGCGCCGTACTGCCCCGATGGCGGGGCCGTCGATCCGGTCTCCGGCGCCTAGTGTCCCGCCCCTGAAATTCGTCAGCGAATTTCAGGGATAAGCGGGCCACTAAACTATTGAATCTAGTGTGATTCAGATTCCGAAGTTCGGTGACGAACTTCGGAATCATCACACTAGCGTCGCGCGGTCGCAAAGGGGGACGGTGGCCCGACCGGACGCGAAATACACCTTGGTGCTGCCCACCGGCCTGCCGCCGCGCGGGCGTGAAACGTCCACGATCAGGCGAACTGGAGAACGAGGTGGTGGTTGGCCGCCCCACCGGTCGCCTGCGAGAGCTGCTGCAGGAACGCCTGGCCTGACGCGTCCTGGGCGACGTCGCAGCCGAACAGCTGGATGTCGCCGCCCGGGCGCAGCGCGGCGCCGATCTCTGCGAGCTGTGGCAGATGCTGGGCGATGGTGGCG
>JAFAKN010000538.1 GCA_019235415.1 Alphaproteobacteria bacterium
CGTCAATGGTTGGCGCGTGGTCGGGACGACGCCGGCCCTGATCGACGTCTATCGCGCGCATCTCGCCAAGGGCCGGATGTGGAACGACAAGCTGCAGGCGGTGCTGGGGGCAACAGCGGCGCGCGCGCTGCATCTCGAGATCGGCGATAGCTTCGTCGGCGCCCATGGGCTCGCCGCTGGCGGCGAGCAGCACGACCGCTTTCCTTACAAGGTTGTCGGCATTCTGGCACCGACCGGCTCGGCGCTCGACCGGTTGGTGCTGACCGACTTCGCGACGGTGCATTACGTGCACGCCGAACAGGCCAGGATCGAGCGCGCCGAGCGCGGCTCGAGCGACGAGGACGAAGGCACCGCTTCTGGTGACGCCGCGACGGCGCTGGTTGCCGCCTACCGCATGCCGACCGCGGCAGCGATCCTGCCGCGCCAGATCGACGCCAGCGAGACGCTGAGTGCGGCGAGCCCTAGCTTCGAGATCGCCCGCCTTGCCGGTTATGCCCGGCCGCTGACCGACGCCGCCACCGCGCTCGGTCTGCTGCTGGTCGCCATTGCCGCCGCGGCCGCCGCGCTGGGCCTGATGGCGACCCTCGGCGCCCGCACCCGCGACCTCGCGCTGCTGCGCGCTCTTGGCGCAAGCCGCGCCGCGCTGGCCACGGTCGCGCTCGCCGAAGCGGCCATGATCGGCGCCGCGGCGCTCGGCCTCGGCGTGGCGCTCGGCTTCGGCCTGCTGGCCGTGGCGGGCCACGCATTGGCCCAGGCGACCGGCCTGCAGCTCGAGCCCAGCCTGGGCCTCGAGCAGGTCGGCGGGATGATCGGCGGCACGATTTTGGTTATCCTTGCTGCCGCTGCATTTCCGGCGCTACGCGCCGCCCACACCGAGATCGAGGAGCTTCTGTGATCAAGATCAAACGACCTGCTGTCCCACTCGCGCTTCTCCTGGCGTGCGCCGCCGTGACCCTGTCGATCCCAGCGCGCGCCACGGAGCCGACGACACGACCGGCGGCCGAGGCCGCGGCGCAGAAGATGCTGCCCAAGGCGCACGACGAGCTCTGGAGCAAGCTCGTCAGGTGCGACGTGAAGTACGACGAGAAAGCCGGCACCTACGGCATTAGCCTCACGCCCGAGGTCAAGGCGCTCGACGGCCAGGTGGTGACGGTGAAGGGTTTCGTGCTGCCGATGGACGGTTCGGACCGCACCAGGCATTTCCTGATCTCGCGCAACACGCCGGTCTGCCTGTACTGCCCGCCGGGCGAGCCCAACGAAGTGATCGAGGTTACGGCACCCGGCGGCGTCGAATGGTCGGAGAAGCTCACCACGGTGCGCGGCAAGCTCCATCTCGTCAACGACGAGGAGAAAGCCCTGTTCTTCAGGATCGAGAACGCCGAGGCGAAGTGAGCAGCCGCGCGCAAGCCGCTAGAAGATCGCGGCCGCGCTGAACCGTCAGTCGCCCCGACCATTTCGCGCAGGTCTCGCCACTGGGCGCGAGGCTGCGCGCGTAGGGCAAGATGCCTTCGCCGTTGCCGGCGTCGCGCAATACGACGCCCGGCGCCCCCTCGGTCCTGCTCTCGGCGATGGCGGCCAGCGCCGGCGACACCGCGCCGAGCTCGGCGCGGGCGCGCTCTTCCTGGTCGAGGATCACGATCCGCAGGCTGAGCCCCTCCTGGGTCGCAAGCTCGGCAACGGCCGGCAGCTCGAGGCGGCACGGCGTGCAGGTCGGCGAATAGTAGACCTCCAACACGGGAGGCAGATCGGGCGGCAGCGGCGGCATCGCGTCTCTATCCGCGGAGGAGCATACCGCCGCGCCCGCCGCGTTGCACGGCCGACGACAGCCGTCATTGCGATCGCCAGCTCATGCCGTTCTTGGCGGCTCGTCTCCTCCGCCGCGCCGCATGGCCGATCGCTTGTCGAGCAGGGCGAGTTCCCTGTCCAGCCGTTCGATCTCGATGACGTGCATCGCCTGCAGCTGCTCGAAGGTTCGCAACAATTCCCACGCCAGCTTGGCGTCGTGGCCGTGGCGCTCGAGCTCGTCGACTACCGCCCGCTGCCGCGCGATATCGGCCTCGCCCGAAGCGGCATGCCGCTTCGCCTGATCGAGGGCCATCTCCATGATGCGGCGGTTCAATTCGGCGGTTCCACGAAATCCATGAGCACCAACTTCGCCCACTCCAAGGACGCTTGACGCAGGTCAAGGGTTGCACCGCCCCGTCGGCCGCCATGTCCGGCAGCCAATTCGGGAGCACCCATGTTCCCGCCCATTCTCATTGCTACCGACGGTTCGCTACCGTCGCGGTCGGCTGTCGGCAGGGGCCCACTGGATTTCACCCGCTGATGGATCGCGGCGTCGTCGAAAGTCGGGAAACGCACATGCCCTGGCTCTTGCACCATCAGGCTCGTGGGAGCCGCGTCGCCCGGTTTGGCCGACGGCACGCCCGGCGGAGCATGGGCATTGGTCTTCATGGCGTGCAGCAGCTGCTCGAGATGGGCCTGGCCTTCGCGCAATTGCGCTTCGGCTCGGATCGCGACGACCCCCCAGTCCGGATCGCAGGAAATCGAGGTAGAAGCCGACGAGATCGAGCGCTTCGCGGTCCTCATCGGGCGCCTCCTCGGTCGGGGTCGGCGTCGACATCCACGGGATAGCCGTCCATCTGCCTTCTCCCCGGTCAGGCGTTTTAGCTGGCGCGCCCATGAAGAGAGCTTCAAGCCACTGGGTTGGCGGCCGCTTGCATGAGAAGGCGGCGCACCTCCTCGTCGCCGACCTGGGTGAAGTCGTCGTAATGATGGCCGATCGCGAACAAGTCGTCGGGCTCGTTCAGGCACGCGACCCGGTCCGCCGCGCGCCGCAGCTCGGTTGCCACCGACGCGGCGGCCACCGGGGCGGCGATCACCGCCCGGGTGGCGCCCTGGGTCGCCACGGCCCGCGCCGCCGCGCGCATCGTCATGCCGGTGGCGATGCCGTCGTCGACCAGGATGACCGTGCGGCCGGCAAGGTCCGGCCGCGCTCGGCCGCCGATATACGCCTGGCGACGGCGCTCGATCTCGATGATCTCGCGATCGCGCACGCGCTCGAAGTCGCGATCCCTGACGGCGAGCATGCGGATCACGGGCTCGTTGCGCAGCGCCAGCGGCGGCCTTCCTTCGACCACCGCACCCATGGCCAGCTCCGGTTGGTCGGGAACGCCGATCTTGCGGACGAGCATCAGGTCGAGCGGCGCGTGCAGGCTCTGCGCCACTTCCGCGGCCACCGGCACGCCACCGCGCGGCAGGGCCAGGACAAGGGGCCGGTCGTGCCGGTAGAGCTCCAGAGCTTTGGCCAGCAGCTTGCCGGCCTCCTGTCGATTGCGGAACCTCATGCCCGTCGCCGCCGCAATCGCCTACGGTTCGAGCTTGGCGCGCTCCAAGGCTTGGTCGGCGTGACTGCTCATCGCGGCCTCCTTCGACTGGTCGGAGCACACTAAAGGTTGGTTGCGAGCCGCCCTTGATCAGGATCAATCACGGCCTCTCGTCGGGTCGAAGCGGGAGATAGATGCCCGGTCGTCCGGACACCGTCGAGCCACGCCAAACTCAAAGCTTCCTGTGCTCCCATCGCGCGCGCAACGCCCGCAGATGCGTTTCGAGAAGCGCCTGCGTTTGCTCCAGGGTGTCCAAGAGCAAGGCTTCCGGGCTGGCTTCCCGTTGCTCCGCCGGCACGCTCGCGACGATTTCGCGTTGGCGCTCGATGCGCTTGCGTCCTTGCGCGGCGCGTCGTTCACCGTTCTCGAGGTGCTCGCGCTGATGACCCATGCGGGCCTCCTCCGCGGCGACCAGGCGAAGCAGGTTGTCGCGTTCGTCGGCGCTCCAGGTCGTATGCAGCTTGGAGAGATAGATCTCCATGTTGCCTTCGGTCACGAAGACGTTCAGCGATGTCATTCGAGCCCCCGTTCCGGGCTGATCCGCACAAAGCGTACTGCGCCGCAACGACAAGCGGAAGACCTTCAGCCGAATGAGCAGGCGCTAACCGAGCGCGGGTGGCGTGCACACTGGTGATGTGTCGAGATCGGTGGCGTTCACAAGGGTGACGTCCACGCAGGGCGCTGGGTCGACAGGCGATCAGCGACGGCCTTCCTGGACTGGCGCAGCCGATTCCTGTTCTCGGCAGCGGCGGAGTGGTACCAGGCGTGCTCGGTGCGCAGCCAGCGCAAGGCCTCCGCCTGCTCCCAGCACGACTGCTTGAGGTCCCGCTGATCCTGCGCCAGCCTGGCGCAGTCTTCGGACGCTGCGCGCGCCCGATCGGTCCATCCGAGGCCAGATCCAAGGTCAGTCACGACCTACCTCTCCTCGACGCTGAACACGCCCTGATGACGCGATCTGCGACGGCCAAGCGGCTGCCGCTGCTCCTTCACCCATCCCGAACACTGCGAAAGTCGATTGGTTGCACATGCAGTACCGGCTGGCGCCAATCGTCAAGCGGCGTAAAAGCCGCCGTCGATGACCTGGCAGGCGCCGGTCATGAACGAGGCCTTGTCCGAGCACATCCAGACCACCGCTTCGGCGATTTCCTCGGGCACGCCCAGCCGGTGCATGGGCACCCGCGTCATCAGCTGCTCGTAGCGACGAGCCATGCCGGGGTCGGTCATCGGCGTCTTGATGTAGCCCGGATTGACGCAGTTCACCCGGATCCCGTCCTGGGCGTATTCCATCGCCGCCGACTTGGTCAGGCCGACGACGCCGTGCTTGGCCGCGACGTAGTTGGCCGCGGTCGCCAGCCCGACCAGGCCCGCGATCGACGCCGTGTTGACGATCGCCCCGCCGCCCTGGCCGAGCATGTGGGCGATCTCGTGCTTCATGCACAGGAACACGCCGCTCAGGTTGACGGCCAGCATGCCGTCGAACGCCTCGCGGCTCATTTCATGGGTGCGCTGCCCACCCGGCCCGACATGGTAGGGCGCGATGCCAGCGTTGTTGAAGGCGCAGTCGAGGCGGCCGAAGGCGTCGAGCGTGCGTGCCACCATGGTCTGCACCGCGCCCTCGTCGGCGACGTCGACGGCAAGCGCGATCGCCTGGCCGCCGCTTGAATTGATCATCGCCACGGTCTCCGCCGCGCCGTCGGCGGTCTTGTCGGCGACCGCCACACGCGCGCCTTCGCGCACCATGGCGACCGCCGTCGCGCGGCCGATGCCCGACGCGCCGCCCGTCACCAGTGCGCTCTTGCCCTCGAGCAACCCTGCCATCGCTTCCTCCCCGAACGCTGTGACGCCACTCTTGGCGATCAATGTCCAGCGCGCAACCGTCAGTACAGTTTGACGCTGTAGTTCAGGATCACGCGCGCCTCGTTGATGGTCGTGAGCGTGTTGCTCTGGTTGACGTTGGAGGTCGCGTAACGCAACCGCAGCCAGAAGCCTGAGAGCTGCTTGATCTCCGGCCGCCAGTCGACCTCGAAGTCCCATTCGCTCTCGGTCGTCGGCGGTCCGGCCGCCGTCCCCGTCCAGCCCTGGTAAAAGAACGCCGAGGCGCCGATACCGATGAGGCCGTGCGGGGTGAACACATAGGAAGCGCCCACCACCATGGCCTGCTCGCCGGCGCGCTGGAACGACTGGATCAAGGCGTTGGTGTAGACCGGGTTGTCGCTCCACGGGTTCTGCATCGCGAAGCTCGGGCTCACCCCCGAGTAGCCGAGCGTGAGGATGCCGGTCTGGTAGCCGAGGTCCACCCGCGCGCCGACCTGGTTGGTGGCGAAGTAGCTGCCGCCGTTCAGGAGGTTGGCGCCGGTGCTGCGCTGGTCGGCGTATTGCAGGGCGAAGATCGCCCTGATGTCGTCGGTAAGCCGCGTGCCGTACTTGCCTTCGGCATAGGCGATGTTGAGCGTGTCCTGGCAATAGTACTCGACCGCGCCCAGGGAGAAGCGGCCCCAATCCATCGTGGCGCCGACCAGGCCGACGCCGTTGTCGGCGTTGGCGCCGGCGGCGCGCGACATCGACTGGAAGACGTTGGTGTTCCTGAGCTTGATGGTCGCGAAGTAGCCGGCGCCGTAGCGCAGGCTCGGCCCGTCCTTCCAGATCTCGTCGGTGTTGCCGATCAGCGTGTAGCCGTAGAACGTGTTGGGCGTCATGCGCGTGTCGAACGGCCCGAGATAGGGCGTGTCGTAGATATGTCGGCCGGCCGTGAAGGTGAGGTTGTCGGCCAGATGAACCTTGCCGTAGAGCTCGCCGACCACGGCGTAGCCCAGCTGTCCGGGCAGCAGCAACCCGCTGCCGTCATACTGGATCGGCGCGTAGAGCGGCAGCGAGGTGTAGAGCACAGCGCCGCCGGAGATGACGTCGAACAGCCGGCCGGTCGCGAACGAGACCGCGCCGCCCGCCGCCCAGGCTTCCTGGACCTTGATCGATCCGGGCGCGTTCGTGACGGTGTCGCGATAGAAGCTGCGCGGCTGGAGGGCGATCGTCGAATCGCGCAGGAAGGCCGGCAGCTCCTGCAGCTGGCCGCGAATCTCGGGGAACAATGTCTGGGCCGGCGGCTTCTCGCGGCGGAAGGTGAGCTGGATTGCCGTCAGGTCTTCTTCGGGCGTGGCGGGGATCGGCTGTTCCTGGCGCTCGCTCTGGGCCCACGCGCTACCCGTCATAACGCTGCTAGTCATGGCGACGACAAGCGCGAGCGCGAGCCCGCGGTGCAGCCTACGGTACGCCATTCCTCTGTCCCCCCGACAGATGCCGCGCGATCGTCTGTCAAGCCCGCCTCTCAGGCGACCGCACCTATGAGAAGCTTACAGTGACAGGGGGACATTGCAGAACGCTTTCATCGCTGGGAGCGCGCAACTCCAGTTGCGCTCTTCGTCGGTTGTGCCAACCAGAGCGCCACTGTACCTGCCTGCGCGAAGCCGAAGCCGCAACCGCTACTTCTTTTGTAGCGCATCGAGCACCACCAGGCTCATGGCCAGGGCGCCGGCGCGGATAGTTGGCTCGGGCACCGGCGCAAACCTGGGCGAATGATTGCCCGGTAGGCTGATGTTGTTCGCCTGGGATTCGGCGACCGCCTCGGGATCGAGCCCGCCGATGCCGAAATAGAACGACGGCACGCCTGCTTTGACGAACTCCGAATAGTCTTCGCTGGCGGTGCCGGGCGCCGAGATCTGTCGTGCCTTGTCGCCGAACGCCGCCTTCAAGACCGCGGCGCTCCTGAGGGCCAGCGTGTCGTCGTTGATCACCGCCTTTGCGCCTTCGCTCATCTTGATCTCGGGCTCGGGGGCAGCCGCCATCATCGCCACGGCGCGGGCAGTGCGCTCGACACCCTCGATCAGCTTGGCGCGCGTGTCCTCGTCGTAGGTCCGGATAGTGCCGCGCAAGGTCGCGGTGTCGGGAATGACGTTGCCGGCGTTGCCTGCCTCGACGGCGCCGACCGTGACGACGCCGAAGCGCGCGGCATCCTTTTCGCGGCTCACCACGCTCTGCACGTCGACGATGAAGTGGCCGGCCATCATCACCGGATCGATCGTGACGTGCGGCCGCGAGCCGTGCCCGCCCTTGCCGATGAAGGTGATGGCAAAGCCGTCGGAGGTCGAGTTGATGACGCCGGGCTTGTAGGTGACGTAGCCGAACGGGCCCGGCCCGACATGCAGGGCGAAGCCGACGTCCGGCTTGGGAAAGCGGGTGAAGATCCCGTCCTTGACCATCGCCGCCGCGCCGCCTCCGGCCTCCTCGGCCGGCTGGCCGACGAACATCAAGGTGCCGCTCCACTGGTCCTTCATCTCGATCAGCGTCTTGGCGACCGCCACCCACACCGCCATGTGGATGTCGTGGCCGCAGGCGTGCGCCACCGGCGTCTCCACGCCGCGCAGCATCTGCTTGGCGGTGCTGGCGTAGGGCAGGCCGGTCTTCTCCAGGAGCGGCAGCGCATCGAGCTCGGTGCGCACCATGACCGTCGGCCCTGCGCCGTTGCGGTAGAGCGCCACGATACCCGTCCTGCCGACGCCCTCGGTGACCTCGAAGCCCAGCCCGCGCATCTCCGCCGCGAGCTCGGCCGCCGTGCGCTTCTCCTGGAAGCTGAGCTCGGGATGGGCGTGGATGTCCTTGTACAGCGCCTCGAGGTGCGGGTACTGCGCCGTGAGGCTCTGCTCGACGGCCGCCTTGTTGGTGGCGACATCGGCCGCGCGTGCCGGTTGCCAGGCGACGGCCGGCGCCATCGCAAGCGACAAGGCGATGAGCCACAGGCGGCACGGGACGGCAGTCATGCGCTTCTCCTTCTCGAGCAGACCGTGGCTCGGTTGGCCCTGCCGATCAAGCAGTGCCCGGACGCAGAAATAGTATCCGCCTATCCGACACGGCTAGCTTCCGCGGGATGCGACTGGTCTGCCTTCTCGTGTGCCTTTTTTCCTGCGTCGCCGCGACCCCGGTACTGGGCGCGCCGGTCGACACCGAGCACATGTTCGGCTTCAGCGAAGGCACCGACATCGGCATACCGTTCCAGCCGGAAGTCGAGGTCGAGACGGTCGGCCGGGCCGGCAAGTCGGATGGCAGCTTTCTCGCGCTGGCCACCACCGCCAGCCTGAAATATCCGCTGTCGCGTCAGTTCCGTATCGCGCCCGAGATCGCCGTCTCGAGCTACAATGTTTCGGGCGTCCCGGACTTTCCCGATGCGTCCGAGTTCGTGTTCGATCGCGCCGCCCTGGAATTCCGCTGGCATCCGCTGGCCTGGGAGACCAACCCGTTCGGCCTGACGTTCGTGGCGACGCCGTTCTACGGCCCGATCGATCCGGCCACCGGCACCGGCGCCGACAATTACGGTATCGAGTTCATCGCCGCGATGGACCGCCCCCTAATCGCCGACAAGCTGTTCGCCGCAATAAACCTGCTCTACACGCTCGACCGAACGCGGCCCTGGGGCGGCAACGCGACCATCGACAGCTCGGTCCTGGGTGTCAGCACGGCGGCCTCGCTGCGCGTCCTGCCCTGGCTGTTCGTCGGCGCCGAGGTCCGTTATCTGCAGGCCTATAACGGCCTGGCTCTGGTCGGTCTCACCGACCAGGCGCTGTACGTCGGCCCGACCTTCTACTTGACCTTGGGCCGGCATGCCTCGCTCTCGGGCGCCTTCGAGCCGCAGGCCTGGGGCTCGCTCACCGGTTACCCAACGGGCCTCGATCTGGTGGCCTTCGATCGCCAGCAATTCAAGCTGCGCCTGGCGATCGACCTGTAGCTCTCATTGGAGCGCGGACCTCCCGGTCCGCTTTCTGTCATCCCGAGGCCGCAGGCCGAGGGATCCGTCCTGCTGCCTCAAGGATCCCTCGCTGCGCTCGGGATGACATGGAGGTTCACAGCTCTGTCATCGGTGTATGCTGCGGCCGATGAGCCGGTTCTTCACCGTCGTCGTGCTGGGCTCGACACAGACCTTGGCCTGGGCGTCGAGCTACTACCTGCCGGCCGTGCTGGCAGACCGCATGGCGGCCGAGCTCGGGCTGTCGACCAACTGGATCTTCGGCGTGTTCTCCGGCTCGCTGGTGCTGACCGCCGTGATGGGCCCCAAGGTTGGCCGCACCATCGACGCGCTGGGCGGCAACGGCGTGCTGGCCGGCTCCAACCTCCTGTTCGCGCTCGGGCTCGTGCTGCTGGCCCTGGCCCATTCGCTGCCGCTGTTCATCGCCGCCTGGATCGCGCTGGCGATCGGCATGGGGCTCGGCCTCTACGATTCGGCCTTTGGCGCACTCGGCCGCCTCTATGGCAGCGACGCGCGCGGCGCCATCACCGGCATCACCCTGATCGCGGGTTTCGCCAGCACCATTGGCTGGCCATTGACGGCCTGGGGCGCGGCCACGATTGGCTGGCGCGAGACCTGCCTCGCCTGGGCCGCAGCCCACCTGCTGCTCGGCCTGCCGGCCAACTGGTTCCTGCTGCCGCGCCCTGCGGTTGCGACCCCGGCCGAGCGGGCCGCGCTGCAAGCCGTGCGCATCCCGATCGAGCGCCGCATGGTCCTGCTGGCCTTCGCCTTCGCCGCCGCCTGGCTGGTGACCGCCGGCATGGCCGCTCACTTCCCGCGCATCCTCGAGGCGGCTGGCGCCACGCCCGCCGAGGCGATCGCCGCGGGAGCCTTGATCGGTCCGGCCCAGGTTGGCGCGCGGCTTCTCGAAATGGGACCGCTGGCCCGGCTGCATCCGCTGATCACGGCGCGGCTCGCCGCGCTCACCCATCCGCTGGGCGCGGCGCTGCTGCTGGTGACGGGGGCGGGCGGGGTGATGTCGGGCGTCTTCGCGTTGCTGCATGGTTCGGGCAACGGCATCCTCACCATCGCGCGCGGCAGCGTCCCGCTCGCGCTGTTCGGCCCCGAGAACTACGGCTATCGGCTGGGCCTTTTAGGCGCGCCCGCCCGCTTCCTGCAGGCCGCCGCGCCGTTCGCCTTCTCGCTCTTGCTCGAGCATCTGGGCGGGGACGTGCTGTTCGTCTCCGCAGCCCTCAGCCTCTCGGCCTGCGCCGCCTTCTGCCTGCTCGCCATCCCACACGCACCGGCCCGCGCCGCCTGAGTTTTTCGCCCGGCAGCGGCGCGCGCGGCGTGTGGCGTGCGCCGGCTACTTGCGCGTCCGGCGCGCCTTGCCCGCGGCCCGCTTGGCCGTCTTGCTCGCGGAACGTGGCGCCGTCTTGCCCGCGGCCCGCGGCGCCGTCTTGGTCGTCGCCGGCTGCGCTGGACGGCGCGGCGCCTGTTGCGCCACGGCGGCGCGCCGCTTGTGCTGCCGAGCGCGATGCTCGACCCACGCCGCGGTGCGGTTCTGGATGTACTCGCCGACCTGCCCCGAGGTCGTGAATGGCGGCGGCTCGTGCGCGTAGCTGCCCTGCGGGTTGCGCACCGGCAGCGCGGCAACCTTCTCGGCGTGCAGCAGCTCGAGCGTCGAGGGTCGCGCGTGGTTGGGATGCTGGCCGCTCGAGCGCGGTGGCTCGAGGCCCTTCAGGACGTCGTCGTCGCGCGGCGCGGCGAGCGTCAGCACGTCGCCCAGGCTGGGCGCCGCCGCGTCGCGCTTGGTCAGGGGCTTGGTCTGGAACCGCTCGCTCAGCGTTTTCAGCACCGAGGTGTGGTCGACCACGCCCTGGGCCGGACGGAACACCGAGCCCTTCTGGATTAAGGGTGAGATCAGGAGTGCCGGGATGCGCACGCCGAAGCGGTCGAACTTGAAGTTGAACTCGCCCACCGAATCGTCGGGCGCCACCGCGCCGTAGGGTGGCGCGACATGGTCGAAGTTGCCGCCGTGCTCGTCGTAGGTGATGAGCAGCAGCGTTTCGTTCCAGCCCGGGCCGTCGCGCAGCGCGCGATAAGTGTCGTGGATCAGCTGCTCGCCCAGCGCCACGTCATAGTTGGGATGCTGGCTGTTGCCCGACGAGCTCCAGCTCGGCTCGAGAAACGTGTAGGGCGGCAGCGTGCCCTTGGCCGCCCGTTCCTGGAAGTCGCGGAAGTGGCCGAAGTGGCTTTCCTCGGCGTGCAGCGTGTCGGGGAAGTCGTGGCGTGTGAGCGGCGGCGCGTTGTAGCCGAAGATCGCCCAGTCCTGCTGCGCGTCCGTCAGGCGGCCGAAGATGCTCGGGCAGGTGAACACCTTGACCTTGTTGTCGAGATGACCCTGCGAGGTGCCGGCCGCCGCGAAGGCGCGGTTGGGAATGGTCTGGGTCGGCGCCGAGGCGAACCAGCGGTCGCATACCGCGTAGCCCCGCGCCAGCGCCGACATGATGGGCAGCGTTTCCGGCGCGTACATGCCCATGACCTGGGTCGCCGCCGTGTTGGGCAGCGTGTCGCCGTAGTGATGCGACAGGTCGTAATTAATCGCCGCCTGGAAGTTCACGATGAAGCCGTCGTTGGTCGGCGGCTGGTTGGGCGCCGGGTCGTCGCTGCGGAACAACTGGTAGTTGGTATTGTGGAAGCCTTCGCCGGGATCGGCACCGGGCATCAGGTAGCAATGCGCCGCATCGGGCGTGATCTTGAACACCTTGGTCTTGCGTTCCGCGGCGTCGGGATTCCATTCCTCGCCCGTCAGGCCGTCGTAGGCGTCGCCGGAAAGCGAGCGGTTGCCGGCGTCCGTGTAGAGGAAGCCGAGCATCTGGTCGAAGGTGCGGTTCTCCAGCATCAGCTGGACCACGTGGTTGATCTTGCGCAGCTGGGACATGCGAACCCTCTCCATCCGTCGCGATCAATGGGCAACGCAGAAAGCCGGAGATATCGCCGGTCGAGTCCTGGCGTCGTTCGAAGCCCCCGCTCTCGGCAGACCGCCCACTCTCGATTGACTGGACGGCGATCTTCAGCGGCTATCCCGACGAATGGTTGCATATTTCTGTTACACAGTCAACGAAAAGTTGTAGATGAACACAGGCGCGACGCTCGCCTTCTCGCTCTTGTATGCGCCGTCCCGCGCCGCTCGGGCGGGCCGACTGACCGGTCAACCCTGTGCCAAGGGGATGTCGATCGTCCAACGCACGCCGTCGAGCTGCCGCTCGTAGCGCGTCTTGGCGCTGAGCTGCGCCGGCAGGACGCGCTCCAGCATCGTCCGTCCGAAACCCGGCGAGTCGGCAGCCGTCGCCGGCAACGGCGCGCTGCACGTCTCGCGCCATTCGATCCGCAACGTGTCGGGTGCGTCCGGCGCCTCCTGTCGCGACCAGCGGATCGACAGCGTGCCTCCCGGGTCGCGCATCGCGCCATGCTTGATGGCGTTGGTGAGGAGCTCGTGCAGGGCGAGCGACAGCACCTGCACGCCCGAAGGCGGCAGGCGGGCGGAGGGGCCGCCGCTGTCGACGCGGGCGCGGTCGCCGTCGGCCAGGGTCGCCAGCTCGAGCGCCACGACTTGCTCGATCGACACCACCGATTCCTCGCCGGCGGTCAAAAGTCCCTGGGCGCGCGACAGCGCCTGCAGCCGGTCGATGAAGCTCCGGCCGTAGGCGTCGAGGCTCGGGCTGGTCTGGCGGGTGCGCTCCGAGATCGAGGCGACAACGGCGAGCAGATTGCGCGAGCGATGGTTCAGCTCGCGCACCAGGAGCGCGTTGACCTGGGCCGCGGCTTTCTCCCGTTCGATGCCCTGCAGGGCCGCGATCGAGGCCGCGCATTGCGCAGCAGCGAGCTTGAGGTAGTCGAGATAGTCGTGGTTCACCCGCAGCCGGGCATTGGCGCCGACCAGCAACGCACCCAGCGGCTCGGCCGGCGCTTCGACCGACGTCACGGACACCGCGACCAGCTCGGCCGTGGGCTCCGCCCACGCGCCGCCGGGCAGCGGGATGTCGCGCGGCGCCGGCACGACGATCGGGCTGGCGCCCGGCAGCAGCGCCTGGCCGAGGCCGAAGCTCTGCTCGGCGCCGACCTCGACCTCGAGGCGGAACGGATGGTCCTCGATGCCGGCGCTCGCCGCGAGCTTGGCGATGGCGCCGTGGTGCCGCAGATAGAGCAGCGCGAAGGAGACGTCGGGGTTGCCGCCGCACAGCGTTTCGACGAGATCGCGGCAGCACTCGGCGAGCGAGCGCTGGCTGGCCGCTGCGGCGACGGCGTCGTTGGACAGAGCCTGCAGCGTGCGCAGGCGGCGCTGGGTCAGGACGCTCGCTGTGGTCTCCGCCACCGCCGTGAGGACGCCGCGCACCGCGCCGGACGAATCGCGCAGCGGGCTGTGCGAGTAGGTGAAGTAGCACTCCTCGAGGTAGCCGTGGCGGTCGCTGGCCAGCAGCAGGTTCTCCGACCAGCTCGCCTCGCCCCTCAAGGCGTTCTCGAACTGCACGCCGACGATCGGCCAGGTCTCGGGCCACGATTCCTTGCCCGGCCGGCCGAGGCCGGCGGGATGCTTGGTGTCGCCCAGGATCGGCTGCCAGGCGTCGTTGTAGAGCATCAGGAGCTCCGGCCCCCACCACACCACCATGGGAAAGCGCGAGGCGAGGCAGGTCGCGACCGCCATCTTCAACGGATCGGGCCAGCCGGCAGGATCGCCGAGCGGCGTCTTCGACCAGTCGAAGGTCCGCATCAGCGCACCCATCTTGCCGCCCCCAGACAAGAAGGTGAGCGCGTTGGTCAGGTGTCTCTCCTCGTCATGCCACCGTAGTCACGCACCACGCCGCGCGCAATCGCGTTGCCAATCGTCGTGCCGTGAGTCCAGTTTCGGACCGTCGGGCCGACGTGCGCGGTGGCTGCGTCAGCGGGGGGCGGCCGTCATCGCGTCCTGCAGGCGCAGCGGAAGGACGACGCGGTTGCCCACGGCGTAGAGGAAACATGGGCCGGTGCCGCGACTGCGCCTCAGGTCCTCGTTGCACGCCTTGAGTGCCTCGAGCTCGGCCGTCCGCTGGTCGGCGGCCTTGGTGGCAACGTAGGTGCTCATCCCGCCGGGATGGTACGCGGCCGCCTTGAAATCGGGCGCCGAGGCGTACCCCGCGATGTCGCTGCGCTCGCGCAAGTCCGGCCACGAGCCAGGAATCTCGGCCGGATTGAAATTGCCGCGGTAGCGCGTGCGCGGCATGTCCTGGGCGATCCACGCATCGTTGGCCGGCATCGGCTGGACGTCGTTGTCGACGACCAGCAGCACGCAGGGCGTGCCGTAGTTGACCTGGCATCCTTCGAGCACGGCTTCCCTCGCGTTGTCGCTGGTCGGACGCGCCGAGGTGTTCCAGGGATAGACCGCAGCGGTCGCGCCGCTGGTTGGTGACGCAAGCGCCTTGTGCTCGGGCAGCGCGGCGTACTGCTGGACCGCCGCGAAGCGGGCGGGTTCGGACATGCCTGGCGCGGCCGATGCGAGCCGCGCATCGAGCGCCTCCTTGAGCGACGGCTCCGCGCTGCGCAGGGAATTTCGCCACGTCCAGCCGCCGGCCGCTACGGCGACGGCCACGACCCCAAGCGCGAGCCAAGGCGCCACTCGCCTTCGGCGCACGCTCGGCGTTGCGCTGGGCTTGGCTGCGGGCGCGATCGCTTCGCGTGCTGGAGCGCCGCGATCGTCGGCGGGAACTGCGTGGCTGTCGCCGAGACGCAGATGAAACGCGCGCACCGGCCGCGGGATGTTCTTGACGAACTGATCACCCATGTCGACGTAGGCGATCGTGAGCTTGCCGTGAATATGGTCCCACACCGTGCCGCTGATGCAGATGCCGCCCGGCTCGGCCAGCGTCTCGAGGCGAGCCGCGACGTTGACGCCGTCGCCCAGAAGGTCGCCGTCGCGGACCAGCACGTCGCCGAGGTTGATGCCGATGCGGTAGCGGATCTGCCGATCTTGCGGGTTCAGCAGGTTGCGCGCCCGCACCGCCGCCTGGAAATCGACCGCCGAGCGCACCGCCTCGACCGGGCTCGCGAACTCGGCGAGCACGCTGTCGCCGCCGGTGTTGAAGATGCGCCCCTCGTGGCCGCGGATGATCTCGTCGACGATGGCGCGCACCTCGCCGACGGCGCGGATCGTCCAGTCCTCGTCGTTGGCCGTCAGCCGGCTGAAGCCGACCACGTCGGCGACCAGGATGGTCGTCAGCTTGCGCTGCAGGTTCTGCTCTTCCATCCGATGCCCCGCCCGAGCTCCTCCCGCCGACGATCGTAGCAGAGTTTCCGCTGCGGCGGCCTCCCTGTTGGGCCTGATCCGCAGCAAGAGCCGCGGCGAGGAGCCCGGTTGCCCGGCAGCCGGCTCAGTACATGACGTCGCCGCCGTTGGGCGACAGGGTCGCGCCGACATAGAAGCCGCCGTCCGGACCGGCCAGCAGCAGCGCGGTCGCGGCGATCTCCTCCGGCCGGCCGAAGCGGCCGACCGGCAGCGCGTCGATGAAGGCCTGGCGGTCCGCTTCGGTCATGGTCGCCGTGAGGTCGGTGACGATCGGGCCCGGCGCGATGGCGTTGACGCGGATGCCTTTGGGTGTCGCTTCCCAGGCGAGCGCGCGCGTAAAACCCATGATCGCCGCCTTGGCGGCGGAGTAGGGTGCGGAGTTCACCGCGCCCTTGAGCCCGCGCTGCGAGGCGACGTTGATGATGCAGCCGCTGCCGCGCGCCACCATCGCCGGATAGACCGCCTGCGCCATGAAGAACATGCCCTTGAGATGCACCGCCACGATGCGGTCGAACTCCGCCTCGGTGAAGTCCTCGAACGGCTTGCGGATGTTGATGCCGGCGTTGTTGAACAGGATGTCGATCGGCCCCAGGGCGCGCGCCGCCTCTTCGGCGAAAACCCGGCCCGCGGCGATGTCGGCGACGTCCACCGAGCGGTGCATCGCGCGCCGGCCCAGCGCTTGGATCTCGCCCGCGGTCTCTTGGGCCTTGGCGTCGTCGTTCAGATGGCAGAAGGCGATGTCGCAGCCCTCGGCTGCGAAGGCCAGCGCCGTGGCGCGGCCGATGCCGCGCGACCCGCCCGTGACAAGGGCGATCTTGTCGCTGAGCTTCATGCTTTGCGCTGGATCGCCACGATGGCGCGTCGATGGGTGCCTTCGCCCACCTTCTTGTCCTCGTCGTGCGCCTCGACCTTGAAGCGGAGCTTGCGACCGTCGACCTCGAGCAGCTCGGCCCGCACGGTCACCTTCTTGCCCTTGGGCGTGGCGCCGAAGTGCTTGACGTTGACCTCGAAACCCACCGTCGTGTGGCCTTCGGGCAGATGCGACTGCACGGCCTGGATGCCGGCCCGTTCCATCAGGCCGATCATCGACGGCGTCGAGAGCACGCCGTCGCCGCCCATGTGCGTGACCACCAGCTTGTCGTCGACCGTCGTGACGATCTCCGCCTCGAGTCCCGGTGTAAGGCCGGTGGTCGGCATGTGCTCTCTCCCGCAACTGGGCCGAACATCGAGGTCCGGCCACGCCTCTTCATGACGAAACTATAACGCAATCGCGAATTCGAGCGTAACCGGGATGACTCGACACTTTTGCAGCCGGCTTCTACGATTGAACTCGGAAAGCTGCGAGGGCCAGTCCAACCGTGAATGTTTCCGCAACCACGATGCCTCCGTCTGGCGAGTCTACAAAAGACCAGGCAATGGATTCCTTGGCCAAAGCCGTCGCCGACGCGGCCGAAAGCGTCAACCAGAAACACCTTGGGGTGGCTGGAGATGCGATCGGCGAGGCGGGTCTCATCGCGCGCGCCAGTTACAACGCGGCCTACGCGCTCGCCTTCACCGTGGTCTATCCGTTCGCGTTTGTGGCGCAGTGGTTGCCGCAGGACAATCCCGTGATGCACGGCCTGCGTGACGGCGCCGCGGCAGTGCTGAAGCGGATCTGACCCGTAGGGACGCCTGCGACCGGAGGTAGCCAGCCGTTCGGCGCGTCATGACGAGTTCGAGCGCGGCCGGGGATAGCGTCGTTCCAGATCGTCGAGCCAACGGCCGACATGCTTGAGGCCGGTGTGCACGAGCCCCTTTGGCTTGTCCTTGGCCAGGCGTGCCAGGAGCTCTGGTCCGCCCGGTGCGAGCACCGCCGTCCCGGCGAGAATGAACGGGGTGCCGGGGATGCCGGGGAGGATGACCCCGATAACGCCGACCGAGACCATCAGCCAGCCGATGTCGCGCGGCAAGGCGGCGAAGCGCCGGATGACCTCGTCGTACGCGGCCCCCCCATCCGCCGTCGGGCCGGTCTGCGGCTCTCCTGGCGCAGCCGAATCCGCCCCTCCTTGCGAATGTCCCGGCTGCGAAGGTGGCAGCTCGCGGGCCATCGGGCTAAACGGCCGCTGGCTCTCGATAGGGGCGGATCACGCCGCGCTGCACCAATTCTTCGAGGTGCTCCGCCATCAGGGTGGAGTCGGGACCGAGCACGTAGAACAGGTCCTGCAGCTTCTTTCGCCGCCGATTGATCGCATAGCCGAGGTAGATGAGCACGGCAGCGGTCCCTACCGCCGCAATGACCTCGGTGAAGGACCCGAACCAACGATCGAACACCATGCTTTCTCTCCTGGCTCTCCTGGGTTCTCGCAGTGTCCGCGCTAGTCGATTATCTTATTGTGTTCGCGACCGGCGATGATCTGTATCGCGCCGGCGAGACCCTCGCGTTGCAGGTTCTCACGGACCAGCCTGTCGATATCCCCTGCGTTGCGATTCGTAATGAGGAAACGCGCGAACATCCTCAAGGCTGCAAGGATCTGATCCTCGGTGTCCAGAATGCCGAGATGCAGGCGGAAGCCATGGGTGTGCTTGATCCGGGTCCGATGGCGCGGGCGCAGGTCGTGCACGGCGATGATCGGATCGCGGCCGACCTGCAGCGGGTAGTAGCGCAACAGGGCGATCGACGTCGGCTGATCGAGAACGAAGAGCTCGTCGTCGAGGTAGAGATCGCTGATCATGTTGAGGTGCTCTTGCACCACCTTGCTCGCCATGGCGTTCCAGCCGGTGTCGATGACGAAGATGTGGAACCGCGGGTTCTTGGTCTTGCCCGTCGCCGCTGCCGTAGACTTTATGAGCTCCATCGCTTGGGCGCTCTTGGTCTTCATGCGTATTCCCCTGCGGAAAAGCCGCTTTGGCGCAATTGCAGTTCGAGCAGATGGCGCCGCTCGGCTTCGGACGCGGCGACCTTTCGCATGGGCCGCACGCCATTGAGCAGCGCGCCGAGCGCCGCAACGTTGTTCGTCAGGACCGAGGCACCGATCCCGAAGCCGAGCGTGAACACGCCTGCGATGCACGCGATGTTGGGCGCCAGGATCAGGCCCCAGCTCAGGCGCACATTGCGCTGCAGCTCTGCCGCGACATCGAGCAGCTCGCAGAGCTTGCCGAGGCCGGGCTCCATGAACACCACGTGCGCGGTGTCGGTCGCGATCGAGGTGGCCCCGCGCAGCGAGATCGAGACGTTGGCCTTCTTCAAGGCGATGGCGTCGTTGATGCCGTCGCCGACGAAGCAGACCTTGCGGCCTTCCTGCTGCAGCTTCTCGACGTAGTCGGCCTTTTCCGTCGGCAGGACCTGCGCGAAATAGCGGTCGATGCCGAGCGCCGCGGCGAGCTTCCGGGTCGGCGCCTCATGGTCGCCGGAAATGATCGCGATCTGCCGGATGCCGCGGGCGCGCAGCCCCTTGATGATTTCCGGCACCTCGGGGCGGATCGAGGCGCGCAGCTCCAGCGCCCCGCCAAGCTCGTCGTCGACCGCCACCATCACCATGCTGTGGCCCTCGCGATGGGCCGCTTCGAGGGCGGCCGTGACCTCCGGCGTCAGCGCGATGCCCTCCAGCTCCATGAAGCGGCGGCTGCCGACACGGATCCTGTGCCGGTCGACGCCGACCGAGATGCCGTGGCCGATGCTGTATTGCGCGTGGTCGATGGCGGGAAGGTCGAGCCGTTCCTCCTCTGCCTTCTGCAGGATGGCGCGTGCGATCGGATGATGGAATCTGTGCTCCGCAGCGGCGGCGTAGCGCAAAATGTCGATCGCGCTGTGCCCGTTGGCCGCGACGATTCTGCCGACCTCCGGGCGCTCGCGGGTCAGCGTGCCGGTCTTGTCGAACAGGACGGTGTCGACCTCGCACAAGAGGTCCAGCGCTCGGCCGTCCTTCACCAGCACGCCGCGTTGCGAGCATAGCGCCAGGGTCGAGAGCATGGCGAGCGGCGCCGCCATCCGGATGCCGGTGCCCATGTCGCTGTTGAGCACGGCGGCCGCGCCCTGCGGCCCAATCGTGCCGAGCGCCAGCCCGCCGACCGCGAGCGTCGGGACAACCGCCTGGTCGGCCAGCTGCTCGCCTTTTTGCTGCGAGGCAAGCCTGTAGCCCGCGGTGTCGTTCAGGATCTGCGCGATCTTCGCTGTCGTGGTCGCCTCACCTGACCGCTCGACCGAGACGAAGATTTTGCCCGCCACCACGATTGTGGACGCGAACGCTTGGTCGCCGATCCCCTTCTCGGCGGGCGTCGATTCGCCGGTCAGGGTGTGCTGGTCGATCATCGCCAACCCCTCGACGATGACGCCGTCGGCCGGCACCATGTCGCCGGTATTCACCGCCACGATGTCGCCCTGCTTCAGCTTGGCGAGCGGGGCCTGGATCTCCTGGCCATCGATCAGCAGCCAGACGAAGCGCGGCTGCTTGCCGAACGCGCCGAGCAGCATCTTCTTCGAACGATCCTCGGTGCGCCCGACCAGGAAACGCCCGAAGGAGAGGCACCAGCACAGGATGGTGCCGGCGAAGACCTCCCCGGTTCCCAGGCAGGCCAGCACGACCACCGCATCGAGCACGTCGACGCCGAGCCGCCGCTCCTTCGTGAGCACGTTCCAGGCGCCCTTGAAAGTCGGCAGCGCGGTGTAGGCGAACAGCAGCCCGGCCGGCGGCAGCAGCGCCGGGACCGCGAACTGCGCCGCCGCGGCGAGCGGCACCGAGACCGTGCAGATCGTGAGCTCGCGATTGATCTTGTCGAGCCGGTCGGGATGGTCCGTCGCGGCCAGCGCCGTGTCGAGCATCTCGACGAGCTCGGCGAGGCTGATCTGCCGTGGGTCGTACTCGATGTCGACCCGGGACTTGAGGGCGTCGGTGTTATAGCGGCTCACCCCCAGCGCGCTCATCAGCTCGCGCTCGATCGCCTCGCACAGCGCGCGCTTGCGGTACAGCACCGGGTTGGTGAGCCTGACGCTGCCGACCCGCTCGCGCTCGGCGCGCCATCCCGTGACACGGCCGGCATAGCGCCTGTAGCGCACCACGCCGTGACGGTTGAGCGCGGTTGCGGGCGCGGCCACGGCCATCGGGTCGTCGATAACCTTGCCGAGGGCCAGGGCCAGCTGGTTCAGTATCTGCTTCAGGCCGGACCGCGGTAAGTTGTAGCGCAGGTCCACGCAATGCTTGCGCGCCGGCGTGAATGTTGCCGATCTGATCGCCGGCAGCCGCAGCGCCGCCTGGAGGAACCGTCGACACGGCTCCCCGTCCAGCGTGGCAAACAGCGTCGCGTCCCGGATCCGGATGATTCCGGTTTCGGGGAATGTCACCCTGATGCCGGCTGGTACCTTCACGCCGGGCCCGGCCGTCATCGCGTCGCCAAGCATCGCTTACTCTCCTGACCGCGCGCACTCGCCTGACCGCGCCGGCAACGGAACAGCCGCGCACGGTTGCCCGCGGTCGGCGTGCGGCGATCAGGCGCCGTTCACCGAATCCATTGCCGCGTCGGCACCGTCGCGGAACCCGTGCATAACCGGGTTATCCCTCGGCAACAACTGCGTCACGAACACCGCCGTGTAGACGATGCCAAAGGAAAGCGCGTATGCGGTGCTGTAGGTCAAGCGCGACAGCATCCGGACGGGTCCGGAATCGGCAATCGCATCCTTCATCGCGGTCGCGTGCTGGGCGGCGCTGTTCGCCGCATCGCGCATCGCATCGGCCATGGAATCCCTCACCTGTTCGGCCGTCGGCGCGTCGTCGACCGGCATCGTCGTTGCGGCAATACTCATCGGTGGTCTCTCTAGAACGTCTCTGTTCCGGTGAAAGCTAGGACCGGACGATGAATATATCGTGTCACTGCGGATGCAAGGTTCGGGTGGAGCGCGGAACTTCCGGCCCGCATCATGGTAATGAGCGGGGAAGGTGAAGAAGCCATGCAGCAAGCCCGAGCCACCCTGACAGTGCGCGCCGAACGGCAGGGGCTGGTCGAAATCACCGGCCGGATCGCGGCGTGGCTCGCCGCGCAGAAGCTGGGCGACGGCCTCTTGACGGTCTTCATCCGCCACACCTCGGCCTCGCTGCTCATCCAGGAGAACGTCGATTCCGACGTGCAGCGCGACCTGGAAAGCTTCCTGATGAAGCTCGTGCCAGAATCCGACACCGCCTTCCGGCATGACGCCGAGGGGCCGGACGACATGCCGGCCCACATCAAGGGCGCGCTGACCCAGACCCAGCTTGGCGTTCCCGTGGCCGGCGGACACCTGATGCTCGGCCAGTACCAGGGCATCTTCCTGTTCGAGCACCGCCGCACGCCGCGCCCGCGCGAGATCGTCCTGCATTTCATCGGCGACAAGCCGTCGCCCCCCTGAGCCGCGGGCCATTCGCAAATGACGCCAAAATCCCGTCATCCCGACGGGAGCCTTGCGCAGCATGGCGAAGCGGATCTTCGAAACCGGGGAACCGCCGCGGTCGCCCGCGTTTCCATGCGTCTCAGCGTCCTTTCCAGCGCGGCGCCCGCTTCTCGACGAAGGCGGCGATGCCTTCCTGCCGATCCTCGGCGAGGTAGGGATTGACGCCCTCGTTGAGCCGCAGTGCCGCCGAAGCCGGCAGGCCCGATGCCTTCGAGGCGGTTTCCTTCATGCGCCGCACCGTGACCGGCGCGTTGCCGGCGATCTCCTCGGCCCAGGCCAGCGCCTCCTCCAGCGCCTTGCCCTTGGGCACCACCCTGTTGAGGAAGCCGATGCGCTCGGCCTTGGCGGCGTCGATGTTCCGCGCGCGGAACAGCAGCTCGAGCGCGTGGGCGCGCGGGATGGTGCGCGGCAGCATCACGGTCGCGAAATGCGCCCCCATGCCGCGCTTGGCCTCGGGCAGGCCGAAGATCGCCTGCTCCTCGGCGATGCGGATGTCGCAGGCCAGCGCCAGCTCGAAGCCGCCGGCCACCGCCGCGCCGTTGATGGCGGCGATCACCGGTTTAAAAGTTTCCCAAATCACCTCGAATACGAAGCGCTCCTTGGCCGACATCAGATAGACGAACGGCTTGCCGGCTTGGTCCGCCTCGTGCCGCGCCTTGAGGTCGAAGCCCGAGCAGAACGCCCGCTCGCCGGCGCCGGTCACCACGATGGCGCGCACCTCGGGATCGGCGCCGGCGTCGACGAACGCATCGGCGATCGCCGACATCAGCTCGGGCGTGAGCGCATTGGCGCGCTGCGGGCGGTTCAAGGTCAGCAGCCGGACATGGCCGCGATCTTCGATGAGCAGGTCTGTCATGGGTGAGCCGGAAGGTTTGAGCAGGAAAGACGCGATTGAACGGCGCAGGCGCCAGCCGTTCAACCCGCTTTGCAGGATGCCTCTCGCGCAGCGACGCATCGAACGGTTGCGGGGCCAGCGCCGCATGCAGACTTGCCGCGGACGTGCCTCTTGCCACATTCCCCGCACGCGGCTGGGCCTACGCTCCAGGCGACGATTGGCCCATCTGCCCTCTTCCGGGAGGTCCAAGAAATGACGCCAAAGCAGTACCTCGATCGCTACACCTATCTCGCCATTAAAAGCCCGCTCGACGGCACGCCGCTGAAGTGCGGCCTCACCGGCTACGGCTCGGGTTGGCGCTTCCGCAACGGCAAATCAGGCGCCGGCGCCACCATGCAGCAGGAATACGCGGTGTTCCGCGACGCGCTGCGCAAGGCGCATCACGGCAACGCCCATACGCCGTGCGGCCCGCAGTTCTTTTTCTCCGACCGGCCGCTCGCCCAGATCGCGCCCACCGAGGATTTCTATTCCGCCAGCCTGGTGCGCGCCTACGAAGGCAAGGGCAGCCCCGACGAGATCAGCGACGCCCTGCGCCTGGCGCTGGCCGTGGGCCGCATCGGAAAAGACCGCGACGTCAACGGCCGGCTGCCGGCGCGACTCACCGTGCAGGAGTACGCCCGCGATTTCATGACGCTCGACTGCAACTGCCTGGTCGGCAACTTCTACGGCGCCGATCCCGACGCGGCCATCTCGGTCTATGCCGCCCCGGCGCGCCGGCGGACCAGCATCGCCGATGTCAAGCAGGGCGACGCCATCGTCACGCACTGCCCGCAGGCGCCCTACGAGCACGTCGGCCTGATCGAGGAGTGGAAGCCCAACGGCTCGTCGGTGAGCGTCAAGATCTGCGAATGGGGCTGGTACGGCGACGAAAGCGTGCACTACAAGGAGAGCACGCACACCGTCACCCAGGGCCCGATCCACTCGCTGGGCATCGGCTGGTCGACCGCGAGCAATGCCCAGCACGGCGTCACCACCTTCCGCTACATCTTCGCCCCCCAGACCGCCAACCAGCCGTGGGGCTGGTCGTAACGCGGCTTCGCAATTCGTCATCCCGACCGGAGCAGCGCGTGGCGCTGCGAAGTGGAGGGACCCTTTCGTGCGCGGCGGAAGTAGAAGAGGTCCCTCCGCTTCGCTCCAGTCGGGAAGACTGCTGGAGTCGTTCGCCTCCTTGACGCAACGACTGTGCATTTTTGTCTGCGTCCTATGCGAGGGCGAGGAGTCCACCGACGTCGCTCGCTCTTGCGGCGCAGGGGCGCGGGGATCACGCTTGCCCTGCAGCTGAGAGCTGCCGCTTGCCGACCCGTGCGTCGGCGGCGCGCTTCGGGATGGGGAGCCATCCAGAGCTCCCCTCACGATCAAAACGCCCTTGGCAAAATGCGATTGGGATCAAGAGGAGGAAGCGATGAAGTTCATGCTTTTCGTCCTGCCGACCGTTCCCGGCACGCTCGAAGACCGCAAGCGCCTGCGGCCGATCGGGCGCAACAACGAGCGTTACCAGCAGATGCTCGACGAGCTGCGCACGCTCGCGCAATTCGCCGACGACGTCGGCTTCGACGTCATGGCGACCACCGAGCATCATTTCCATTCCGAAGGCTATGAGACGTCGGTGGCGCCGCTGCTGCTCTATGCCGACCTCGCCGCCCGCACCAAACGGATAAAGTTCTCGCCGCTCGGCTTGGTGCTGCCGTCGTGGGATCCGATGCGCGCCGCCGAGGAGCTCGCCGTCCTCGACCATCTCACCAAGGGCCGCATCTATGCCGGCTTCGCGCGCGGCTACCAGGACCGCTGGGTCAATGTGCTCGGCCAGCAGTACCATGTGACCGGCGCGCCGATGGACGGCTCGTCGATCGACAACCACAACCGCAAGGTCTACGAGGAGACGCTGAAAGTCATCAAGAAGGCCTGGACCGAGGAGTCCTTCGACTACGACGGCGAGTACTACAAGGTCCCGTATCCCTACAAGGAAGGCATCACCCGCTGGCCGGTGCACGAATGGACGCGCACCTACGGCGCGCCGGGCGAGGTCGACGCCGAGGGCGTCATCCGCAAGATCTGCGTGGTGCCAAAACCCTACCAGCAGCCGCATCCGCCGTTGTTCCAGCCCTTCTCGGTCAGCGAATCGACCATCCGCTACACGGCGCAGTCCAACATCGTGCCGTGGATCCTGGTCTCCAACCCGCCCGACTTCGAGCGCCTGTGCCGGACCTATCGCGACGTCGCCGGCCAGAACGGCCGCAAGCTCGGCCTGGGCGAAAGCGTCGGCGCCTTCCGCGCCGTCCATTTCGGCCGCACCGAAGCCGAAGCCGTCGAGCTCCTACGCAGCACCAACTATGCCGGCTTCAACCACTATTTCGGCGGCTTCGGATTCTGGGAAGCGTTTCGCACCGAGGCGGACGCCGCCAAGTATCCGCTCGACCCCTACACGCCGCTGCCGGCGTCGGAATGGACCTTGGAGCGCATGCGCAAGGTCAAGTACGCGCTGGCCGGCACGCCCGACCAGGTGAAGCGCGAGATCGAGACGCTGCACCGCATCGGCAACGAGGGCGAGCTCGAATGGTTCGGCTGGTTCTTCGACCAGGGCTTCATGTCGCTCGACGAGGAGATGCGCCAGATGGAGACCTTCGCCAAGCACATCATCCCGGCGTTCCGGTAGCAGTCGGCCAGCCGCTTTGTCATCCCGAGCGCCAGCGAGGGACCTTTAAGGCGACAGGAAAGGTCCCTCGCTACGCTCGGGATGACAGAGGTCGATGCGATGCCCTCACACCACCCTCACACCGGCACCGAGCCGCCCATGGTCGTGCGGTGCATCTTGCGGCGCTGCGGCAGGTCATAATCCTGGATGGCGCGGTGCTGGACCGTGCAGTTGTCCCACATCAGAAGGTCGCCCGGCCGCCAACGATGGCGGTAGATGAACTGCGGCTTCACGATGTGATCGGCCAGCGCCGCGATCAGCGCCTCGGCCTCCTCGGCGTCGAGGCCCTCGATGGCGGCGCAGTCGTCGCGCATGACGTAGAGGCATTTGCGCCCGGTGCGCGGATGGGTGCGCACGATCGGATGGCGCACCGGCGGGTTGACCAGGATCTCCTCGGGCTTCGGCGGAAAGGCGCGCTTGCGCGCCGTGAAGTCGAATACCGCGCGACGGCCCAAGAGGCGCTGCTGCAGGCTTTCGGGCAGCGCGTCCCACGCCGCCGCGGCGCTGGCGAACTCGGTGTCGCCGAGCGGCAGGCCTAGAAGCTCCGGAGTCTCGATGGCGTAGAGGATGGTGCCGCGCGGCGGCCGCGCCGTGTAGCACATGTCGCTGTGCCAGTACTCGCCGGCGCGCCGGATGCCGATCGGCTTGCCGTCGTCGGTGATGTTCGACACCACGACGATCTCCGGGCAGCCGGGCACGCTCCAGCGCTGGCCGAAGATGTTGTAGGCGATCTCGCCGAAGCGCCGGGTGAAGGCGACGTGCTGCTCGGCCGTGATCCGCTGGTCGCGAAAGAAGATCACGCCATGCTCGTCGTAGGCCCGCTCGATCGTGGCGAAGGTCGCCTCGTCGATCGGCTGCGCCAGGTCGACGCCGCGGATCTCGGCGCCCAGCGCCGCGCCGGTCGGCACGATCTCGAGGTTCATGATTATCCTCCGTCGTACCGAACGAAGCGCGGTGACTCCACTCCCGCCATCCCGAGCCGAGCGAAGCGCAGTCGAGGGACCTTTTTTGTCGTCGCCGGAAACATGAAAGGTCCCTCCACTACGCCTCGCTTGGCTCGGCTCCGATCGGGATGACGGATTGAGAATCACCCCTTCAAGTCGACGATCTCGACCCAGTTCGGCTGCATGCCCATCGGAACCTGGTGCTTGGCGGTGAGCGCGCCGCTGTTGGGATCGATCGCATGCACCGTCATACCGGCCGAATCCATGCCGACCGACAAGAGGAACTTGCCGCGCGGGTCGATGTCGAAGCCGCGCGGCGTCTTCTCGGTCGGCCATTTGCCGATCGCCGTCAGCGTCCCCTTGTCGGGATCGATCTTGTAGCCGTGCAGCGTGCTGGTGGTGCGCACCGCACCGTAGAGGTAGCGTCCGTCCGGCGTGACGTGGATGTCCGAGGCGAACGCCGAATCCTTGCCGTTATGGTCACCGGTCTCGACGAAGGCGATCTCGCGCAGCGTGCCCTTGGCCGGGTCGATGGCATAGGCGCCGATCGTCGCCGTCGTCTCGGTCAGCAGGTAGCCCCATTTGCCGTTGGGATGGATCGTGAAGTGACGTGGGCCGGCGCCCGCCTTGGTGATCACCACGGGGGGATCGCTCGGCGTCAGCCGGCCGCTCGCCGGATCGAAGGCGAACTGCATGACGTGGTCGGCCGAGAGCACCGGCACGTAGACGTGCCGGTTCGCGCCATCGATGAGCACGCAGTGCGCCTTGGGCTGGGTCTCGATGATCTGGGTTCCCTTGGCCTCGACGCCGCCCTTCGCGTCGATCGGGTAGCTCGCGATCTTGGCGCCGACATACGAGGCGCCGAGCAGGTGCTTCCCCGACTTGTCGACGTTGAGGTAGGCCATCTGATCTATGAGCGGCGTCGTGCCGAGCAGCGTGAGCTTGCCGCTCGCCGGATCGATCGCGAAGGCCGAGACCGGGTAAGGCTCGCCGCGCAGCTGCGCGTAGAGGAAGCGCTTGTCGGAGGACAGCGCCATCGGCAGGCTCGACGGCGACTTGTCGCTGCCCGGCACCTCCTTCTTCTCGATCGGGCTGAGCGCGCCGGTGGCGCGGTCCATGGAGAGGACATGGATGTCCCGGCTCCCGGCATTGGAGACATAGACGACCGTCTCGGGGCTCATGCTGTCGGCCATCGCTCGCTTCTCTTCCAGGGTGACAATAGGAAAGGCGCCGAGCGCAGCGATGCCGCCGAGCCCCGCTTGCAGCGCGCCCCTTCGATTGATCCGTCGCTTGATCCGTTCTGGTGTCATTGTTTCCTCCCGGCGACGCGGGAGGAAGCCTAGCAGGCGGCGGAGAAAGTGTCGCGCCGCTCAACGAGCCGTGGAATCCATCCCGTCATCCCGACCGGAGCGCGAAAGCGCGTAGTGGAGGGACCTCTCTTCTCCGTCGAAAAGAAAGGTCCCTCGACTTCGCGTCGCTCCGCTCGGGATGACGGGACCAAGCGCCGTCATCACACTCAAAAAGGCGAAGGCCGCGCGTCGCCGCGCGGCCAATCGTCGTTTTGGGCGTGGAGCGCGCGACTCGTTACTGCGAGTTGTGCCGGGCCTCGCCGTGCGGCCGCAGCGGCGTCACCGGCGCCTGGGCAAGCCCCGTGGTGTCGGCAGGCACGTCGAAGCCCTTGTTCTTCAGGAGAGCTTCCATCGTCGAGATGCCTTTGTCGTACTGACCGTTCTGGCAGTCGATGGCGGCGCCGATGCGGTCGTGATTGCGCGCGCCGTCGGAATTCTCGCTGCGACCGGTACCGGCGTAACGGTCGAAGTACGAGATCAGCTGATCGCAACGCGCTTTGGAATCGTGCGTCGGAGCGGCGTTCCCCTGCGCAAAGGCAGAGCTGGCCGTGCCCACGGCCAGGACCATCGCCAACGCGATGGATGAACGAACAACAAGGTAGTGCATTTCGTAACTCGCAAGTGATTCATGATCTCAGGAGGCGCCGGATCATGTTCGGCTGGTCGAGCACATGGGGGCCGATCAGTCGCGAACAAGCGACCTGCGACAATCAGTGAGCAGTTGCAGCAATCGACTGAGCAGCTGCGGCAATTAAGTCACGCATTCGCATGTACGATGCGCGTCCATCGACCATGCAGAATCCGCGCGCACGTTTTGGACAGAATGCCGTAGCATTTCAGCGATGCAATCTTCACGTGCAGGTCATCCACGCCCGCACGCGAGCGTAGGATGAAGGCGCGACCGCCCTGTGAAAATGCCGGAGCATGATGGAGTCGCGCCCGCCGGCGATCGGCGTAGGATCGGGGTAACAAGCATTCGGGATGGAACGCGGCATGACACGGGCAAGCGGCCAGGCTTACGGCTGGGTCATCGTCGGCGTGGGCGCGCTCAGCACTTGCATCGGCATGGGCTGCATGTTCTCGCTGGCGGTGTTCATGCAGCCGATCTCGGCCGAGTCCAGCTGGTCGCGCACCGCCATCTCGGCCGCCTTGACGATCGCCTTCCTCGCGATGGCCGCCGCCTCCTTCCTGTGGGGCGCGCTCAGCGATCGCTTCGGGCCGCGCCCGGTCGTGGTCGGCGGCAGCCTTTTACTGGGCCTCGGCCTGGTGCTGGCCAGCCGTGCCACCGCCGCGCTCGAGTTCCAGCTCCTGTTCGGCCTGTTCGTCGGCGCGGCGGCCGGCGCCTTCTATGCGCCGATGATGGCGCTCGCCTCGGCCTGGTTCGACAAGAACCGCAGCCTCGCCGTGGCCCTGGTGTCGGCCGGCGGCGGCATGGCGCCGGTCACCGTGGCGCCGTTCGCCCGCTTCCTGATCGACGCCTACGACTGGCGGCCGGCGATGCTGATCGTCGGCCTCGCCGCGACGGCGCTGCTGCTGCCGGCCGCGCTGCTGACGCGGCGGGCGCCGGGCGTGCTGCCGCCCATGCCCTCGGGCGGCTCCTCCAACGCCGCGTTGCCCGCCGCGTCGACCCTGGCAGCGCCGGCGCCAGGTGTGCCCACGCCGGCGGCAACGCTTCTCGCCCCGCGGCAGCTCACGGTGGCGCAGGCGCTGCGCACGCCGCAGTTCGCCGCCCTGGCGCTGGCCCACTTCGCCTGCTGCGCCGCGCACTCCGGTCCGATCTTTCACATGGTGAGCTACGCCATCGGCTGCGGCATCCCGGCGATGGCCGCGGTGAGCGTCTACAGCCTGGCCGGCCTGTCGGGGCTGGGCGGCCGCTTGCTGCTCGGCGTGGCGGCCGATCGGCTGGGCGCCAAGCCGGTGCTGGTGGCCGGCCTGATGGTGCAGGCGATCGGCGCCGGCGCCTGGATGTTCGCGCGCGAGCTCGGCGAGCTCTATGCGCTGTCGGTGGTGTTCGGCATGGCCTACGGCGGGGTGATGCCGCTTTACGCCATCTTGGCCCGCGACTTTTTCGGCGCGCGCATTTTAGGGACAGTGTTCGGCGCCATCGCCGCTCTGGCCAACCTCGGCATGGCGCTGGGCCCGTGGGCCGGGGGCCTGGTGTACGACACCCAGGCGAGCTACGCGTGGCTTTACATCGGCTCGTTCGCGGTCGGGCTGGCAGCCGTCGCGGTGGCGCTTGCCTTCAAGCCCAGGGTGGCCGTGGCGCAATTCGCGGCTGTGGGGTGAGCGCCGATCAATCAAATTAATCAAGAAAATGAATCGGCGCTGCAGAGCCGCGCACGCTCGGCGGCTTGGTTTCCGCCGCCACGCGGTCGCCCGGTTCGTCCTATAGTAGGGGGCGTTCAAACATGCTGGCTTAGAGGAATAGAGATGTTGAAGCTCAGTCTGCGACTTGTGCTCGTTGGGGGCATCGGCATGACCGGGGCGGCGTGCGTAGAGGACGGCTATGGCGCACCGCGCGGCTACAATCAGCCGGGATACGGCAACCCGTACTACAACACCGGCTACTACAATCCTCCGCCTCCACCACGGTACGGCTATGCGCAGCCCGCGCCGTACTACAACTACCCCAACCAGCAGGGAAGCTGGTACAACCAAGCTGACGGCCGCCGCTATACCACGGTGACCGTTACGAACCGCGGCCAGAACGGGTATCGAGACGACGTCGTTCAGCAGCAGGTCGTCTGCGGCAGCCAGTACTACGACGGTTACCGTACCCGCACCGCACCTCAGTGCTGATCGCATCCATGCGCGTTCACATGAACCGCGCATTGCTGGCCAGTCTCTCGCCGGCATGGTGAGCCCGTACAGCTCGACGAGCTGTTTCCGGCTCGGCTTGTGAGGGTAAGGCACCCACACGTTCGTCGAGGGATGGCACTGGTCGCCGAGGCGCGCAACCCGAGTCCTTAATCCTCGAGCTTACGAGGCAGCTGAAAGAACCGAGGTGCGTAAAGCCCTCTCAGCCAATCATTGTGATGCTTACCGCATGAAGCACCAGCGGCAAGCGGTCATGGGACGCGGCGGCGCCCACGGGAGACTGAGCGCAATGGCTAGGCCTCGGGCGCTACGAGTTCACCATCTCGACGACCCGGTAGGGTCGCGGTCCCTAGAACGCGCCTTTATGACAGGTTGATCTCCCCCATGCGCCAAGGCATCGGGCCCGGTATCTCCGGGTGCCATACCACCACCAGCATTTCCGCGAGCACAATCAGCAGGGAAATCACCACTAGCCGCAGCACCCGTCCGGTCCGTAACGATGCGCAATGCATGGTTTGTTCCCGACACGCGAGGTGAAAGGGAAACGCGAGGATGCCCGTCCAGTTGCTGTTCGCTATCGCTCGCACTCGGACGGAAGCGCTCTGCTTCCGACTTATCCGGTGAAACGGCTTTCCCTAGGTGACGGACCTGGTGTGCGCCCATCAGCTTGTCGGGCGTGATTGGAAGGTCGCGCGGGCGTTGCTCCACGCACGTGGCAGAGATCGAAGGGAACGCGGTGACGAGGCAACAAGACAGGAGGGGGACGCCTCATGGCGCCGCGCTCCCTTGGCAATGCGCGGCTATTATAAGGCCAGAGCATTGCACGAGTCCGCGCCACCAGGGGGAGCCCGCATGACGATGAAGCCTCTGCCGTATGACGGCGACCGTCCCGCGATTTTCGCCGGCATCGCTCGTCGCAGCGGCGCGCGACTTCTGCACGAGGTGCGGGAAGCGCTGCCGCCGACGATTTTCTTTTTCGTCGGCTTCAACCTTATCGTGCTCACGACCAACCTTCTCGTTGCGCAGTATCTGATCGCCGTCGGCAACCTCATGCTCGCCACCTTGGGTGCGCTCCTCGTCGGCAAGTCCGTGCTCGTCGCCAACAAGATCCCGCTTGTGAAACTCTACGACCGGGCACCGTTGATCCAACCGATCCTGTTCAAGACGTGCTTCTATTGGGTGGTCGTGGCCTTCGTGCGCCTGCTGGAGCGTCTCGTCCACTTCGTGGCCGACGGCAATGCGCCGGCCGATTTCTTTTCCTACCTGGCCACGACCTTTTCCTGGCGCCACTTCGTCGCCGTTTCCCTGTGGCTCTTCGTCCTCTTCCTGGTCTACGTGACGGCATCGGAATTCAGCCAGCTCTTCGGTCGAGGCGAGGTGCGGCGGCTGCTGTTCACGCGTCGGCCGTCCGACCTGCAACTGAACCGGCGACAACGCGGCCGCGAATTGATGGGGCTGAGCCGGCTCGCCGACGCGCACTCGGCCGACGAGTTCCGCGATCCGACCAGCGTCGCGCACCGCGAGCTGGTCGAAATCTTGGGCCGGCTTGCGCGCCAGGGCACGGGCACCGGGACCGCCCGCGGATTGCCCGAGGGCGCGTGAAGGGGTACCGTCGCCGAGGCTCCGTCCCGGCCAGCCTTGGTCCACGGTCCTTGGCTTTGGATCGCGAAGCGCGTCACGTGCGTTTCATCGATCGTCGAAATCGGATTGCATTTTGCTGGTTTCGATTCGGGTCGGGAGGCGCAGGGGGAGAGTCTCTTCTACTGGAGGGAGGGCGGCGGCCTGCCGACCCTCCGTTGCAACAATTTCGAGCTAGTCGTTGGAACAGCGGAGTTGCAGCCGAGAGGAGAACCATCATGTTCAACAGGAGATCTCTGTTAGCCGTTGCTCTTGCCGGCACGATGCTGAGCGGCGGCCAATCTTTTGCGCAACCGGACCAGGCGACCGTCGGCATCCAGACGACGACCCGCTACTCGCTCGAAGGGCGCATCGCGGCCGTCGACGTCAATGCCCGAACCGTGACGATCACCTCGGCCGACGGCACCCAGCGCATGCTGAGCGTGAGCCCGATGGCCGCCAACATCTCGAGCACGAAGGTCGGCGACAACGTGGCGCTCGGCGTCGAGGATACGCGCACCTTCGTGCTCTCCAGCCCCGGTGTGCGGACACCGAACCCGGGCAGCGCGAGTGCCGCGATCGCCGTGCAGTCCGGCAAGGACGTGGAGGGTGCCAGGGCTTCCCAGTCGATCGCCAACTGGGTCGTGGTGGCCGTCAACCCGGCCGCCAACACCATCACGCTGGTCAATCCCGGCGGCGGCGAAGTGCGCACCTACGACGTGACCACGGATATCGGCCGTCAGCAGTTGCCGCGGGTGAAGCAAGGCGACAGCCTGACCGAGATCAACAGCCGCCTCGTCGTGGCATCGATCACGCCCAGGTAAGCTTCTCCCCGGACCGGGCGCTGGTGTCGTCCCGTGCCCGGCATTTCGGGCCGGGACCGCGCATGTAGTGCAGTTCGGGCCGATAAGAATAGAACACGGAGGTCCGGAGCCAGCGCACACCGGCTACGGCGATCAGCAAGCCTTTCATTTGCATTCTCCCGGCTGCACACGACCATCGATGATCGGGCCCTCGTCGTCGTACCAGCGGTACACGAGGTCGAAACCCTGCTCGACGTAGTGCCGGAAGTCGCCCTTGCAGACGTTGTCCAGCGTCGCGTAGTGGATGATTTCCGGGTAACGGGTCGGATTGTCTCGGTAGAGCTTGCGCATCTCGCCGATGGTCTTGGGATCGCCCGCCAGCAGCATGTTCACGACCAGCGCGTTGCCCTCCCGGCTCAGGTACCGCTCCTTGGTGTTGAGCACGTGGTTGGCGATCTTGATGATCGTATCGAGATTCTCGACCTGATCCTTGCTGGGCGCGGCACGGGCGGCACCGGCGACCAACATTCCGGCCACGACGATGCTTGGCAGCAACCAATGCGGCCCCTTGGCACGCCCGGCGGCGGTGTGGCGCCGGAGAAGATCCGTCAACACGGAAAGTGCACCCATTGGAGACCTCCCTTCAACGAAATGAACCTGCGGCCGCCTTGTTAGTACCGTGCGATGCGAGCCGGCGTGGCGTACCGCACACAGCCGGCTGAAGGCCCGGAAGGGTCCGGGGCTGTGGCCGAATGGCAACACGGAAGCCCATTGCGGATGCCGTCAAGTGGTGTGCGGTGGTGAGGCCACGACATGGCACCGATCGTCCCTGCCGCGGGTATCGTGTAGGGGCAGCGAACGGCATGGCCCGCCTTGGTGTCGAGCTTAGCCGGCTTCTCCCGAGGCGAGAGACGCTTTGCCTCGGTACCCGCTGCCCCTACCTGACGCTGCGACCACGTCCACTGAGGGACCGCAGCGCCATTTCAGTCGCAGCGCCGGGATGCCGCGGCGCATCGGAGTCGCACGGCAGGCTATGGGCGCAGGCTTTCGGGTGGCTCATGGCGACACCGCAGGTGCCTTGTGCGCTGGGCGGCTTCGTGGCCGCCGGGTTGAATATTTGTAATTGCAAATGTCCCGGCAGCGTCCGCATTGCTGATGGCAGGCCCGATGGTGCAGGCGCTGGATGTTCGCGCGAGCTCGGCCAGCTTTCAGCCGCGGTCGGTGGTGTTCGGCATCGCCTATTGCGGCGTGATGCCGCTCTACGCCATCCTGGCACGCGACTTCTTCAGCGGGCGCATCCTCGGCACGGTGTTTGGCGCCATTGCCGCGCTCGCCGACCTCGGTATGGCGCTGGGTCCCTGGGCCAGCGGCCTGGTGTACGACGCCCAGGCGAGCTGCGCGTGGCTCTTTCGCCGTCGGGCTGGCCGCCGTCGCGGTGGCGCTGGCGTTCAAGTCGCGACCGGCAGTGTCGCAGCTCGCGGCGGCTGAGTGAGCGCAAGTCCCTTGAGGGCCGTCGTTCGCAGGTCGCCTCCTACAGGACTTATGCAGTGTGATCGTTCGCGCGCTTGCCGATGGATTTGGTGTTTTCGGCCGTGGCGCCTTGAGTCGATGCGACGACCGAGCGTTGCCTTCACCCCGACAGATTGGCGTGAAGCCCAGATTGGGATTGTAAGGTATCACTTGACAATCTGTAAGATATCGCCTTACAACGCCGCCGCGTGATCCGGTCGTTCATAAACAAGGGTCTGGAACGCTTCTTCGGGACCGGAGACGGACGCCGGCTTAGCGTGCAGAACACCAAACGTCTCGCCAACATTTTGCGGGCGCTCGACGACGCATCACGCCCCGAGGACATGAATCTGCCTGGCTTTCGGTTTCATGCGCTCGTCGGCCGCGACAAAGGGCGCTATGCCGTCAACGCGAGCGGAAACTGGCGAATCACGTTCGGCTGGCTGGAGGGCGATGCGATCGACGTCGACTTGGAAGATTATCATTGAGGAGTGTTCGATGGCCAAGAAGAACCCGAAGCGCGGCTTGCCGCCTATGCATCCCGGCGAGTTGCTGCGCGAAGAGATCGTGCCCGCGCTGGGTCGACCCAAGGCGGAGATCGCAAGGCTGCTTGGCGTGTCGCGTCAGACGCTCTATGACATCCTCGAGGAAAGGCAGCCGGTGACGCCGACGATGGCATTGCGTATCGGTAAGCTGTGCGGCAATGGTCCCGACCTGTGGCTCAATCTGCAGAAGCGTTACGATTTGCGACGCGCTGAGCAGGAGCTCGGGGAGAGGATCAAGGCTATTCCTACGTTGAACGCGGTGTGATCCGGCTGGCCGCCGTCGCAGTGGCGCTGGCGTTCAAGCCCCGGCCAGTCGCACGGCAATTCGCTGTCGCCGACTGATCGCACAACAACCGATCTCACACAGGCGGCTTCACGGGCGATGCCGCCCGCGGAGGTCTTGACGCGGCCCCTTGTGGTAGCGCGTGACCGGCATCGCTGCCATTGCACGAGGCGTCTTCGAGGCCCATATGCTTCACATCCATCGTGCGCGTCGAAGCGGCGCCAGACCGTCCAATCAGACCGTCCAATCGGAGAACGAGCGCGCATGACGCCGCCCGCACCTGCCTTCGCTCCCATGTCCCGATGAGGGGACCGATTCGCTATCTCGGCGTGATGCGCGGGGAGGGCCACCTTGCCTGCGGCGGCGAGCCGATCGGCCGCGCTGCGTACGAAATCGACGGTTTTCAGACGCGTGGCGGCGACGTCGTGGGCTCGGGCGAGATTCGCATGGATGCCTGGGAGCTCCACAGGGCGCTCGGCCGCAAGGAGCTGAGCCTCACAACCGACGAGGGCCGCGTGCTCGAAGTGCGGTTCTCGTCAAGGCGCAGTGACGGCCGCACGACGGCAGCACATGCCGATATCGGTGGCGATCTCCCGCCGGTCGAGCAATGGACCCGTTGACGCCCAGAAGTGGCAGGCGCGCGGGTTGGACTCGCTCCCGCCCGGCCTGTACCATCGGCTCACCGTCGCCCACGAATCACCGGCTTGCGATGGCTGAGAGGTGCGTGCACTCCCGCCCGTTTCCCGCGAGGTGCACGGATGCGCAGCTGGCTCACACGGCCCGTTCTGTTCCCGCTTTTCCTTGTGCTGTCGATCTTCGGCTACGCGCTGGTGCGCACGCCCGGCTGACCGCGGAGGAGGTGCTCGAATGCGCTCCGATATCGCCCTGACGCGCGACCAGAAGATCCGCGATGAGCTGCTGCTGCAGCGCCGGCTGAGCCGGTCACGCCGCGCGGCGTCGACTCTGCTGCCGGCCGTGCAGCGCACCGGGTTGAAGGCGAAGACCGGTCGGCCGGACCTTCGCCTCGTCGCCGGCGCCGATGCTCACCGACGGAAGAGGACGTGATGGAAAAACCGCTGACCAAGGACAACCTGTTGAGGCAGGCGGACGGACTGCGCGACCTCGCGCGCCGCGCCAGGCGCTTGGTCGAATCCCTCACCACCGAGTCCGACCAGCGCCGGCTCGAGCGTCACATCGAGGAGCTGGAGGACAGCGCCTTGCGCCTCGAGCAGCGGGCGGTGGAGGCGAAGGCCGCCGGCGGTTCGTTTGCCGACTGATGCCATGCCTGTCCTTGCAAATCGACTCGCCCGGCGCCTCGCAAGACGCGCCGGGCCAGCGCAATTCCCAACACGAATCCGGGCACAATTCCCGGCACAATTCCCAGTGTGAAAGGATCTCCGATGCGCGGAACCGTCAAGTGGTTCAACAGCCAAAAGGGCTTTGGCTTCATCCAGCCTGACGGCGGCGGCAAGGACGCCTTCGTCCACATCAGCGCCGTCGAGCGCGCCGGCCTCGGCAGCCTCAACGAAGGCCAGAAGATCGAGTTCGAGCTCGTGACCGACCGGCGCAACGGCAAGTCGTCCGCAGAGAATCTGCGCAGGGTCGACTGACGTTTCGGGCCGCCGCCGACGGCGGTCCAAATCCTTTCAGGATAGGCGCCCGCGGTCGCAAAAGGCTTGCTCGCCCAATGCCTCGACGAGGACGCCTCGGCGAGACGGGCCCCCTTGCCTGTTCAATGAAGCGTCTTGTCGCCTGTCTTTGGCGCGGCAAGTCTGACGTCGGCGAGGTCTGGCGCCACGTCCTTGATGTCATCGAAGAAGACGGCGAAGTAGCGCGGCAGAAGGGCCTTCACCTCGTCGCCGATCGTCATGTCGTCGTTCTGCGGCAGCAGGGTGAGCGCCGTCGCTTGCCGGAACCACAGCACGGCCTCTTCCGGCGCATCCGGGCCGTCGCGAACGACGAGCCATCCCAGGTGCGAAGCGTCGTGCGCCCGTTGTGCCCGGGCGATCGATTTATGCCGCGGGTCGGCGAGAGAGAAGCCCAAGGTCGCGGTGTGACCCGAAGCCAGCTTGACCTCGTATTGCCGCCACGCCAGCGAACCTGGCGGACGGCGTCTGTCGCCTTCATGGCGTGGCATCGCGACGACCTTTCACGACTATCGGCGGAGATGGGCGGAGAACGAGCCGAGGGCGTCGCGTGCGTCTCGGCGGTGGCGCGGCCGGTCTACGCCTTCCCGAGAGGGCCGTCCAATCGGCAATGAAGTCAGCGGCGCCTCGAGGACCGTCGCAAGAGATCGCTCGCCGTGCGCGCGAGACACACGCCGGCTTCGCGTTGTCGTGACGAGGTGCTACCAGCGATCGTGATGCGGCAAGGGACGCTGGTAGCGGAAGGAGTCTGGAACATGACCGACAGAAGCTTCGACGACGTCCGCGATGGAGTGGGGCTAGCCGCTTATCTGATCCTGCTGGAATTGCTGGCGCTGCTCGAGGGCATGGGCGTGGCCCCGCAGTCCATCACCACCGTCGTGTCGCGCGCCCGCCAGGTCGCCGAGCACGAGAACGATCGACAGGCCTCGCCCGTCTTCGAGGTTGCCCGGCAGCTCCTGCGCGGCCTGGAAAGCGGCCGGACGAACCCGGCTCCCGGCCGGTGAGGAGCAATCATCCCGACCGGAGCTCCTCGACTTCGCTCGGGACAGGCTACGCGAGGCGTAGTGGAGGGACAGAAACGTGAAGGTCCCTCCGCGACGTGCTCGGTCCGGCGGCTGAGAGACCTGCCGCCTTCGCCACGACGGCGTCCCGTATGGCGCCACAGCCGCCGGTCGATTGCCCGGTGCCCGAATCGCCGGCGTCGCGAAAGCGCACGAGCCGGCCGCGCTCCTCGTCCCACAACGTAAGAACGATCGCCGCCAAGCCGCCGCGCACGCTGAGCGGCGGCACCGCGTTGAGCGCACCGACCGCGTCGTGCGCGCTGCGTAGCCGGTAGTTGGGGACCCGCGGGTCGAGATGATGGATGTGATGGTAGCCGATGTTGCCGGTGAGCCAATGCAGGCTACGCGGCAGGCGGAGCCAGGAAGAGCCGGCGAGCGATGCCTCCACGAAGCGCCAGTCGTCGCCCGTTGCCCAGCGCGCCGTCTCGAAGCGGTGCTGCAGCGCAAACAGCCAGACTCCCAGGATCGAGGCGACGATCATCACCGGCAGATGCACGAGGAGCACCGGTTGCCAGCCGAGCAGGAGCACGAGTCCGGCGAACAGCGATACCAGCGCGGCGTTGGTGAAGTGGACCGAACGACGCTCGGCGGCCCAGGCGCGCGGCGTGTCGAACGGCACGCGATAGAGCAGCAGGAAGATGAATGGCGGCAGCAGCAGATGGGCAATCGCCGGATGGCGGGCCAGCCGATAGATCAGGCGTCGCCGGCGCGGCAGCGCCCGGTATTCGCGCACCGTCAGGCATGCCGAGTAGATGTCCGCGCCGCCCTGGCGGCGGTCGAGGTCGTTCCAGCGCGCGTGATGCTGCGCGTGCTGGCGCGCCCAGTTTCGGTACGGCGTGAAGGTGCAGAGGCTGCACAGCCACCCGACGATGCGGTTCGCGCGGCGCGAGCTGAAGAACGAGCCGTGGCCGCAATCGTGCTGGATGACGAACACGCGCAGCAGCAACGCGCCGGTAGGAACGGCGAGCGCCAGGGCAAGCCAGGAACACCTGGGCATCAGCAGGTACATCACGGCGCATCCGACGAGGAACGGGCCGAACGCCGTGAAGAGCTGGCCGACGCTGCGCCATGGCTGAGGCCGTGCGAACGCCGCCGCGGCGCGCCGCATGGCCGCGTCGGCAGCAGCGTCATGGATCTTGATGGTGACGTCCTTCCCGCGAGATCGGAACGAGTCGCACCTTGGCCTTCCTCGACTCCGGGCAGCCTGCCGTATCGACGGCGCGCGCTGCCTCGCGTGCGTCTATCGTACCCGCAGACATGGCCAGCCAGTCGCCGTAGGCATCCTGAAGCTCCTTGCGCAGGCGCGACCGTTTGCGATCGAGAGATTCCACTGAGAGCACTCCAGGCTAGGCAATACGATGCGGCCGCCGCCCACGTCCTTACTGCGGCCGATGACGTAACCTGCGCAGCATGTCGGCCAATACGGGCTCGAGGTCGGCTTGCCGCGGCGTCGCGGGTCGGGACAGCGAATGGAAATAGCGCTGGCCGCTCGCCGTCATCGCCGGCGCCCGCTCAGGTCCGTTGATCAAGCCGAGCTCTCGCAGGCGCCGCAGGTCCTGCTGACTGAGAGAGGCAGGATCCGACTGGCCGTAGGCCAGTCGCCGGAGGGTGATCTGTTCTGCGGTCGTGAGTGATGCAGCGTCGGTCAGGGTGATCTCCTTTGCGTTTGTCGTGTACGACAGGGATTCCCCCGGATACGCTGGCCCGATACGCTGGGACGCCCATACGCCGACCTCGGGCCCAGAGGCAGTTCGCGGAAATTCAGGGTCTTTGCGAGTGGTGCCACTGCTTGCCATCCGCAGTCGGACAGCATGCCGCGAGGTCGATCATCCTCGATCCAGTCCTTCATATGGGCTCGCGACGCGGCATCGGCAAGGAGGACGAATGCGGCAATGTCCAATGCGATCACGGCAATATGTGGCCAGCGTCGTCCTCTGGCCGGCTTTCAGTCGCGATCTACATTGAGCGCTATCGCTCCAAAGCGAATTAGATCCCAGCGCGGGCCGCGGTCTAGTTGGCGTTCGCGATCCTGTCACCCGCCGCTTGGAATTTGGCCACGGCGGTTGCCACGCCTGGCCAGTCTTCTCTGGCGCGGGCTGTCTCGGCATCGGCGTAGGCTTCGCAGTACACGTCATCCTGGGCAAATTTTCGGAGCAAGTCCGGAGAGGCGACGGAAGCGCTGCTGCCTGTCCTGGAATCGGCCCACGCCAACAGGTACAGCCGTGCTGATTGGCCGGTTGGCCTTGCACGAAATGCGGACTCGGCATTCCCCAGTTCGGCGCCACCGGCAATATCGACATCGGTCATTGTGTTGCTCCAAATTGGCCAATACATCGGCGGGACTCCGAAGCGGTCCGCGACGAGTTTACGGCTGACAAACCCACACGCCGCTAGTCGTCTTTTGGATCTTCTTTTGGATCTTCCGCCGACTGCTGTTGGACTTGCATCTGCTCGTGGACAACGGGTTGCGCCTTGGGCGTGGGTGCCTCTAGCGCATCGGCTTGCCGCTCCAGTTCCTCGGCATAGGCGATGATCCGCAGGCGGTCGTCCCTTTGGGTAAAGCCAGCCGCGATGTATCGGGCTCGCGCGGCCCGTTGACGTAGTTCGCGCACCTGGTCGTCACTGTGCCCCATGAGCCTCCCTCGGGCGCCCGCAAACCGCAGCAATGACACAGGCAGGAGATAGTTGCGGACTGCCAAACGCGATTTCGCCTTTGTGCGCTTTATGGCCTTACGACGGGCTCGTGGGCATGGGCCGCTAGCCGCTTCACGGAAGCCTCTACGGCTTCCTCATCGGCATCCGCGCCGATCTCCTCAGCTAGTTCGAATGAACCGCTTGGACTGCTCCGGGTCGTCTTGCTTGGGCGTCCATGGCATGGGCTCAACATATCAAATGCCCCGCCCGTCAGCGGCAACGGGCGGGGCCTTTTGACGACGCGGCCCGCGAATACCAAGCGATTGCGCTGGACATCGCCGGGGTTGGCGCGCACCAAGCCAAGTAGCGTGCGGCCGGCCGGAGTGCAGCGGGCAATGGCAAGAGGTTGTTCG